>DASVWO010000377.1:0-8838 GCA_036393165.1 Polyangiaceae bacterium | reverse complement strand
CGGCGACGGCGTGAACGACGCCCTTGCGATCGATCGCGCCTACACCTCCGGAACGCCCGCGGTGGACCGGCCCTACGTTCCGGCGCGCGCGGACTTCTTCTTCGTCACGCCGGGCCTCGCCCCCGTCCGCTCAGCCCTGCGCAGCGCTCGCGCGCTCGCGCAAGTCGTACGCGCCGACCTCGCGATCGCCCTGGTCTACAACGCGATCACCGTTGGCCTGGCTCTCGCAGGACGCATGTCGCCGCTCCTCTGCGCGGTGCTCATGCCGGCCAGCTCCCTGACCACCATCGCGTTCACGGTCGCCGCGCTCTCGCCGCGGAGGGCATCGTGGACGTCGTAGTGCTCCAGGTCTTCGTGAGCCTCGTGCTCGTCCTGGGGTCGCTGCTGCTCTTCGCGTTCACCTGCCGGCAACGCGACTTCGATCACGCCGACCGACTCTCCCTCTTGCCGCTCGACAAGGACGAGAAGAAGAAATGAGCTCAGAAGCGCCCGCAATCGCTGCTGCGCCGCTCGCGGTCGAGACGCGTCGAATCACTTACAACGACTGGATCGCTCGGTGGTTCGTCGCCGCTTCGGTCGTGTGGGGGCTCGTGGGAATGCTCGTCGGCGCGCTCGTCGCGCTGCAGCTGGCGTTCTGGCAGGCCAACCTGCCGCCGTACCTGACCTTCGGGCGTCTGCGCCCGCTGCACACGAACGCCGTCATCTTCGCGTTCGTCGGCAACATGATGTTCGCCGGCATCTACTACTCCACGCAGCGCCTCGTGAAGGCGCGTCTTGCGAGCGATCTGCTCGCGAAGATCCATTTCTGGGGCTGGCAGCTCATCATCGTCGCGGCGGCCATCACGCTGCCTCTCGGCTTCACGCAGGGCAAGGAGTACGCGGAGCTCGAATGGCCCATAGACATCGCCATCGCCCTCGTATGGGTCGTCTTCGCAATCGAGTTCTTCTGGACGCTGGCGCGCCGCACCGAGAAGCATCTGTACGTCGCGCTCTGGTTCTACATCTCGACGATCATCACGGTCGCCGTCCTGCACATCGTCAACTCGCTCGCCATACCTGTCCTCGCGGGACTCAAGAGCTACTCGATCTTCGGTGGGGCGCAGGATGCGCTCGTGCAGTGGTGGTACGGGCACAACGCCGTCGCGTTCGTCCTGACCACGCCGATCCTCGGCATCATGTACTACTTTCTGCCGAAGGCGGCGGAGCGGCCGGTCTACTCGTACCGGCTGAGCGTCATCCATTTCTGGTCGCTCGTCTTCGTCTACATCTGGGCGGGACCGCACCACCCGCTCAACACGGCCCTGCCCGACTGGGCGCAGACGCTGGGGATGATCTTCAGCGTCATGCTCTGGGCGCCGAGCTGGGGGGGCATGCTCAACGGGCTTCTCACGCTGAAGGGCGCCTGGGGCAAGGTGCGCAGCGATCCCGTGCTCAAGTTCTTCGCCGCTGGCGTGACCTTCTACGGCATGGCGACGTTCGAGGGCCCACTCCTCTCGATCAAGGCGGTCAACGGCCTCGCTCACTACACCGACTGGATCATCGGCCACGTGCACGCGGGCGCGCTCGGATGGAACGGGTTCATGGCGGCCGGGATGTTCTACTGGATGGTGCCGCGCCTCTACGGTCGCGAGCTCTGGTCCAAGCGCCTCGCCGACGGCCACTTCTGGCTCGGGACGTTCGGCATCCTGCTCTACGTCGCCGCGATGTGGGTGAGCGGCATCACGCAGGGCCTGATGTGGCGCGCCGTCGATTCGACGGGCGCACTGCAATACCCGAACTTCGTCGAGACGGTGAACGCCATCCGCCCGATGTACTGGATGCGCCTCGTCGGCGGCTCGATGTACCTCGCGGGCATGTGCATGATGGCGTACAACCTCTGGCGCACCGCGCGCGCCGGCAAGGCCGTCGATGCGCAGGCGACCGTCGTCGTGCCGAGTGCAGCGCCGGCGGAAGCCACCTGGGTCGAAGTCCTCTTCGGCAAGCCCGTCATGCTCGTCACGATCGTGGCGGTCGTCGCCGCCACCATGGCAGTCGTCAACAACGAGGCGAGCATGTTCCTCGCGGCGCTCGCCGTGGTGACGGTCATCCTCGGGACGATTGCGCTGCGTCTGGCCGCCGATCACACGCGCGTCCACTGGCATCGGATGCTCGAAGGACGCGCGCTCCTCTTCACCGTATTCGTCGTCATCGCCGTCCTTGCCGGAGGTGTGGCCGAGATTGTGCCGTCGCTGCTGGCAACGCCGGCGCTCGCCGCCACCGATCAGCCGCAGCCCTACAAGCCGCTCGAGGTCGAGGGACGCGACATCTACATCCGCGAGGGTTGTTACACGTGCCACTCGCAGATGATCCGCACGTTCGACTTCGAGGCGAAGCGCTACGGCGAGGCCTCCACCATGGCGGACTCGATGTACGACCACCCGTTCCAGTGGGGGTCAAAGCGTACGGGCCCCGATCTGGCCCGAGAGGGCGGCAAGTACCCGAACCTCTGGCACTGGCGGCACATGATCGATCCGCGCTCTGTGTCGACCGGCTCGATCATGCCGCCGTTCCCCACCCTCGCCACGTCCGAAATCGACTCCTCGCGAACCGGCGACAAGATGCACGCGCTTCGCGCGGTCGGCGTTCCGTACGACGATGATGACATCGCGAGCGCCGAGGCGGACGAGTCCCTCCAGGCCGCGCAGATCGTCGACAACCTGCGATCCGACGGCGTCGGAGACGCCAACCCCAAGTCCGAGCTCGTCGCCCTGATCGCGTATCTGCAGCGGCTCGGCGTGTCGGGCCAGAAGCCGGCAGCGCCCGCTGGTGCCCCCGTTTCGATGGCCCGGTGAAGGAGGAGTGACGTCCCATGCACGCAGAGCTGCTCGCCAAGTCCCCGCTTTTGATGCTGCCGCTGGCGGCGATGCTCGTGTTTCTGGCGGTCTGGATCGGCACGACGCTGCACGCCTTGACCCGACCGCGCGCCCAGATGGACGCCGCCGCGCGCATGCCGCTGCGCGACGGTGAGGGAGACGACCATGAGCGACGGTGAGAAGCACGAATACGACGGCATCGTGGAGCAAGACAACAAGCTGCCTCTCTGGTGGCAGCTCACGCTCTACGGCGCCGTCTTTTTCGCCCTCGTCTACTGGTTCGGGCGGCGCATGGACGCCATCCAGTCGCCGGCGGAGCGCTACGCGCAAGACGTGGCCGCGCAGCGCGCGGCGGAGGCCGAGGCGGCTCGCGCGCGCGGAACCATCGACGACGCGATGCTGACCACCCTGTCGAAGGATCCGGCGACCGTCGCCCAGGGGCGCGAGGTCTTCGGGAGTACGTGCGCGCCGTGCCACCGCGCCGACGGAGGAGGCAACATCGGGCCGAACCTCACCGACGAGTACTGGCTCCACGGCGACAAGCCGACCGAGTTGTTCAAGACCGTCGCCGACGGCGTGCCCGCGAAAGGGATGCCCACGTGGGGACCGGTCCTCGGTGTGTCCAAGGTCGAGGCCGTCGTCGCGTACGTCATGACCCTGGAGCACTCCAACGTGCCCGCTGGCAAGCCGCCGCAGGGCGACAAGCTCGCACTTCAGTGATGCCCCCGCGGTGAGCACACACGTCCACCTCCCCTTGGCCGAACCTTCGGAGCTGCCCTCTGCAGCACTGCCTCCCAGCGGTCGCAGGCACGAGATCCACCCGGCGGACGTGAAGGGCCGCTTCCAACGAGCCCGGCTGATTGTCTTCGCTCTGCTCATCGGGTTCTGGGTCGCGCTCCCGATCGTCAAGGTCGGCGGTCACCCGGCGGTGTTCCTCGACGTCGAGGAGCGCACGTTCTTCCTCTTCGGGACGTCGTTCAACTCCCAGGACACCTGGCTGCTCTTCTTCCTGCTCACGGGCGTCGGCTTCGGACTCGTCTACGCGACCGCTCTTGCTGGCCGCGTGTGGTGTGGCTGGGGGTGCCCGCAGACCGTGTTTCTCGAGGGCGTCTTCCGCCGCATCGAGCGATGGGTGGAGGGACCGCGAGAGAGGCGCATGCGGCGCAACGCCGGGCCGTGGACCGCGGGCAAGGTGGCGCACAAGTCCGCCACCCAAGTGCTCTACGTGCTCGCCTCCCTCGCGGTCGCGCACGTTTTTCTCGGCTACTTCGTTTCCATTCCGAAGGCTTTCGCCATGGTCCGCCAGAGCCCCTCGGCGCACCCGGAGGCGTTCGCGTGGGTCATCGCGATTACCGCTGCGTTCTACTTCAACTTCGCGTGGTTTCGGGAGCAGCTCTGCGTCGTCCTGTGCCCCTACGGACGTTTGCAGTCGGCGCTTCTCGACGAGCACTCGCTCGTCGTCGGGTACGACGCGCGCCGCGGCGAGCCGCGGGGCAAGAAGGGCACCGAGGGAGCCGGGGACTGTGTCGACTGCAAGCGGTGCGTTGTCGTCTGCCCGACGGGCATCGACATCCGCAACGGCGTGCAGATGGAGTGCCTCGCGTGCACGCAATGCATCGACGCTTGCGACGAAATCATGGACCGGCTGGGCCGTCCGCGAGGCCTCGTCCGCTACGACTCGCAGGACGGACTGGCAGGCAAACCGCGGCGCATCATCCGTCCGCGCGTGATGCTCTACACGGCTCTTCTCCTGGTGGGGGCGGTGGTCGCCGTGCTCGCCACACGACGGCGGACCGATTTCGAGGCGACGCTGCTGCGTCTTCCCGGTCAGGCACCCTATGCCGTGGCCGACGGGCAAGTTCGCAACACGCTGCAGCTGCACGTCGTCAACAAGCGCTCCGACTCCGAGCGCTACGACGTCGCCGTCGAACCGGTGCCCGGGATGGAAGCCGTGCTCCCCGCATCGACGGTCACGGTCGAAGCGATGGGCAGTACGAGGCTGTCGCTCGTTCTCGTCGTCCCGCGCGAGCAATTCCATGGCGACTTCCCAGTACGCGTGCGCCTTGCGCGCGCCGCCGACAGGCGCGACGAGCTCACGGCGAACGCGACGTTCCTTGGACCCTCGCGATGACCACGACGCTCTTGCTCCCTGCGCTGCTCATGGGACTCCTCGGGAGCACTCATTGTGTCTTCATGTGCGGGGGCATCGTGGGAATGACGTGCTCCGCGCTGCCGGCCGAGCGACGCTTGCGCCTCGGTGCGCAGCTTCCGTACCTGCTGACGTACAACCTGGGACGGATCATCTCCTACGCGGTGTTCGGGGCGGTCGCGGGCGCAGTGGGTGCGGCCGTGGCGTCCGTCGGCGTCGCCGAACGGGCGCAGCTTCTCTTGCGACTCGTCGCAGGGACCATGATGGTGGCCGTTGGCCTCTACGTCGCCGGGTTCGCTCCCGCCGTGCGGTGGATCGAGCGCGTGGGCGAGCCCGCATGGCGACGGATTGCGCCGCTGGCGCGTCGCTTGGTGCCCGTGCGCACGCCCGTGCATTCGCTGGCGCTCGGGCTGCTCTGGGGCGCGATGCCCTGCGGATTGGTCTACGCGGCGATGATCGCCGCGGTGACCAGTGGCTCCGCACTCTCGGGCGCAGCGACGATGCTCGCCTTCGGCATGGGGACCTTGCCGATGCTCCTGGCGATGGGCTCCGTGGCAGCTGCGACCGCACGCGCACTGCGCACGCGCTGGGTTCGACCGGTCGCCGGGGTGGTACTGGTGGCGCTCGGCGCACTGCAGGTGGTGCACGTCGGACAGGCGTGGGCGACCGGCGCGCACGCGTGCTGCGCGGCCCACGTTCTCTGAAGATACGGGCGACAAAGTGAGCGCGCGCGCGCACGCGAGCTGGGAGCTGCGAAATCCGGTGCACGTTCCGCGCGTTGCGTGTTGGTCATCGCTCGCGCCGAACCCGAGTCGACCCGAACGCCGTGAGGACGATACTGCCCGGCGTCAGGGAGAGCCGACTCATGAATCGACTCGAAGCGCTCGTCACAGCAGGTTGTCTCGCAGGCGTATCCCTCGCGCCCCTCGCGTGCTCGTCGGCATCGACCTCGGAATCGGTGGCGACCACGACGTCGGGCGGCGTCGACGGGGTCACGGCCTCCTCGAGCGCACCGCGGCACGTGCCCGTCTGCCGCGCGGCCCGCGGACGCGGCACTGCGCGCTGTCTGGCGCACGTGCAGGTCGATGCCAGCGGCAAGCCGCTGGCGACGACGACGCCGACAGGATACGGGCCGAGCGACATCCAGGGTGCATACGAGCTGACCGGCGTGACGAGCGGCGCCGCGCCGACGGTCGCCATCGTGGACGCGTACGACGATCCGACCGCCGAGAGCGACCTCGCCGCGTACCGCTCGTACTTCGGCCTGCCGGCTTGCACGACGGCCAACGGGTGCTTCCGGAAGGTCAACGAGTCCGGTGTCGCCGGGAACTACCCTCCGAGCGATCCGCAGTCGGAGTGGGCGGTCGAGATCTCGCTCGACCTCGACGCCGTGAGCGCGGCGTGTCCGAGCTGCAAGATCCTGCTCGTCGAGACCAGCTCGGCCGACCTGTCGGACCTCGCCACGGGGGACAACACCGCCGTGCAGCTCGGTGCGGCGGCCGTGAGCAACAGCTACGGCGGCGCCGAGGATTCGACCAACGCGCAGTCGTCGCTCTCCTATTACGACCATCCGGGGGTCCTCATCACGGCGAGCACCGGCGACACGGCGTACGGCGTCGAGTTTCCCGCGTCCTCTCAGTACGTGCTCGGCGTGGGAGGCACCAGTCTCGCGAAGGCGAGCAATGCGCGCGGCTGGTCGGAGACCGTGTGGTTCACGCAGGCCGGGGAAGGCACCGGCTCGGGGTGCAGCGTGTACACGCCGAAGCCGAGCTGGCAGGTCGACACGGGTTGCTCGCACAAGACGGTGGCCGACGTATCGGCCGTGGCCGACCCGTACACGGGCATCGCGGTCTACGACACGCAGAGCCCGTACTCGGGGTGGACGGTCATCGGGGGGACGAGCCTGGCGTCGCCGCTCGTCGCAGCGATCTTTGCCGCCGCGGGGCGGGCGGGGGCGGGACCTTCCTTTCCTTACGAGAACGTCGCCGACTTCTGGGACGTGACCAGCGGGAGCAATGGCACGTGCAGTCCGTCGTATCTGTGCACGGCGGGGCCCGGGTATGACGCGCCGACGGGGATGGGGACGCCGAATGGATCGGCGATGCGGGGAAGCGGGAGCGGGAGCGGCAGCAGCAGCGGCGGGGGCAGCGGGAGCGGGAGTGGCGGGGGGAGCGGTGGCGGGGCTCCAACGGTGACGCTCGTATCGCCGGGCAACGGGGCCATGATCGCGGGCAACGCGAAGATCTCGCTCGTGGCCGAGGTGACGTCGAGCGTCGGAATCGCCGACGTGGTGCTCGAGTGGGTGCAGTCGTCGGGGACGGTCGCCGTCGATTGCGCGTCGCCGCCTTCGGGCACGACGTGCACCCACACGGCGGCGGGGCAGTACGCGTGGAGCTTCGCGGCGACGACGGGCACACGCTCCTGGTACGTCGTCGCCAAGGACACGGCGGGCAACTCGACGACCTCGGCGACGAACTCGCTGTCGCTCACGAGCGGAAGCAGCGAGACGCCGGTGGTCACGATCCTGCAGCCCGCCGCCGGCACGCCCTACCCGCCCGGCGGCACCGTGCCCGTCGTGGCCACTGCGAGCGCGCCGCGCGGCGTCAGCCAGGTGTGGCTCACCTGGAGCGGTCCGGCCGGCTCGACGCAGCTGCAGCTCTCCTACCTGGGTGGCAGCGAGTGGGGCCTGAACGTCCCCTTCAGCGCCAGCGCGGTCGCCGGCACCCGCACCCTCACCGTCACGGCATACGACCCGAGCAACGTGGCCGGCAGCGCGTCGACCACCATTCAGGTCGAGTAGCTTCCCGCGCGCGGATCGACGATGTTCGACCCGAATGGCGCGCACCAACCGGGTCCGGCCGCGGCGCGAAGCGACGCAGGCTCGCTCGCAGGACACGATCGACGTCATCCTCGTGGCCACCGACCGCGTGCTGGCGCGCGTGGGGTTGCAGGAAGCGACGACGCGCGAGATCGCCGACGTGGCCGGCGTCAGCATCGGTACCCTCTACCGGTACTTCCCCTCGAAGGACGCGCTCTTCCTCGCGATGCTCCGGCGCCGCTGGGGCGAAGAGACGCAGGCGCTCGGAAGAGTGATGGCGAAGCTCGCCGAGGACCGCGCGTCGCTCCGGAAGACCGTGGAGCACCTCGTCCTGTGGGCCATCGAGGCGATCGATCGCAGCCTCGGCCGCTACCACACGCATGGGGACATCGAGGCCGGCTTCGTGCTCATGACGGGGCCGGACGAGCTGAACAAGGTCGCCACGGTGGTCGCCGGGGCGCTCGCGCCCTTCCGCGCTCGCCTGTGGCCGCAGGACCTGCACCTCGCCTCCGTGCTGGCGGTGCGAACGGTGCTGCTCCTCGGGCGGGTCGGGCGGCGCGACTACCCGAGTGCGTTCGAGGATGGCAGCTTCGCCCGCGAAGTGTCGCAGCTCGTGGTGCGGTATCTGGTCAAGCCGCGGTAGACCGATGCTGAGCCGGCGACTCCTCGTCGGCATGGCGGCATCGTGGATCGGTTGCGGAACCGGCTCGTCGCCCTCATCAGCCGGAGATGCAGGGGCGCTCGTCTCCCCTGCCTGGTATGCGCCAACGGGCGCGGCCATCGTCGCGCACGACTTCGGTCACAACACGATCTGGTCGCGCAATGGGCTCGGACTGTGGGCCCCCGACGCCGGCGGCCCGGCCAGCGCGGTCCTTCCGCTGGTCGAGACACTCCATCCCGGCGCACTCCGCTTCCCGGGTGGAACGCGCGCCATGCGCTACCACTTCGATGAGGCCATCGGTCCGGTCTCGCAGCGGCAGCCTCAGTGCGACGTCTTCACGGGCACGACCGACGCGACG
>DASVWO010000376.1:0-3227 GCA_036393165.1 Polyangiaceae bacterium | reverse complement strand
GAGGAAGCTGCCCGTGTCCACCAGCACGAGCCCCTCGGCCGTCTCGAAGGCCGTCGCGTTCGCGAAGCTCGACACGAACGCCGTGCCGCCGCCGTCGAGCGCCTCGACGTCCATCAACGGCGCGAACGGGTGCTTCTCCGCCGGGTCGAGCGACCCGCTCCAGAGCCCCTCTGCGAGATCCCGGATGCGTCCCACGCCCGCAGTGTCTCACGGGATCGCGTACACGAGCAGCCGGCACTCGATGGGCCCGTTGAACAGCTGCCACCAGCGGTCCGGCTTGCGCTTCATCGCGCGCTCGATGGCCGGCGTCCCCGCCAGCAGCGCGACCGTGTGCCCGCGCATCCCGCGCGCGACGCGGGCGATCGTGTCGTACAGCTCCTCGTGCACCTCGAGGCGCTCGCCATAGGGCGGGTTCGTCACGAGGAACCCCGGCGGAGCGAGCGGCGCGAGGTCGCGCACGTCACGCGTCTCGAGATGCACCTCGACGCCCGCGGCCCGCGCGTTCTGCTTGGCCACGGCGATGGCGCGCGGGTCGACGTCGCTCCCGCGCACCGGCGCCTCGGGCGCCTTGCGCTTCTGGTCGCGCGCCTCCTGCCGCAGCGCCGCCAGGGCGCGTCGCTCGCCGTCGTCGTGGCTCGCCCATCGCTCGAACCCGAAGCGCTCGCGCAGCAGCCCGGGCGCCACCCGCTGCGCCCACGCCGCCGCCTCGATGGCGATCGTCCCGGCCCCGCACATGGGGTCGACCAGGGGCCGCTCCCGGTCCCACCCCGAGAGCCGCACGACCGCCGCCGCCAGCGTCTCGCGCAGCGGCGCCGGGCCCGCGCGGGCCCGCCACCCTCGCTCGTGCAGCGACGCGCCCCCCACGTCGAGGTACAGCGTGGCCTTGTCGCGCGCGACGTGCACCGCGAGCAGCGTGTCCGGGTCTCCCTTGTCGACCGAAGGGCGCGCCCCGAAGCGGTCGCGCAGCCGGTCGACCACCGCGTCCTTGGTCTTCTGCGCCACGAACTGCGAGTGGGTCAGGGCGCTCGACCGGCACGTCGCCCGCACGGCCATCGTGGTGCGCGGCGTCATCCAGGCGCCCCAGTCCACGGCGCGCGTGCCGTCGTAGAGGGCCCCGCCGTCGGGCGCGTCGAACGCCGTGACCTCGAGCAGGATGCGTACGGCCACACGCGACCAGAGGCACGCCCGCGCGCCGTCGAGCATCTCCCCCTCGAAGTGCACGCCGCCGCGGTCGGCCCGCACGCCGCGCATCCGCAGCTCACGCAGCTCGTCGCGCAGGGCGGGCTCCGTGCCCTTGGCGGCGGTCGCGAAGAATCTCATGCAGGTGAGGAGGCTGGGCTCAACGGGCAGACAAGAGGAGAGGGAAAGAAGATCAGAAGATCAAAAGATCAGAAGAAGGTGGGGTTGTGGAGACCATTCTTTTGATCTTCTTATCTTTTGATCTTCTTTTCATCTCCTCTGTGGAGCCGGAGTGTCTCGTGAAACTCTCGGGTGCTCTCGACGATCTTGGAGATGTGCAGCGGGAACGTCATGTGGCCGCCGGGGATCCACGTGATCGGCGGCTTGCCCCACTCGGCCCACTGGCGCTTCACCAGGTGCGACGCGATGTACGCGTCGTCCTCCGCCATGATCCAGTGCTGGCGCTCGGGCGGCAGGATCGGCTTCAGCGTCCCGAGGCCGAGGCCCGCGAAGATCTCGGCGCGCCTCTCGCGCCCCACGCCGAACCGCTCGAGGTCCGCCTTCATGCGCCAGAGGATCGACGCTTCCTCGACCGCCTCGGCGAGGTAAAGGTGGCTCACGATGGGCACGATGTAATCGGGCAGCGGCTCGAGACACGCGAGCAGCATCGTGATCGATCCGCCGAGGCTGATGCCCGTGACGCCCACCTCCTCGTAGCCGTTGGCGCGCAGCCACGCGACGAGGGTGCGCGCGTCGATCGTCGACTGGCGCACCGCCTCGAACGAGCGCACGAGGTCCGCGCTCCAGAAGAATTCGCCGTGGAAGAGGGAGCTCCGCGGGTTGCGGCTGCCGTGGAAGGGGAGCTGCACGTGGAGCACGTCCACGTCGAGCGCGTCGTCGAGGCGCGGGAGGAACACCGCCTCCGCGATCCAGGGCCCCGGCTCCAGCCACCCGTGCACGTAGACGATGGCGCGCCGCCGCGGCCCGCGCCGCGGGTAGAACCAGCGCGCCGCCACCGTCTGGTTGCGCGCGTACTCCCCTGCGTGGCGCGCCCGGTAGTGCGGACAGAGCGGCACGTGCTGGCTGTGCCACTCGAGCATCTCGAGAACGCGCCCGCCCGACCGCGGCAGGCGTGCGCGCGTGCGCACGACGTCGCGCGGCGCGACCGGCGCCGGGAAGAGCACCGGCGCGGGGGCGCCGAGGTACGGCCCGAGGTCGTCCACCGTGTTGTGGCGCGCCGCGCGGACGTGCAGAAGGTGCGAGAGGCTGCCGGCGATGCGGTCGAGCCCACGTCCGACGAATGCCATTCGACCAGGAATCTAGCGTGGGCGGCGGTACGCGTCCCACGCGAGGAGCGCGACGCTCGACACGGCCGCGAGCGCCGCGCCCACCTCGAGCGCGTGCGCCGGGCCCCACTCGCGCCAGAGCACGCCCATGAGCAGCCCGGCCGGAAGCGCCGTGACGCCGGCGACGAAGTTGTACGCGCCGTACGCGCGGCCGCGCTGGTCGGGCGGGGCGAGGTCGCGCACGAGCGCCTTCTCCACCGGCTCGGTCAACCCGTAGAAGACGCCGTAGAGCACGAAGAGCGCCCACACGTGCCACGCCTGCGTCGCACGGCCGAGCCCGAGGTAGACGAGCGCGTAGACGACCCACCCGCCCGCCACGAGGCGCGCGCGCGGGATGCGGTCGGCCGCGTCGCCGCCGACGTAGGCCCACACGACCTTGGACAGGTTGAGCACCGCCCAGAGCACCGGGATCTGGGCCGTCGTCAGGCCCAGGCTGCGCGCGCGCAGCAGGAGGAACGCGTCGGACGAGTTGCCGAGCGAGAAGACGCCGAGGATCGCGAGGTACGACAGGAGGGTCGGCGTGAGGACGCGCGTCGGGGTCGGGGTCGGGGTTCCGGTCGCGGTCGCGGTCGCGGTCGAGGTCGCGGTCGAGGTCGCGGGCGGCTCCTTCACGAGCGCCACGAGCAGCGTGGCGATCGCCCCGGGGATCACGGCGATCCAGAACACCTGGCGCAGCGAGAGGCTCATCGCGATGAGCCCCGT
>DASVWO010000375.1:0-67373 GCA_036393165.1 Polyangiaceae bacterium | reverse complement strand
ACGACGACGTAGGCGACGATGCTCGGGAAGAGCTGATCGCGGATGACGTGAACGCCCGGCGCCGTCGCGCCGTAGTCGCGCGTGGAGCCCGGCGCGGTCGGCGTGGCGGCCCACGCGGCGTTCTTGTCCTCGTAGAGCTGGTGCGGAAACGGGTCGGCGTTCTTGAACTGGAGGCGCGACCCGGGTGAGACGACGATGGTCGACGGCGTGACGCGCCCGCCCGTGACGAACACCTTCTCCGACTCGTGCGGCTGCGCCGCCCCGGAGCCGATGGCGGCGACGCACACGTCGCGCGAAACGCTCGCCGTGAGCTTGCGGAAGTCCTGCTTCACCGTCGGAGACGGCTCGCGCCAGGTGTAGCGGTGTGCGTCCGGCTTGGCGGCCTCCGCGTAGACGCCCGGGAACAGCTTGTCCCACCCCTGGACCTTCCCCTTCACGGCGGTGTTCCCGCCGGCGAGGATGGTTCCGCTGACGAGCGCCGATGCGAGGACGACGAGCGGGAGGACGATCGGGCTTCGCTTGGCGCGAGGCATAGCCTTCGAGCCCAAACCGTACCTGACGGCCGGATCTGGTGTAAACCGCTTTCCGGTCGGCGGAGTACGCTAGGGCGCCTCGACAGGGTCGACGCCCAGCTGGACGAGCCTCTGGTCGCGAACGACCTCGAGCTCGAGCGGGCCCTGGATGGGCCATCGGCCGAGCACCCGGTGCACGTCGTCGACGCTCTCGACGCGCTGGGTACCGATGCGTACGACGACGTCCCCCGCGCGCAGACCCGACTTCGCCGCGGGACCGCGCTCGTCGAACCCGCTCACCTCGACGCCGCTCGCGTGCGAGAGGCCGAGGCGGCGCGCGAGCTCGCGGGACAGCGGCCGGTTCTGCGCCGAGATGCCGAGCCAGCCTCGCCGCACGCGCCCGGTGGTCATCAGCTCGGCGACCACCCACTTGGCGGTGCCGATCGGCACGCTGAAGCTCAGCCCCTGAGCACCGAGGATGATCGCCGTGTTCACGCCGACCACGCGCCCGCGCGAGTCGACGAGCGGGCCACCCGAGTTGCCGGGGTTGAGCGCGACGTCGCTCTGGATGATCCCCTCCATGGCGCGCCCGTCGCGCGCGCGCATCGTGCGCCCCAGCGCGCTGACGACTCCGGCCGACACGGTCGAGCTGAACCCCAGGGGGTTGCCGATGGCGACGACGAGCTGGCCGACCTTCAGGCGCGCCGAGTCGCCGAACTCCGCGTGCTTCGGTGCGGGCTCGCGCGTGCGGACCACCGCCAGATCCGTTGCGTGGTCGAAGCCGACGACGTGCGCGCGGCTCGTCGTGCCGTCGGTGAAGCCGGCCTCGAGCTGCAGCTCTCGCGCGCCCGCGGCGACGTGCGCGTTCGTGAGCACGTATCCGTCCGGCGTGAACGCGACGCCCGAGCCGGCTCCGGCGGGCCCGCGCGGCCCGCGCCGCGAGATGCTGACGACCGCCGGTCCCACGCTCTCCACCACACCCACGACCGCCCTCGAGTACGCGTCGAGCGCCTCGGCGTCGAAGTCCAGAGGTGCATCCATGATCGAGTCAACGTGAGCACGGCGGCGCGTGCGTCAAGCATGCGCGACGCGATGCGCGCGCGGAGCATCGGACCAGGAAAGGGGTCAACCCCTTTGCCAGACAGGCAGCTCGAGCACGAAGCGCGCCCCGTGGCCAGGCTCGCTCTCGACCTGGATCTCGCCGTCGTGCGCCTCCAGGATGCTCTTGACGATCGAGAGCCCCAGGCCCGTTCCGTGCCGGTCGCCCTTGGTCGTGAAGAACGGGACGAACACCTGCGTCAGGTGGTCGCGCGCGATGCCCGAGCCGTTGTCCTCCACGGTCACGCGCACGCGACGCGCCCCCACCTCGAGCGACGTGCTCAGGACGACGCACCCTTCCCTGGCCGGCGCTGCCTGCGAGGCGTTGGTCAGCAGGTTCACGAACACCTGCACCAGCTGCTCGCTCACGCCGCGCACCGTGAGCACGTCGGCGCCGTAGCGCCTCTCCACGCGGACCCCGGTCGACGCGAGCACGTGCTCGCAGAAGGCCACCGCCTGATCCATCACGCCGTGTAGGACGACGGGGCCGGCGATGCCGTTGGACGGACGCGCGTAGCTCACCAGGTCGCGCGTGAAGCGGAGCATGCGGTTCGCAGAATCGCTGATTCGGCGGAGGCGTTCGACGTCGTCCTCGTCGCGCGGAGGGCCACCCGTCGGGTGGGCGAGGGCCTTGCGGATCAGGTAGTCCGAGTACGCGACGATGGACGTCAGCGGGTTGTTCAGCTCGTGCACCACGCCCGCGGCGATCTGGCCGAAAGTCGCGAGCTTGTCGGCCTGCATCAGGCGCTCCTCGAGAGCGCGCTCGTCCCGTCCCGTCCGCGCCGGCGACGCCAGATCGCGCGCCACGCCGAGAGCCCGCGCGAGGACGAGTGCCGCGCGGTCGACGAGGTGCACCGCCGGCGACTGCAGGTGGTCGAGCGGGTCCGCCTCCGACGCGACGTGGAGCGTAGACCCCGTCGTCGTCCCGGGCAGCGGCGAGACGTGCTCGTGCGCGAGCGACGGGAAGAGCCTCGTCGGATCCATGCCGGCCGCGGACTCACGCGCGCCCTCGGGGAGTCGCTTGACGAGCAACGGGTCGCGGGGCGTCGACGCCGCCGGCACGAAGCAGGCCCCCACCGCGTAGTCGGGCAGGATCGTCGCGACCGCGTCGACGACCGCCGTCACGACGGCGCGCTCGCCCGAAGCGACCGGCAGATCGATGGCGGCCGCGAGGAGCCGGTCGAGCCACGCGGCGGGGACGACGTCCGGTACGCGCGCCCGCTGGGACGAAGGCTCCTGCAGCAGCGTCGTGTCGCTGTTGCGCGCCCTCGGCGGGGCCGCGCTCTCCTTGCGCTTGGGGCGAGAGGTGCTCTTGCGCACGGCCTATTCGCCCCCCGGCGCTTTGTCTTCGTCGACCTTCGGCCCCGACGCAGGCGCCGATCGATCGAGGTCCAGGATGCGCGCGCGTCCGACGTAGCTCTTGGTCTCGTAGCGCGTGATCTTGCCGATCTTGCGCACGATCTCGGCCATGCGCTCCGCCTCGTTGTAGATGACCTCCGCTGCGGCGTACGGCGCGCTGTCGCGCTCGAGCCGCCGCTTGAGGAGCTCGGCGTAGCCCATGACGCTCGTCAGCGGCTGGTTCAGCTCGTGCGCGGCGGCGCCCGCGAGCTCGGCGACGATGGCCTGGCGTTCCTGCGAGAGCAGCTGCTCCTGCGCCTGGGCGAGCTTCTGCTCCATCTGCATCTTCTCGCGCAGGTCGGTGAAGATACCGACGGATCCGACGGGCTGGTCCTCCTCGTAGAGCAGCGCCGCCGAGAGCGAGACGGGGACGCGCTCCTCGGCCACCGCGAGCACCTCGGTGCGCAGGCCCTCGACGCGACCACCCCCGGCCTTGATGAGGCGCATGACGTCCTTCGCCACGCCCTCGGGATAGAGCGTGCGCACGTCGCGGCCCACGAGCTCCGAGACGGTCACTCCGTAGATGCGTTCGGCGGCCGGGTTGGCGAGCAGGATGCGGCCCTTGAGGTCGGCGCTCACGATGGCGTCGACCGACGAGTCGATGATGCGCTGGAGGAAGTCGCGCGTCTTCTGGAGCTCGTGCTCCACGGTCCGCTCCTGCGTCACGTCGCGGAAGGTGCACAGGACGACCCCCTCCTCGCGGAGCACGGAGTTGAAGTTGACGCTGAGGATCGCGGTCTCGCCGTTCTTGCGCTTCACGCGCACGTCGACGTTCTGCGGGAAACGGCCCTGCTGGAAACCCATGCGCAGGTCGTGCGCGAGCATCGCGTCCTCTGTCGCGAAGAGGTCGCCGACGCGGCCGCCCCGGAGCTCGGTCTCGCTGTAACCGACGATGGCGCGCGCGCGCGGGTTGGAGAAGAGCAGGTGCCCCTCGGCGTCGATGACGATGATGCCGTCGGCGGCGCTCTCGAAGAAGTCTGCGTAGCGCTGCAACGTGCGCAGGCGCCGCTCGGCCTCGAAGCGCGCGACGGTCACCTGTTGCGTCTGATCACGGAGCGACTGCATGACGCGCGCGTTACGGAGCGCGATCGCCATGGCGTTCGACACGGTCTTGCAGAGATCGAGCTCGCGCTCGCCGAAGGTGAAGGCGTGCTTGGCGCGCAGGAAGAGCACGCCCATCGGGCGGCCCTCGTAGAGGATGGGCAGGATGGCCAGCGACGAGAACGCCGTCTTGTGCCCCTCGTGGCGCACGATCTCGAGCAGCGGGTGCGTCGCGATGTCGGGCACGACGAGCGGCTCTCGGCTCGAGAGCACCTGCTGGATCTCGGGGTACTTCGCGAGATCGATCGGCAAATCGCGTAGCTGCTCGTCGTCGCTGGCGGCCACGACGTAGCCGACGTCACCCGCTTCGCGCACGAGGACGATGCTCACGCGATCGACTCGCGCGACCTCGGCGATGCGCTGCACGACCGTGAAGAGGATTCCTCGGAAGTCGAGGTTCGACGCCAGGGCTTGCGTCAGCTCGAGGACCAGTCGCGCATCCTGCTCCTTCTTCTCCAGTCCCTCGACGGCGCCGCGAAGACGGAGCTGCCCGCGGATGCGGGCCACGAGCTCGACCGGCTTGAAGGGCTTGCGCACGAAGTCGTCGGCGCCTGCCTCGAAGGCCTTCGCGATCTCCTCGTCCGCCTCGAGCGCCGTGAGGACGACGACCGGCAGGTCCCTCGTCTCCTCGCGCGCGCGCAGGATGCGCAGGATCTGGTATCCGTCCGGCGGCGGCATCACGAGGTCCAGCAGCACGAGCGAAGGCTGCACCTTCTCGATCTGCTCGAGCGCTTCGGTCCCCGACGCGACGGCGACGTGCGGGAGGTCCGCATTCGCCAGCGCCTGGATCAGGACGTGACGACTGACTGTATCGTCATCGACGACCAGGACCGGACCACTGGCCACGTATGACAGTGTACGCGTCCGCCTGAGGAGCGAGCAACCGTGGCCCCCCGGGGCCTTTATTCGAAGAGGCCCCCCTGGGGGGCGCCGCTCTCGTCGTTCGGCGTTTTCTTGCCCAGGGCCTCGTACGCCTTGCGGTTCGCGACGCGGCCGCGCAGCGTCCGGCCGACGTAGCCCTGCTGCACGAGATAGGGCTCCACCACGTCTTCCAGCGTGTCTCTGGGCTCGGCGAGGGCGGCGGCCAGGGCTTCGACGCCAACCGGGCCACCCTCGTAGTGGTCGATGATCACCGCCAGGTACTTGCGGTCCATCTCGTCGAGGCCCGCCTCGTCCACCTCGAGCCGGTCGCACGCATGCACCACGCGCGCACGGTCGATCTTTCCGGTGCCGAGAACCTCGGCGAAATCTCGAACGCGCCGGAGGAGACGATTCGCGATGCGCGGCGTGCCGCGCGACCGCCGCGCGATCTCGTGGGCCGCGTCCGGCTCGAGGGGGACCGAGAGCAGGCGTGCGCTCCGCGTCACGATCTGCGCGAGATCCTCGGGTGGGTAGAAGTCCAGGCGAACGACGTGGCCGAAGCGCGATCGCAGCGGCGCGGTGAGCAGCCCGGTGCGCGTCGTCGCACCGACGAGGGTGAAGGGGGGCACGGGGATGCGCACGGCATTGGCGTACGCGCCCTCACCCGTCGAGATGTCCATCGCGAGCTCGTCGATCGCCGGATAGAGGCTCTCTTCGACCACCGGATTGAGGCGGTGGATCTCGTCGACGAACAGGATGTCGCGCGCCTGCAGCTTCGTCGTCAGCAGGGCCGCGAGGGCGCCCTTGTGCTCGATGACGGGGCCGCTCGTGGCCACGAGCTGCACGCCCATCTCGTTCGCCAGGATGTGCGCGAGCGTCGTCTTCCCGAGGCCCGGCGGCCCGGAGAGAAGGATGTGATCGAGCGGCTCGCCGCGGCGGCGCGCTGCTTCGACGAAGACCCGCAGGTTCTCCTTGTGCTTCGTCTGCCCGACGTAGTCGGCCAGCGTGCGGGGGCGCAGGGTGCGGTCGAACTGCGCATCGTCTCCGTGCGCCGCTCCGTCCACCGCGCGTGCCGCTTCCGTGTCCTGCTCGCGCTCGGGCGGACGCTTCGGCATCGCCAGCGCACCTTAGCGCAACTGCCCGCCCTAGATCTTCGCGAGAAACTCGCCGATCTGCGGCAGCGGCAGCACTTCGCTCGCGACGCCCGCGCGGACCGCGGCCCCCGGCATGCCGTTGACCACCGCCGTCTCCTGCGACTCGGCGATGACGGTACCGCCGGCGTTGCGGATGGCCCGCGCGCCCTCGACGCCGTCGTCGCCCATGCCCGTGAGGATCACGCCGACGCACTTGAGGCCCGTCGCGGCGACGCTCTTGAACAGCTTGTCGGCGCTGGGCACGTAGCGGTCCGTCGTCGCCGCGGGGCCGACGCGGAGCTTCACCTCGATGCCTTGCTTGACGATCTCCATGCACTTGCGGCCCGGGCACACGAAGCCGGTCGCCTGGCCTACGAGGTCCCCGTCGGATGCTTCCACCGTCTTCACGACACCGCGCTTGTCGAGGCGCTCAGCGAAGGTGCGGGTGAACTTGTCCGGCATGTGCTGGGCGACCACGAAGCCCGCGGTCGTCGTCACGGGCAGCTTGGAGAAGATCGAGAGCAGCGCGCTCGGCCCGCCCGTGCTGCTCGCGATGGCCACGAGCGTCTTGGGCGAGCGGTACGGACGGCCCGTCACCGCGGACGGCTCGTCCCACGTGGCCGGAGTCCCGTCCGGGTGAAACGCCCCGCTGTTCATGCGGCGGATGAGGGACGTCGGCACGAACGACGGCCGCAGCGCCCGCACGAGGAGCACCTTCTGCAGGATCTCCTCGCGCACCTCGGTCGCTTCGGGCCCGAGGCGCTCGGGCTTCGGCACGAAGTCGAGCGCGCCGAGCTCCAGCGCCTTGAACACGTTCTCGCGCTGCGCGTAGCTCGAGATGACGATGACCGGCGTCGGCGCCTTGGACATCAGGATGCGCAGGAAGGTGAACCCGTCCATGCGCGGCATCTCGAGGTCGAGCGTGATGACGTCCGGCTTGAGGGACGTCGCGAGCTTGAGCGCCTCCTCCCCGTCGCCAGCCTTGCCGACCACCTCGACGTCCTTCCGATCGGCGAACACCTCGGCGATGTTGCGACGGTTGTACGCCGAGTCGTCGACGACGAGCAGGCGGATCGGCTTCGATGCTGCGGGGGGGCTCACGTTCGGGACGTTCTAAGGGGCCGGCGGCGGCTCACTCGGTCCGCTGGGGAGCGGCTTTCGGTAAACCAGGTCTTCCCTCAGATGTAATAGCTCAAACGCGGTCGAAACGTTGAGGAGTGACTCGGAGTGGCCCAGGAGCAGTACGCCGCCCGGGTTCAGCCGTTCGTAGAGCGTCTCGATGGCCTTCTTGCGGGCGCGCGCGTCGAAGTAGATGAGGACGTTGCGGCAGAAGATCGCGTCGGCGGCGCCGAGCAGGCGCGATCGCTCGTCGTCGAGCAGGTTCATCTGGCCGAAGTGGGTGAGCGCGCGGATCGGTTCGTTGACGTGCCACTCGCTCCCTCGCTGCGTGAAGAAGGCGCGGCGCAGATCCGGCGCGGTCGCGCGGAAGCTACCGTCCGCGTAGACGCCGCGGCGTGCGGCGGCGACGCAGCGCCGCGACAGGTCCGAGCCGTAGATGCGGACGTCCCAGTCCGAGAAGAGGCGCGAGCTCTGCACGAGGATGGCGATGGTGTACGGCTCCTCGCCCGTGGAGCAGCCGACGCTCCAGATCGAGAGCCGCCGGCGCGGGCGCGCGAGGCCCTGCAGCATCGGCAGGAGCTCCTGCTGGAACGACCGGAGCTGGCGCTCCTCGCGGAAGAAGTACGTCTCGTTCGTCGTGAGCAGATCGATGGCCTCGTCCCACTCCTCCTCGCGGCGCGCACCGAAGCGCAGGTAATGGTGGTACTCGCTGAAGCTCGAGAGCTTGAGGACCGTGAGGCGCTCGCGCAGGCGGCGCTCGAGGGAGAAGCGCGACTCTGGGCCGAACTGGAGCCCGGTGCGCGCCGCGAAGAGGTCACGGAGGAGGCGGAACTCGTCCGGCTTCAACGTGATGGCATCGCCGAACGGCGGAGTCCTGCGCACTCAGTCCCCCGCCTCCGGAGCGCGCGTCGAGTACGAAGGGGGTCGCTCGCTGACGGCTGCGGCGATCGCCTCGCGGACGATGGGGTCCTTCTCGCGCTCGTAGCGTGCCCGAAGGAGGGCCTGCGCCGCGGTGCTGCGATCCTGGCCGAGCAGCTCGGCGGCGACGCGACGCACCTCCCACGACGGATGGTCGAGGGAGAGGCCGAGGCGCGCCAGGGCGCGCGGCCCCGGGCGCACGCCGACGATCGAGAGCGCAAGCTTCACCGCCTCGGGGTCCGGATGGTCGAGCGCCGAGAAGAGTGCGTCCTCGCACTCCGACTGGACGTGCGCAGAGGCGCGCGGCGACGAAGCGAGCGGACCGATGGCCTCGATGGCGGCGCACGCGATCGCCGCGTCCGCGTGATTCACGAGAGGCCGCGCGGCCGCGAGGGCGCGTGCAGGGTCCGCCTCGCCCAGCGCGCGAAGCGCCGTCGCCGTCAGCACCGGGTCGCGCGTGTCGCGCACGACCCCCGCGAGCGGCTCGGCGCGTCCCAGCTTGCCGAGAGCGCGCACCGCGGCGAGCTGCACCTCGTGCTCCTCGTCGGCGAGGGCGAAGACCACGGCGTCGCCAGCCGCCTCGCCCCCCGCCTGCGCCAGCGCATCGACGGCGGCACGGCGCACGCGAGGGTCGTCGTGAGCCAGCGCCCGCTCGAGCAGGTGCACGTCCTCGTCGCCAAGCGCGCGCGTCGAAGCGATCGCCCCGAGCAGGATGCACGCGAGCGCGAGCGGATCGCCCGAGCTGGACTCGCGCAGCAGGGCGCGCGCCGCGTCGACGTGACGAGCCGCCAGCTCGGACACCGCGATGGTCGCCGTGGCCGCCACGCGCTCGTCTGCATCGTCGACGAAAGAAGCGACGCGGCGCAGATCGTCGGGATCGCCGAGCGGCCCCATCGCGTCGAGCGCCGACACGCGCACCTCGAATGCCGCGTCCTCGAGCGCCTCGCGCAGCGCTCCACGCACGACGGCGACCTCGGCACCCTCGAGCGACGACGCGATCGTGAGAGCCGCGGCGCGGACGTGAGGCTTGGAGAAGCGCGCCGAGGCGAGCAAGGGCGCCGCCGCGCGCGCCCCGAAGAGACGCACCGCAAGGTCGGCTCGCTCGGCGACGTCGTCCTCCGCGAGCGCCTCGACGAGCACGGGAACGTCGACCACGTCGCGCCCCAGGCCCAGCACCAGCAGCGCCCCCCCGCGCGCCCGTGCGTCCTCGGCGTCGAGCGCCATGCGGCGCGCATTGCCTCGACCCGCCACCGTCTTCTCGATCGCTTCACGCGCGATGGTCACGAGGTGCGCGTCGTCGGGCTCGATCGCGCGCGCCACCAGGTCGCCCAGCGCCACGACGGCCTCTCGGGCGATGGTCGGCGACGGATCTCCGGTCGCCTGAGCCAGCGCGCGCACCGCATCCGGCTCGCGCGATCCGGCCGCCGCGGCGATGGCGTAGCGGCGGAGCAGCGGGTCGCGCGCAAAAGGCTCGAAGGTGCTCCACGGGAGCTGCGCCTCGAGCCGGGCCAGCGAGTCCAGCGCGGCTATCTTGAGGAACGAGTCGCTCGTGGCGAGGCCGGCGACGAGCGCACGCGTGGCGTTGTCGCGCGCGTCCTCCCCGGCGAGCGCCGCGTTGCCCAGGGCTTCGGCGGAGGCGACGCGCACGTTGGAGTCTTCGTCGGCGAGCGACCGCGTGAGCGCGGCCGTCCCGCGCGCATCCGGCACGCCGCCGAGCACCTCGACCGCGAGCTTGCGTGCGTCCGCATCGAGTCGCGGGATCGACTCGACGACGGCCCCCACGGCGTCCGGACCGATGGCCACGAGCGCTTCGACCGCCGCGTTTCGCAGGCCGATGTTGACGTTGTCCTCCAGAGCCGCGACGAGCGCCGCGACCACCTCCTCGCGACGCTCGATCTGCGGCGCGACGGTGGCGGCCTCTTTTCGGACGCGCCAGTCGTCGTCGCCGAGCGCGCGCAACAGTAGCTCTGCGCAATCGCGCTCCTTGACCTTGGCAATCTGCTGCACGGCCACGCGCCGAGCCTCGGGCTCGGCCTGCTGCAGGAGCCAGCGAACGGCTGCAGCGGCCTCGCTCACGGAGTGCCCCCCTCGGGCAGGCTGGGTGGCGGCGCCGCGCTCGGCCCGATCTTGCCCGCTGCGGCCACGGGCTCGGTCAGCTCGCGCAGGCGCCCCGGGTCCAGCACGAAGACGAGCCCCTCGCCGTGCCCGGTTACGCCGGCGATGCCGCGCAGGTCGTCCCCCTTGCCGAGCGGAGGGGCGGGACGCAACCCGACGCCCGCCGATCCGAACACCTCGGTGACCGCATCGACGACGAGGGCCACGAGGCGTCCGTTGACGTCGATGACGATCCACTTCGTCTTGCGCGTGGCCGGCGCCGAGGGCAGGCCGAAGCGCTCGCGCAGGTCCACGACGGGCACGACCTCGCCGCGGTAGTCGGCGACGCCGATCACCGCCGGAGGCGGGTGCGGCAGCGACACGACGTCCAGGGGGTTCGCGATCTCCTTCACGCGCGCGATCTCGACCGCGTACTCCACCTCGCCGACGACGAAGCCGACGAGGTTCTTGGACGGGTCGTGACGCTGACGTTGCGGAGACACGCTTCTTGCTCCTGATCCTAGGGGTTCTCGAGGATGGGCCGGAGGTCGAGCAGGACGAGGATCGTCCCCTGCTCTCCCGCTGGCCGTCCGATGCCGGCGATGTGCGGCGCCTGCTCTCCTCCCAGGACGCTGGAAGCCTCGATCTCCTCGGCCGCCAGGCGCCAGACCTGGTGCACCTCGTCCACGAGCAGCCCCACCTGCTCTCCGGTGCCGACGTCCGCGAGGAGGACGCGCGTCTTGCGGTCGATCGGCGACTCGTGCAGGCGAAACCGGCGCCGCAGATCGATCACGGTCACGAGCTTCCCGCGCACGCTGATGACCCCCAGGATGTTGCCGGGAGCGCGAGGCACCTCCGTCACGGGCGGCGGCCGCAGGATCTCGGCGACGTGCGCGATCTGCACCGCGTACGTCTCGCCGGACAGCACGAAGGCCAGGTACTCGACGCGCCTGCCCGCCTCTCCGGCGCGCCGCGCCGCGCGCTTCTCGCCACGCGCCTTGACGATCGCCGCCATCGCTCAGGCCCTCGACCCTTCCGCCGCCGACGTCAGGAAGCGCGTCTCGGTCGGCATGAGGACTTCCTCGAGCAGCGACGCGACGTCGATCACCAGCGCGACGCGCTGATCGCCGAGCTCGGTGGCGCCCGCAAACCCGCGCACGGAGCGCAGCGACTTGCCGAGCGGTTTGATGACGATGTCCTGCTGCCCCACGAGCTCGTCCACGACGAACCCGAGCCGACGGTCGGCCACCTGCGCGATGACCACGAAGGCGCGCATCCGCTCGCGATGCAACGGCGCGATCCCGAAGAGCCGCGCGAGGCGCACGATGGGCAGCGAGACGCCGCGGACCGTGAGCACCTCCTTGCCCTCGACGGTGCGCACCTGGCGCTCGTCGAGCGCGATCGCCTCCTCCACGGACGCGAGCGGTACCGCGAACAGCCTGGCCCCGATCTCGACCAGGAGCACGTTGATGATGGCGAGCGTGATCGGCAGCGTGATCGTCATCTTCGTGCCGATGCCCACGTCGCTCGTGATGTCGACGACGCCGCCGAGCTTCGCGATGTTCGTCTTGACCACGTCCAGCCCGACGCCGCGTCCACTCAGGTCGGTGGCGACGTCCTTCGTCGTGAACCCCGGCATGAAGACGAGAGCGAGGAGCTCGCGCGGCGACAGCTCCTTCGCCTCGTCGTGCGTCACGATGCCGCGCCGGATGGCCGCATCGACGATCACTTCGGGATCCATACCGCGCCCGTCGTCCTCCACCTCGATGACGACATGGTTACCTTTCTGGAACGCGTTGAGGGCGATCGTGCCGACGGGCGGCTTGGTCACGCGGATGCGGTCGTCGCGCGTCTCGATGCCGTGGTCGATCGCGTTGCGGATCATGTGCATGAGCGGGTCGCTCAGCTCCTCCACGATCAGCTTGTCGATCTCGGTCTCGGCGCCGGTGATGACGAGGTTCACCTCTTTGCCGTGCTCGCGCGAGATCTGGCGCACGACGCGCGCCAGCTTGTCGAATGCCTGGCCGAGCGGGACCATGCGCACCTCGAGGATGCCGCTCTGCATCTGCGCGAGGTGGCGCTCGAAGGTGCGGTTCAGGCGCGCCAGCTCCACGGCCATCTCCCGCGAGTCGGCGATGCGCCCGCGCACGCGGTCGGCCAGCGCCGCGATCGCGGTCTTGACGATCGCCAGCTCACCGACGACCGTCATGAGGCGATCGAGCTTGCGGATGTCGACGCGCACCGTCTGGCTCACCGAGCGGAGCGACAGGTCCTGCGGCCCCGGGGCCGCGGCCGCACGCGCGGAGCCGGCCGCGGGCACCATCGAGGGCGTCGGCTTGCGCTTCTCTTCGGCGCGCACGCTCCCGGTCTCCCGCGGCGGCACGGGCGTCAGCGCCGTCGTGGGCGGCGAGAACGCCTCGGCCTCGTCCTGAGGCACGGGCGTGGGCATGGGCGGCGGCCGCTCCTCGCCGCCGGCGGACCTGCGCCGTACCTCCTCGATGGTCACGTTCGGACCGGTGATGGAGCTCCGCAGGAGCTCGATCGACGCGCGGCTCGCCATGAGGATCTCGAGCTCGATCGTGTCGATGTCCGCGCCCGTGCCGGTGGGCAAGTAGGTGATGATCTCGCCGTGCGGGCGCGCCTTCGCTTTCAGGTCGTCGAGCGCGCTGTCGATGGTCGCGAGCGAGAAGCGCACGCGGATGCGGTAGAGGCTCTGCCCCTGCTGGATGTTCGTGCGGAGGCGATGCTCCTCGTACTCGGTGAGCACGCCGAAGAGCCCGGGGTCCAGGTCGTACTGCGCCACGACTCCCGCGCCGCCGCCGGCCCTCCGCTGCGAGAGCTCTCCGAGAGCCACGAGCAGCTGCTCGACTTCGGCGTCCGGGTCCGGCGCCTCGCCCCCCTCGGCGGCGAGGATGCGCCCGTAGAGCGAGACGGCCTGGAAGAGGAGATCGAGTACCCCCTGCGAGAGATCCACGCGTCCGAGACGCAGGTCGTCGAGCACGTCCTCGAGCTCGTGCGACAGCCCCGCCATGCGCGTCGCGCCGAAGAGCCCCGCGAGCCCCTTGAGCGTGTGCACGCCGCGGAACACGTCGTTGATGAGCTCCGCGTCGACCTTGCCGTTCTTGACCCCCTCGTCCAGGTGCAGCAAGTCGCGCCCGAGCCCGTCCACGAGCTCCTGCGCCTCGCTGAGGAACTCGTCGCGTGCCTTGTCCCCGCCGTCGCGGCCGCCGCCTTCGACCATGGCCTAGGCGGAGCCGGCTGGGGGCTCGCTGGTGCGTGGCGCCGCTCGCGACGCGGACAGCAGCTTCACGCACAGTTCGCGCAGCTGCTCGGGGGTGAACGGCTTGGGTAGGTACGCGTCCGCGCCGAGGGCGAGGCCGCGCTCGACGTCCTGCTCCGCGCGCTGGGTCGAGATGATCACCAGCGGCGTCGAACGATGATGCTCCGACTTGCGGATGAACCGGACGAGCTCGAGCCCGTTGATGTCGCCCATGTTGATGTCGGTGACGATGAGGTCGTACGGCCCTCTCGGGAGAAGGCGCATCGCGTCGAAACCGCTGCTCGCCTCGACCACCTCGCAACCACCCTGCGGCCCGGCAAACTCGGGCGACTCGAGCACCGCGCGCACGAAGGCTCGCGCCGAAACCGAATCCTCGACGACCAGGACCCTGCGCATTCGCTGCCAGGAAGCATCGTACACCCATCGCCGGGCGACGGCCGAAAACACGTACTATGCCTTCGGGCGTGCAAGACAGGCACTACCGCGCCGCGGCGCTCGTCATCGGCAACGAGA
Source organism: Polyangiaceae bacterium (assembly GCA_036393165.1). GTDB lineage: Bacteria > Myxococcota_A > Polyangia > Polyangiales > Polyangiaceae > Palsa-1150. The sequence goes on along the minus strand of DASVWO010000375.1, from coordinate 53,346 downwards.
TCCTCGCCGGCAAGGTGGAGGAGGCCAACGTGGCCGTCCTCGCGCGAGCCCTGCGGGGGCTCGGGGTGAGCCTGGATCGCGTGGTCGTGGTGCCCGACGAGGTGGAGACCATCGTTCGTGAGATGCGAGAGCTCTCGGCGAGCCACGATTTCCTCTTCACGAGCGGCGGCGTGGGCCCCACCCACGACGACGTGACGATCGAGGCCGCCGCGAAAGCGTTCGGCGTCGGGGTCGTGTCGTCGCCCGAGATGGAGCAGATGCTGCGCGCCCACTACCGCGAACGATGCACGGACGGCCACCTGCGCATGGCGCTCGTGCCCGAGGGGGCGTCGCTCGAGGTGACGCGCGAGATCGCGTGGCCCACCATCCGGGTGCGCAACACGTGGCTCCTCCCGGGCATCCCCGAGGTGTTCCGCATGAAGCTCCCGGTCGTCGTGGCGTGGCTGGCGCAGCAAGTGAGCGGCGCCAGCGCCTTCGTGTCCCACGCGGCCTACGTGCGGCTCGACGAGGGCGTCATCAAGCCGATGCTCGATCGCGTCGTGGGCGAGTTCGCCGACGTTTCGGTCGGCTCGTATCCGAAATGGATGGACCCGGCCTACAAGACGAAGGTCACGTTCGACGGACGCGACGAGGCGCGCGTGCTCGCTGCACGCGACGCCTTCGTTGCACTGCTGCCGGCCGGGGAGCCGCAGAGCATCGAGTAGGGGCGGCGGTCAGGCCGCGTCCTTGCGGAGCTTCTGCTGCAGATCGTTCAGCGTCTGAGCGACCTTCTCGAGCGTCTTGGCGCTCGTCTCGAGGGCGCGCTTGCCCTGGCCGACGCCGAACTCGGCCCACGCGAGGCCGATGTCGAAGATCGCGTCGACGAGCGTCGACGGCTTGTCCTCGCTCATCACCTCGGCGCTCGCCTCGTGGACCTGCTCGTTCTTGGCTTCCTGATTCATGGGACACACCTCCATCGTGACGGCGCGGGATGCGCCGTTCCAAAGCTCCGTAGATTCGGGGAAAGGTCTAGGTCTCTCGGGGCAAGCACTCGTCGCACACGAACCGGCGCGGTTGCCCCGGGCTCTCGCCGATCGCCAGGTTCGCTCGCGTGCCGCGCGCGAGCTCCTTCTCGCACTTGGCGCAGCGTGCCGGCATCGCGAGCACGACCTCCTGGAAGGCGAGGATGCCTTCGAGCGGGTCGTGCTCCATCTTCTTCTTGATGCGCTCGCGTTCCTTTTCGAGGTGCTTGGCGGCCTTCTTCAGGCGCTCCTCGACGCTCTCGGTCGCTGCATCGGCGACGGACACGGCGTCCTCGAGAATGGTGCGCACCAGGTTGGACACCGGGATCCGGAGGTTGTCGGCGAACCGCTTGAGCTCGCGCTCGAGCACCGCCGGCACGCGGGTATGAAGCACCCGCTCCTTTTTGGCGTCACCGTTACTGGCGGGGGAGGGGCCCCGCTCGTCAGAACCTGAACGTGTCACGCCGTGATACATACGGCGGGATGTATCACGCGTCAAGGCCCGAGCCCCTTGTCGCCCGTTCTGCCTACAGCGTCGCCCCGTACGAGCCGTTGCATCGCGAGGTTAGGGGTAGGTACACTTCCGCTAGCGCACGCATGCCCCGCGGCGGCGCCCCAGGTTACCCCCTAACCGGACCGCCCATGTGGAAGCTGGTCATCGAGGACGACGAAGGGAAGCGCACCGTCGTACCGCTCACGCGTGAGCAGTACTCGATAGGCCGCAAGGACGGGAACACGATCCGCCTGACGGAACGGAACGTGTCTCGCGAGCACGCCCGCCTCTACAAGAAGGCGAACGGCGTCGCCGCGACTCCCGCGCCCTCGCCCGACAAGCCGACGTTCGTCCTCGAGGATCTGACCAGCTACAACGGCGTCTTCGTCAACGGCCTGCGCATCACGCACGCGCAGGATCTCGCACACGGCGACCTGGTCCAGATCGGCGACTACCGCATCGTCCTGCAGGACGAGACGCTCCTCGACACCGCGGGGACGGCCGCGACCGCGGCAGACGCGAAGGCCACGATGCCTCAAGCGCCGGCGGCACGTGCGACGGCCGCGTCGCTCCTCGATCGGCCGAACCGCCTCGTGATGCTCGCGGGGCCGACCCCGGGCGTCGAGTACCCGCTGACCGACGAGCGCATGACCATCGGGCGCGCCGAGGACGCGAGCATCTCGATCAACCACAACTCGGTGTCGCGCCTGCACTGCGAGGTGCACGCGCTGGGCGACGGGCGCTTCGAGATCGTCGACAAGGGGTCGAGCAACGGGGTGCGCGTCAACGCGAGCGACCTGCGGCGCGGCATCATCGAGCCCGGAGACGTCATCGAGCTCGGGGACGTGAAGTTCAAGTTCATCGGCGCAGGCCAGGTGTTCCGCGCCACCGAGAGCCAGCAGCTCGCGCTCCTCAACGACCGCGCCGCCGCCGACATCATCAAGGGCACCAAGCGCGGTAGCAACGCGCTGCCCATCGCGATCTTCGCAGTGGTCGTGGTGGCGGGAGCGGTCGGCGCGTGGGTGTACACGCGGCCCAAGGGTGAGCCGTCGGTCGCGCAGACGTCGTCGGCCGCCTCCGCATCGCCCGACCAGATGGCGCTCGAGGACGCGAAGAAGAAGTGCGGTTCCAGCGATTGCGACGGCGCGCACGACGAACTCGCGGCGCTCGCCGAGAGCTCGCCCGTGCGCTCGTTGCCTGACTTCCGCGACGTGATGAACCGCTGGGCGTCTCAGACGCTGGCCCGCGGCGACGCCGAGCAGGACGGCGCGCGCAAGCACGCGCTCTACCAGAGGGTGTCGGCCGAGATCGCAGTCGACCCCGAGCTCCGCAAGACCGCGGCGAACAAGCTGCAGGCGCTCGACGCGGTGGCGCAGATCCCGACGGCGACGCCGGCGACGCTGCCCTCGGCGGCGACCGGGCTCCCGCCGGATGCGGTGACCTCGACGCGCCCGGACGCGGGACGGCGCACCGCCCTGGCGCCCGAGCCGAACCCGCCGCTCCCGCCTCCTCCTCCGCCGACGGTCGCCGCGGCGCCTCCCTCTCCGCCGCCGACGCCGGTGGTCGCTTCGCCGAAGCCCGTGGGTGAGGACAAGGAGCGCCAGGCCGCGCTGCAGGCGACGACCCAGGACGCGAAGGCCGCGCTCAAGTCGCAGCTCGAGCAGAAGGTCTACAGCGGGCGCGGGACGGACATGGACATCCGCCTGCTCATCGCGACGTGCAAGGAGCTGGGCGACAAGATGTGCGTCGCGCAGGCCCGGCAGATCCAGGCGCAGCGCGGCGGCGGCAACTAGCGACTGCCAGCGACTAGGGGACGGGGTCGGGCGAGACGCCGTGCTTCGTGGCGTTGTCGCACCCGAGCTCGACGCCGGTGGGGCCGTCCTTCGTCTTCACGATCTTGAATTCGACGCGGCGATTCTGCTCCCACGCCTTCTCGTTGTGCCCTTCGTCGAGCGGGCAGTACTCGCCGTAGCCCTTGCTGCGCAGGCGCCCCTTCTCGATGCCGCGCGCGATGAGCGCCCGCACGACCGAGTTCACGCGATCCTGCGTGAGGTGCAGGTTGTACTGATCGCCGCCGCGCTCGTCGGCGTGGCCGGCCACTTCGATGAGCGCGAACTCCGGATGGTGCGCGAGCGTGGTGCTCACCGCGTCCAGGATCTTGTTGGAAGCCGGCAAGATCTCAGCCGAGTTGTAGGCGAACTGAATCTTGTCGAGGATGATGATGTTGTTGTCCTGGATGATGACGCTTCCCTTGTCCGGGCAGCCGTCTTCGTCCTCGAACCCGTTGAAGGTCTCGGGCTCGTTCGGGCACTTGTCGGTCACGTCGGGAATGCCGTCGTGGTCGTTGTCCGGATCGGGGCAGCCGTCCTGGTCCTCGAACCCGTCCTTGTCCTCGGGGTCGTTCGGACACTGATCCATCTTGTCCGGGATCCCATCCTTGTCGTTGTCCGGGTCCGGGCAACCATCGGTGTCCTCGAAGCCGTCTCGATCCTCGGGATCATCCGGGCACTTGTCCTTCGAATCGAGGATGCCGTCTCCGTCGCGATCCCCCTCGCTGCCCTCGGGGCATCCGTCCTCGTCGTGATCGCCGTCGCGATCCTCGGGCACGTTGATGCAACGATCGTCCACGTCCGGGATCCCGTCGTTGTCGTTGTCCGGATCGGGGCAACCGTCTTCGTCCTTGAAGCCGTCGAAGTCCTCGGGATCGTCGGGGCACTGATCGACGTCGTCCTTCAGACCGTCGCCATCGCGATCGCCGATCGAGGGTTCGAAGATGAAGCCGACGAAGGCCCGCAGGTCCGCCGTCTCGAAGCCCGTCGTGTAGCGCGAGCCGGCGCCCATCATGAGGTACGAGTTGCGCTCGACGAACAGCTTGATGCCGCCGACCGCCTCGTTGCTCATCTTCACGCCGCTGTCGGCGTCGCTCAGCAGGTACGTGCCGTACGTCTCGCCGACGAGATCGAGCGGCTCGAGCACGCGGATCGAGATGCCGCCGCCGTACGTGAAGAGACTCCCGTCCTTGTAGACGCCGTCGCGCAGCGGGAACTGCGTCGACGTCGCCGAGTGCCCGCGGAAGCCGGCGTTGGCGGCGATCCGGAACTCGCCCTTGGGGCCGAAGCGCTTCTCGATGATCCCCTGCGGCCAGTACCAGAAGCCGCTGTCGGCGCCGGCGTTGGACGCGGCGTCGCCGAAGCCGTCGCCGATCTGCAGGCCGAGCGCGAGCCCGATGCCGTGCTCCACACGCGTGATGCGCCACTTGGCGTGCGCCGCGATGAAGGCGAAGCCCTGGTAGTTGAGCTGCTGCGGACCCCAGACGTTCGGGAAGAGCGCGGTGGTCCCGTCGGGCGCGAGCTGCTGGCCGCCCGACATGAGGTCGAGCGGCACGTCGACGCCGATGACGAGCTGGTTGAGCAGGCCGTAGTTGAACTGCAGCGTGCCCTGGAAGCTGTGATCGATGAGCTGGCCGTTGTTCGCCACGCGCAGCAGGTCGTGCCCGTAGTCGATGACGAGGCCGAAGCTGATCTCCTTGTTCCCGAGGATGTCGCTCCCGTTCGTCGTGAACAGGCCCTTCGAGTCCATCGCCGGACGGAAGAGGTGCGTATCGATGCCCGCTCCGTTCTGCGAGGGGATCGCGTTCTGCGCATTCGCCTCCCGGGACATGCCCATGGCTGCCAGAGCCATCGCAATCGCGATGGCGAGCGAACTGCGCGAGAACCCGCAGCGTCGTCTAAGGATCATGGTCGATCGACGATCGCAGGCTACCACAGCCGTCGGGTAGACTGGCCAATGCTCTGATAGGCTCGCGACGCCGGTGACCCTGAAATTCACTCTTTCCAAGGCGCTGCGCGCGCTGGCGCTGCGCGCGCTGGCGCTTCACGCGCTGATCGTCACGGCCGTGCTCCTCGAAGCTCGCGCAGCGAGCGCGGATGGGCCGTTTGAGGGGCAGTGGACGATGACCCCCGTCGCCGAGAGCTTCACCGTGCAGCAGTGGACCTCCTCGTGCGGGCCGGCGCCGGTGTCGGGCACGCTCGTCCCGGGTGGGGCCGCGATGGTCACGGGGAGCGGTGGGGAGCTCGTGATCCAGGGGCCACGTACGCTCCGCACCGACGCGTGCCTGGATCCGCTGCCGACCCTCGCCCGGAGCGTGCACACGTCGGATGCCCACTCCTGGCGGACGCGGTGCCAGACGCCGCCGAGCGACCCGCGGCGGGCCGTGATCAACACGGCGTACTTCGGGTCGGCGGACGGCAACTCGATCTCGATCGCGGAGACGGGGAGGTACGAGTTCACGGTCAACGGTGCCCAGTGCATCGCCGACGTGAAGCGAAGCGGGAGCCTCTCGAGGGTGGTCGCCGCGACCCCGACCCCGACCGCGACTATCACCTCGACTGCGACCGCGACCACGACCCCGACCCCACCCCCGCCCAACCCGTACGCGGTGGCCCCCAAGGTCGACTGCAGCTCGCCGGGTGACCCTGCCCTGCTCCAGGTTCGCCCGTCACGCAAGCTGCTGAAGGTGGGGGACACCTTCGGCTTCCGCGGCGTGGTGCTCGACGCGAGCGGGTGCCCCACCGGCACGGCCATCACGTGGACCGTGGGCACCGTGACGTTCTCCGACGGGCAGGCACACGCCGGACAGCCCTCGATCGACGCGAGCGGCAAGCTCACGGTGCCGTCGACGGACTTCGGCGACGCCACGTTCGACGTCGTCGCGACGGCCGCGGGCAAGAGCGCCCACGTCTCGGTCGAGGTGGCGGCGCCCGCGGATTACAGCGCGCTCCTGGCGCAATCGGGCCTGGATCCCAACGGCGAGCGCGACGAGCCGGCCATCGCGGTCATCGCCACGAGCTCCATAGGCGCCGAGGCGACGCGCGCTCAGGACGCGGCGTCGCGCAAGAAGCGCTTCGTCTTCATCGGCGTCGTCGCCTCTCTCGCGCTCATGCTGGGGGTGGTCGCCCTCTTCGGCGCCCGCCGCGCGCGCAAGGCGAAGCTCGTCGAGGCCGCCGCGTCCGAGCGCCACGCCGAGAAGATGCGCGCGTACGAGAAGCAGAAGGCCGAGCGCGAGGCGCAGCACGCCGCGCAGATGAAGAAGCACCTCGAGGGCATCGCCATCGCGCAGCAGCAGACGGCCGCGATGATCGCGCGCGGCCTCGACACGGGCCCGATGTTCTGCCCCTCGTGCCGCAAGGAGTACCCCGCGCGCACGGCGTTCTGCGCGGTCGACTCCAACCGGCTCATCTCGATCCGCGGCCACGAGGCGCTGCTGGGTGGCCCCTCTGGCGGCATCTGCCCCGTGTGCCATCGCGGCTTCAACCCCGGCGTGAAGGTGTGCCCCGACCACGGGGAGGAGCTCCTTCCGGCTTCCGTCGCCGGTGCCACAGCCGCTCCCCAGGCGCAGCAGGCCGCTGCCGCGACCCCTCGTCGCGGCAAGATCTGCCCCAAGTGCGGCGCCCGCTTCGACGGCAACTCCGCCTTTTGCGGCCAGGACGGGAGCGCCCTCGTTCTCGTCAACTGACCTCGCAGAGCTCGCCTGCACCTCGAGCGCAGGCGTCGGGCGGATGCTCTCGAAGGTCGTGACTATTTGCGCATCGAGTGCGAAAACAATGCGGTGACCCGCAGCAAAGCGGACGACGAGCCCAGGCCCGAGCTTTGCCGGTCGTCCCGAACATGAAGCGTCCTCACCCGGAAGCGCCGCCGACCGGCAGCGGCACGTACCTGCGATCGGAGCTGCTGCTTCTCGCGAACGCCACGCTGCAGGTCCTCGAAGAGAGCCGGCGCGCGATTGTCGTGTGCGACGACGATCTGCGCGTGCTCGCAGCGGCACCTGCCGCGGGCGCCATCGCGGGCATCACGGCGCACGCCCCTCTGCCGGCGGAAATCGCGTCGACCATCGGGGGCCTCGGGCGCGGAGGAAGCGCCATCGTGCGTCTCGCGCGCGGCGGCAGCCTCGCGGTGCGAATCCATCCGCTCAAGGGACTGCACCCTGCCACCATCGCGCTGACGGTCGAGGAGGCGGCCTTGCTCGACCAGGCCCCTCCGCTGTCGCTCGCCGCCTCCCTCGGTCTGGGCGTGCGCGAGCGGCAGCTCGTCGCCTTGCTGCGGCGGGGCATGTCGAACCGCGAGATCGCCGCCAGCCTGGGACTGACCGAGAGCACCGTGAAGACGTACCTCTACGAGCTCTTCGCGAAGCTCGGGGTCGAAACACGGATGCAACTCGTGGCGAAGTTCGACGCGCTGCTCTCGCAGGTCAGGACGGGGTGATCCGCCCGCTCACCGGCCGAGGCGCGCCATGTACGCGTCCCAGCCCCATGACGCTCCCGGATCGAGGTGGTGACGCGCGCCGCCGTAGCTCCCTGGAAGGTTCGGGTCCGGCACCTGGTCGTGCCCGATGACGTGCACGCGGTCGCGCGCGATGCCGTACTTCGCCGTCAGGTAGCGAACGAGTCGGGCGCTCGCCTCGTACTCGGCCTCGGTGAATGGCTCGGACACGAGGCCCACGTGCTCGACGCCGATGGATCGCAGATTCATCTCGTAGTTGCCCGCGTGCCACGCCGTCCAGCTCTCGGGCAGCAGCTGCGCCACGCGGCCATCGCGCCCCACGAGGTAGTGGGCGCTTCGCCCCGGGGCATGCAGGAGCTTCTGAAGGCTGGTCTCCCAGTCCGCGATGTCGGTCGCATGGATGACGACGGTATCGACGGCGACGCCCCGGCGATCCGTGTCGCACTTCCCGTCGCAGTCCATCGAGATGCGCTCGGCCTGGGGGTAGCCTTCGCCGTCGAGGTCGAGCAGGCGGCGAACGCCGTCGAACACCGTCTCCCACGACGCCGAGCGGTGCAGGCCGTGTCCCTCCCCGGGCAGGTCGTACCAGCTGCCGTCGACCGCATCCGCGCCGAACGTCTGCTCGAGGAACGATCGCGCGGCGCCCAGAGGCGCGAGCGGATCGGCGGCCCCGTGAAACGCAAGCATCGCTCGAGGCCACGCCACGGCCGCCCGAACCGGGCCGCTGCGAAGCAGCGAGACGAGCGCGATCGGCGCGTCCCCGAGGCGCCCCTCGGCGGACGCGCGCGCGACGAGATCGGCCCCGTACGACGACCCGAACACGATGCACCGCTCGCGGGCGACGCCCAGCCGACCCACCACCCAGTCGACCGCCGCCGCGACGTCGGCGACGCGTTCCTCGAGCCCACCGGATTGCTCGAACGACCAGCCGTGGCCGCGCGAACCGTCGTAGTCGAGGGCCAGTACGTCAATGCCGCTGCGCACGAGCCACGCCGTCGCCGGGTCGAACGCCGCCGAGGTTCGCAGGTGAGGCCCGCCGTGCACCACGACGACCGCGGCCGGGCGGATTCCATCCACCGGCTCGGCGCGCCAGAGCAGCGCGGGAGAAGGCACGGCGACGCTCTCGACACAGGGCTCGACGCAGCCTCGATCGAGGCTTGGTCCCGGATCGTTCCACGGCACGGGGTGCGTCCCCCCCTCGCGGTCGAACGAGGCGACCTTCGTCGGCTCGTGCCGCGTCGTCACGAGACCGACCAGCGGCCCACCCGCCTCGACCGTCGCCTGCGCGATCGTCACTGCGCCCGGGGCGCCGACCCGCTCGAAGCGCACGCAGTCCCCCGCCATGGTGAACGTCTCTTCCGGGCGGACCGCGCGCACGGTGAGTCGTCCGTCAGGCAACCATGCAGGACGTTCGAGATCCCGCTCCATGGCGAGGCACACGCGCGCCTCGCCGGTGCTCCCATCCACCTCGTAGAGATCGGTCCAATCGCGACCCGGCAAGCGTCCGGTCACCGCCAGCCGTGCGCCGTCCGGGGACACCGCGAGGTCGCGCACCTCGCCTGCGGGTACGACCTCGAAGCGACGCTGGGGCGTTCGATCGCTCGCGCGCACGATGCGCGCCACGGCCGGCTCGTCCCCGTCCGCTGAGGCGATCGCTTCACCATCCGGCGTCCAGGAGAACGCGGCGTCGAGGGGGATACTCGCGAGCACGCGCGCCGTCGGGGGCGTCACCCGCAAGTCGACGGCGACCAGGTCGGTGACGCCGCGGCTCGAGCTCGCGTACGCGAGGCGCGATCCGTCGGGAGCCCACGCCATCGGGGTGACTGCCGTATCGGTGGGCGGTGCGTCGACGACGATCTCCGACGCGGTCGCGGTGTCCATCAGGTGCAGGCGAAACGCGGCATGCACGTCACGGCGCAGAAAGGCCAGGCGCGCTCCGCGAGGAGACAGCGACGGGGCGAGCTGAGGATCGGTCGACCGATCGATGGCGCGCCAGACCGTGCCGTCGAGGTTCACGACGGAGAGCTCGAACTCGTCTCCCGAGCGCCGTTCGACCGCGAACCAGTCGCCGGTGGGCGCCACGGCCACGGGGTAGGGGCTTTCGTACGCTCGTTTCAGCCACGGGTCCGCCTGCTCCGCCGAGGGGATCCCGGGCGCGCCGATCAGCCGGTCGACGTCGGGCTCGATCGCCCGCGCCCGTGCGCGCAGGACGTCGCGCCGGGATGCGCTCGCGCATCGCTCCGCCGCGACGAGCGGTCCCCACACGTGCGGTGTCCAGCGCATCGCGCTCTCGAGCGCGTCGAGCGCTTCAGGGCACCTTCCGCGCACGGCGAGTCGTCGAACGAGCGCGTCTTGCACGGCTGGCCGCGCGTACCAGCGTTGCGCTCGCAGCAAAGCGTCGGCCGAGCCATCGCGCTCCAGAACGTTCGACACCACGAGCAGGAGCGAGCAAGCCAGCGCGGTTCCCGCGGTCGCCACGACGACCGCACCCGCCCCCGCGAGGCGCCGGACCGACGGGACCGCGGGTGCGTCCAGCGGGAGCGTTCCGACGAGAACCGCGGCCAGCCCGAGCGTCTCCGGACGATAGAGGGGCGCATCGAACAGCGCGTGCACGCCCATGGCGACCAGCGCCGCCCCGACGGCCACGGCGCACGGGCGGTCGTGCGCATGCGTGCGGACGCGTCGTGCGACGCCGCGAGCGAGGATCACCAAGCAGGCGCCGAAGAGGAGCAGACCGAGCAAGCCGGTCTCCGTCGCCAGCCGGAGCAGGTCGGAGCTCGGCGTGAGGTTGCCGAGCCATCTGGCCGCATGCGCTCCAGCGATCGCCCGCGCATGCTCCGATGCGGCGTCGCTCCATCCGTGGGACCCCACTCCGAGCAGCGGAGACGAGCGCAGGATCGCCGCCGCCACCCGGTGCTGGTCGAGACGCGCAGCACCGGAGCCCTGCTGGTATTGCGCGATGCGATGCAGGGTGGACAGCAGCGGGGACGGCTCTGACCAGTGCAGGCCCATCCACGGCACGGAAGCGGCGAGGACGACCCCCGAGACGCAGGCGGCGAGCGCGACGAAATTGCCGCGCCTTCCCCCGGCACGCCCGCCGACCACCACGGCCAGCGCAGCCGTCCCGCCGATCCAGGCGCTCCGACAGCGGCTCAGCGCGAGCACCGCGGCGAGAAGGATCACCGCGCAAGCGGTCCACGGTCTCGGCCTGCGCGCGCACGCCCACCATGCGAGCGGCAGCGCGACGGCGACGTATGCGCCCACGAAGTTGCGGTTGCCCAGCGTGCTCTCGGGCCGGCGAACCCCCGACCACGGAAGCCGCAGCCCGAGGCTCTCGAGCAGGGCGACGACGGCCACGGCCGCGGCCGTCCAGAGCACGAGCCGTACGACCATCCCCCGGAGTGCCGGCTCGCGCTGGACGGCGACCCGGGTGGCGATCGCCACCAGGAGCGCCGCCGCACCGAGGGCGAGCGGCGTCGCCGCGAAAGCGTACGCCCGCGCGTGGACGCACCAGGACACGGCGGCGACGCCGACGAACGCCGCGGCGACGCGCTCGTGCGCCGCGAGTCGGAACCCGTGGCCGAGGAGCAGCGTGGGCGCGGCGAAGCAGGCGGAGAGCGCGAGGGCGGTCGCCTTGAACGGAAAGAAGTCGCCGAACGGGACGGCCTCGCGCGGGGCGACGACGAGGGCCGTCGCCGTCACCGCCAGCGCGAGACCGATCCGGATCGACGCGGCCTCAGCGCCGGAGGCTGCGAGCGCGCGGTGCCGGGGTCTTTCCGGTTCCGTCCACGTCCGCTCGATGCGCGGGGTCGAAGTACTCGCCACAGGCTCCTCCGCAGCCGCCACCGCACGAACCGCACGAGTTGCACGGCCCGCAGTTGATCGTGCCTCCGCATCCGTCGTCGACGTCGCCGCACTGACCCGGCTGGCACGACTGCGGCGAGCAGCAGTTCAGGTTGAAGCACGTCTGCCCTCCCGGACACCCGTGATAGATGCCGCAGGAGTCGGTACCGCAGGCGCCGAAGAGGCTGCACACCTGCTCGCAGCTGCCGTAGGAGTCGCACGAGTAGCCCGACGGGCAGCCGTGATAGTTGCCGCACGAGTCGTAGCCGCACGTGGTGTTGATCGTGCAGTTGGCGACGCAGTAGGAGCCGTTGCACGTCTGGTTGCCGCTGCACCCGCAATCGGGCGCACAGTTCCCGCAGTTCTCGTACGGCGTCTGGCAGAACCCGTCGCCGCAGTACGGGGTCGGCACGGAGCAGTCGCACTGGGCGCCGTACGCGATGCAGGTCGCGCAGATCGTGTCGCCGACGATGCAGTTGCAGTCGCAGCCGACGATCTGGTTGCATCCCCAGCAATACTGGTTGGTGCACGCGTTGTTGACGCTCTGGGTCGCGTAGTAGCACCCGATCGTCTTCGTCCAGTTGCCCCACGCGGAGGCGTTGATCACGTTGCCGTTCACGATGTTGCCGGCGACGCCGTTCACGTAGCAGGTGCCTCCCGTGTCGGCGTGGATCGCCCCGCCGGCGCGCGGCTGGTTGGACGGGGGCGCCTCGTGCAGGAGGGTCACGCCTCCGGCCTTGTTCTCGCCGAACATGGCCACGGCCTGCGCGGCGATCGTCAGCGGAAGCGTCGCCTCCGAGAACAGCGCCTTGGACGCCTCGTCCTGCGCCTGCTTTCCTGTCTCGGCCGAGAACGCCGCGTGAGCGTGCTGCTTTCCGTCGACCACAAGCTCGGCCCCGTCTTTCTCGGAGAAGACCAGGTCGTAATGGTGGCCGTCGCGATCGGCATGAAGCTCTGCGTGCGAGTCGTCCGACGCGAGCTTGAACCGAACGGTTTCGACCACCTTCTCTCCTTCGAAGACCGTGACCGTCCCCGCGTCCGGGCGGCCGTCGAACGTGACGCCCGTCGCGCCCGCGTTGCGGAGCGCGTCGGACGGCGCGACGACCTTGCCGGGAGCCGGGTGATCCGCCGAAGCGTTCTTTCCCTGCGTGCCGGGCCCGCCGGGCTGGCCGGCGCTGCAAGCGAGAACCATGAGCGGAATGCCCAGAAGCCAAGACAAAGAGCGGGACAGCATTCGCTTGTGCATGTGCACCCTCCGTGAGGGGACGAGTTACACAGGCGCTCCGGGTCCGACAATCAACCAACGTCAGGTGATCGACACCGCGGTCGCACGTTGCGCTCGACGACGCGGCTCGCGCGTGGACAGATCCCCGCCATGCAGCGGCCCACACGGCGCGAGATCCTCATCGCCACGACGTCGGTGGGCGTCGGCGGCGCGCTGGCGCTGATCCTCGAACGCCGTCATGCGGGTCTGCGCGCGACCACGGGAGCGGCGTCGATGCAGACGCCGGCACCGATCGCGCAGGCCACGACGCTGGAAGCGCTGACGGAGGCCGAGTTCCTCACTCTCGCGGCCGCGTGCGAGCGCATCTACCCGCAGGACGACGCACCCGGGGCGCTCACGCTGGGTGTCCCGATCTTCATCGACAGGACGCTGGCTGCGGAGCGGCTCCCCGCGTGGGCCGACGGACTGCTCACGTCGGCGGCACGGCTGGACGTCGAGTCGTTTCGCCGCTTCGCCGTTCCGTTCGCAGCCGCGAGCGCCGCCAACCAGGACGCGCTCATCGCAGACTGGGCGGCCGAACGAGACAGCGACAACGCGCGCTTCGTGAAGCATCTGGTGACCGCGACGCTCGAGGGCGTGCTCTCGGACCCGACCCACGGCGGCAACCGCGACCGAGCGGGCTGGCGGACGTTCGCGCTCGGCGCCGACCCGTACGCGCCCTCGGAGGTGCACCGGCCATGAAGCGAGACAGCTTCGACGTGGTCGTCGTGGGGAGCGGGGCAGGCGGCGGCCCGATCGCGCTCGAGCTCGCGCGAGCCGGGGCGCGGGTCCTCGTGATCGAGAAGGGGCCCCACGTCGAGACGCGGGACTTCGTGCACGACGAGGTCGCGATGCGGCGCCACTTCATGGTCCCCGATCCCGCCGACGAGCCGCACACGCTGCGTTACGGCGACAAGAGCGAGGGCACCACGACCTCGGAGGGCTGGACCGCGAACATCGTGGGCGGCGGGACCGTCCACTACAGCGGCTTCTTCCACCGCATGCACCCGGTCGACATGCGCATGCGGTCGACCCTCGGCCCGATCGACGGCGCCGATCTGGTGGACTGGCCGATCTCGTACGACGACCTCGAGCCCTATTACCGGCGCGTGGACGAGGAGCTAGGCGTCTCGGGCACGTGGCGGGCGCACCCGTTCGAAGAGCCACGCAGCGGGCCGTATCCCCTGCCGCCGCTCGACGAGCACCCGATCGCGCGACGCATCGACGAGGCCACCGCGAAGCTCGGGATGCACGCGTTCCCGACGCCGCGCGCCGTCGCGTCGCGACCGTATCGCGGCAGACGCGCCTGCGCGTACTGCTCGATGTGCGCCGACTACGGGTGTCCGACCGGAGCGAAGGGTTCGACCCTGGCGACCGTGCTTCCCGCCGCTCTGGCGACGGGCCACTGCGAGCTGCGCGCCGGGTGCATGGTGACCGAGGTCACCGTTCGTCCCGATGGTCGCGCCAGCGCCGTCGTCTATCGCGACCCGCAGGGCATCAGCCGCGCCGTCGAGGCGCGCGTCGTGGTCCTCGCGTGCTCGGCGATCGAGACGGCGCGGTTGCTCCTCGTCAGCCGATCGGCCGCGTTCCCGGACGGCCTGGCGAACGGGAGCGGCCTGGTCGGCAAGAACCTCGTCTTCTCGAGTGCGTCGCTCGGCGGCGCGTCCTGGTCGAGCGACCGGGACGCGCGCGACGACGGGCGCCACCTCTCGGCGCAGCGGACGGTCCAGGACTTCTACTGGATGGATCCGCCCGTCGAGGGCGTCGCCAAGGGCGGCACGCTCAGCTTCCTCGTCGGCTTCGTGCAGCCCATCGCGATGGCGGAGGGGATCGCGCGCCGCCACGCGAAGGACGGCGGCGGCGTTCTCTGGGGAACCGCCCTGAAGAAGCTGCTCCGCGATCGGATGGTCCGCAGCGAGCTGCAGTTCGAGACGTTCTGCGAGTTCTACGCGACACCCGGCACGTACGTGGATCTGGACCCTGCGATCAAGGACCGCTGGGGCACGCCGGTCGCACGGATGACCGTCTCGACGCATCCGCGGAGCCGGGACGGAACGCGTCTGCTCGCGCGCAAGGCGGTCGAGGTCCTCAAGGCGCTCGGCGCCGAGGAAACGTACGTCACCGCCGAGCACACCGAGACGAAGTTCCTCCAGGGAGGCACCTGCCGCTTCGGGAAGGATCCGGCGACGAGCGTCCTCGACGAGACCTGCCGCGCGCACGAGGTGCCCAACCTGTACGTGACCGACGGCTCGTTCTTGCCCACCTCGGGCGGCGTCCCGCTGACGCTGACCATCATGGCCAACTCGTTCCGCGTCGCCGACCACCTCGCGCGCCGCCTGCGCGAAGGCCGTGCGTAGCCCCCAGCTCCTCGCTCCGTTGCTCTTGCTCGCGCTGCCGGGTCAGGGCGACGCGATGCAGACGGAGCCGAGCGTCTCGAGCGTCTCGATCGCCGACCCGGCGACGTACTGGTCGCGCGGCGGCTTCGCCCCGATGACGCCCCCCATCCGCCTCCCCTCGCGCGACGGCCGCGAGCAGATCCTCGTCTGGCTGCGCATCCCGGGAGACGCGCGGATCGACGTGGTGCCGGGCGCGACCGGGCATCCGACGCTCGCGTACCCGCCGGGAACGGTCGCCGATCGCGTCGACATGAACGTGGGCGAAGACCCGAGATCCATCCACGACGTGCGCGGCACGCGCTTCCAGGCTGGCGGCGAGTGGTTCCACGTGCTGCGGCGGCTCGACGGCGGCGTCGCGCTACGGGGCCTCGAGTGGCCGCGCGATGGCGACCAGGCCGGCCGCGCCGCGACCGCGTCGATGGTCGAGCAGCTCGGACGCGCGGGGAGCGCGGCCGAGTCGTCGCTCTTCGCGGCGCAGAACGATTGCGCCTTCTGTCACGTGCACGGAAAGAGCGAACGGCGGCGGATGCGCGCGATGCCCGACGAGCCCCCTCCGAACCGCAGCACGGACGCCTCGGGGCTCTACACCGTGTCGAGCGTGCTGCTCGACGGTGCGCCCGTCGAGATGCACCGGGCGCGCGACATGAACGCCGACGATCCGTACGTCACCGTCACCTGTTCCGACGGGCAAGCCGCCGACCTCCGGACCGCCGGCGTGCGACGGGGGTTCGTCTGCGCCGACGGAAGCGTTCCGTACGCCACCCTCGACATGCGACGTGCTCTCGCCGACGGCGACGCGCATGCGCGCGCCGTGTGCGATTCGCGCGCATACCTCTGGAGACACATGGCCTCCGAGGGTCGCGCGGCTTTCGCGGCGGCGTTCGACGAGTGCGTCAGTCCCCGCCTGCCGCCTTAGCTTCGTCGGCCAGCTCGGCGTCGAGGCCGCACTCGCTGGAGAGCACCGCCTGCAGCGACGGAGACGGACCGGGAGCCGGGCCGAGCGAACGCGTCTCCTCGAGCGCACGAGCCGGCGCCTCACCCGCGGCGAGCCGCGCCCGGACCGCCTCTCCTCGGACGAGCGCGCGTTCGTACTGCGCTCGCTCCAGCAACCCTGCCGCCAGGAGCTTGCGCAGCGCGCGGTCCTGCACGATGCCCTGCCGTCGCACCTGCGCGTCCCGAAGCGGCGCACACGGTGCGGGCAACAGGCTCGCGAGGAAAGTCGCCTCGAAGGGACCGAGCTCGGATGCGGGCGTGCCAAAGTACGCCCTCGCCGCCTGCTCGGCGCCCCAGGTGCCGTCGCCCCACTCCGCGAGATTCAGGTAGAGCTCGAGGATCCGCCGCTTCGAGAGCGCCGACTCCAGATGGTCGGTGAGCAGCGCTTCGCGGATCTTCCGCAGCGCGCTGCGCTCCGGGGTCAGAAACACGTTGCGGGCGAGCTGCTGCGACAACGTGCTGGCGCCCCCCGTCCTCTCGCCGCGCGCCACGCGGCCGGCCGCGCGCCGCACCTGAACCCAGTCGAACCCGTGGTGCCGGAAGAACATGCGGTCCTCCGACTTGAGCACCGCGCACACCAGCCACGGCGAGATGGCCTCGAGCCCCACCGGCTCCACCGAGTAGGCGCCCGCGGACTTCCCCGCGCGCTCGGCGGTCCAGCGCATGAAGCTGGACTCCGGCGGCGTCGTCGTGGCGAGCCACGAGACCCCGGGAAGCGACGCATCGATCCCGGCGAGCACAATCACCGCCGCGAGGAGCGTTCCGGCCACCAGCCGGTAGAGACGCATTGCCCGTCGTCTACCAGCCGGCCCTGCGAGGATCGACTGACCTTGGTCAGTCCGTCAGGGAGCCAGGTGCGCCCGGGTTCGGGCGCCGAGCACGAAGGTGGGGCGTCCCGAAGCGGGCGAGGACCCTGTCTGAGCCGAGTTTCCGCAGCCCGCGGAGGGATGCCCCACCTTCGTGCGGACGTCCCCCGCTTCCCCCTACTGCCCCGGCGGCGGCCCCGCCCCGCTCGGTGGCGGCCCGCCGTTGTCTTCCTCGGTGATGTGGAACTCGACGCGCCGGTTGGCCTGCCGTCCCGCGTCGGTGTCGTTCGACTCGATGGGCTTCGTGAGCCCGTAGCCCTCGCTCTCGAGCCGCGTCGCATCGATCCCGTGCTGACTGAGCCAGTTCTTCACGCTCGCCGCACGCCGCTTCGACAGATCGAGGTTCATGTCCGCTGCACCGCGGTTGTCGGTGTGGCCCTCGATCCGCATCTTCTTGATGCCAGGCGTCGCCTTCAGGAGCTGCACGATCTCCTGCAGCATCGGGAAGCTGTCGGGCAGGATGGTCGCCGAGCCGGTCGCGAAGTGCACCTGCTGGAGCACGCGCACGGTCGACCCCTCGAGCTTGATGAACTTCGGGCACCCGTTCTTCTTCGGGTCCGGATCGGGCTGACCCGGCTCCTTCGGGCAGGCGTCCTTCGCGTCGGGGATGCCGTCCTGATCGGCGTCGTCCTCCGGACAGCCGTCCTGATCGTCGACCCCGTCCTTGTCCTCGGGCACGTCCGGGCACTTGTCGTACTGATCCGGAATGCCGTCTCCATCGCGGTCGGCCGGCGCGGGGCAGCCGTCCATCGGATCGGGATCCTTGTGGTCCTCGGGGACCTCCGGGCACGCGTCGATGTCGTCCGGAATGCCGTCGCCGTCGGTATCCTTGAGCGACTCGCGGATGCTCGCGCGGATCTTCGCGCGCGCCTCGGGCGAGTTGGCGTTCGTGTCCTCGATGGTCCAGTACGTCCCGAGCACCGCGAGGATGCGCAGGTCGGGCGCGCCGTAGCCGGGGAGGAAGAGCGAGCCGGCTCCGGCGCCGACGTAGAACTGGTCGTTGTTCAGCATGTGGGGCAGCTTCATGCGCCCCTCGACGTCCCACTCGAGCGGCGTGTTCTGCCGCGTGAAGAAGGTGTTGCCCGTCGTGAGATCGCCGCTGCCCGTGATGCCCGTCTGCCCGAAGATATCGGCGCCGATGCGGAACTTGCCGTCCTTGATCGGCAGGTAGGCGCCCACCGCCCAGCGCCACTCGTTGCCGACCCCGAGCCCGTCCTGCGCACCGCCCGAGGCGCCGCCCGGATTGCCGATCGAATTCTCGGGACGGAAGATCACGCCGGTGTTCGCGACGAAGAAGATCGGCAGCTTGCTCTGCTGCCAGGGCGACCATTCCCAGGTGAGCATCGGCATCACGCCGGTGCCGCCGTCGCCGCCGAAGTTCGACGCCGAGCCGTTGCCCGTGGGGGCGAAGAGGCTGACCTGCAGGCCGAGCGCCATGGACCGGTCGTCCTTGCGCCAGGCGACGTAACGCGCGTCGAGGCGGAGGTCGCCGGCCGCGGGACCGTCCGTCGTGTAGGTGTTGCCCGTGCCGAACGCGCCGAACGAGCTGACCGCGGGCGTGACCTGGTTGCCCGTCTGCACCCAGGTGACAGGCATCGTGACGCCGAGGGTGAGATGGTCGAAGACCTCGATGCCGCCGGAGAAGTAGTTCGTGAACTGATTGGTGATGGCGTTGGCCGGCGATGCCTTGAGCGCGGTCCCGTCCTGCGGGGACGTGAGGATGTCGCTCGCTCGCAGCGGGTTGAGCGTGTACCCGAACCCGAGCTGCGCGTAGACGATGGTGTTCGGCTGGGTCACCGGCCGGAAGAGCACCAGGCCGTCGTCGGGCGCCCCCGGCATTTCGAGCCGGTCGAGGTGGAAGGTGTGCCCCTGCGCGTGCGCGGGGCGCGCCGCGAGCGTCACCCCAGCCAGGGCCAGTGCGCCTGCGAGGGCTCCCTTGCAACAGCGTGAAAGCCCCGAGAAAGACAGTGTCATTCGTCGTCGCTCCGTCGGCGGACAAGCGGGGACTGCTGCGGGACTACTTTTGCGACTCTACTTGATGGGTTGGACGGTCGCATCGAAATACGCTAGACCCCCGGCCCCGTCATGAAGCGCACCTACCAGCCCCACAACGTCCGCCGAGCGCGCACGCACGGCTTCCGCGCCCGCATGTCGACGAAGGGCGGACGCAAAGTCCTGCAGAATCGTCGCCGCAAGGGCCGCGCGCGCCTGACGCCCACGGTCTACAAGAAGTAGCCGCTTTTGCTCGCGCGGCTGCGGGCCCACGCGGAATTCGTCCGTGCGCAGCGGACGGGTAGGCGCGTGGGGACGCCGCATTTCACGCTGCTGGTGGCCGCGCAGCCGCCCCAGCTCCTGCCGCCGCGGCCGGCTCGGCTGGGGCTCGTCGTCTCCCGGGCGGTCGGCTCGGCTGTCCGCCGGAACAGGGTGAAGCGGATCTGCCGCGAGTGCTTCCGCACGTGGCCGGAATTGCTGCCAGATGGCGTGGATCTCGTGGTGATCGCGAGGCAAGGCGCGCACGAGCTGGGACTGGATGAGGTGCGGGGCGAGTGGCGGGCAGCGCTGCCGGTGCTTAAGAAACGGGCCGCGGAAGCGCTGGCGAAGCCGGCGGGTCCGCATCATCCTCCCGGCGTTCGCTAGATGGTCGCCCGCCTCCTCATTGCCCTGGTGCGTCTATACAGGCGGACGCTCTCACCCTTCCTGGGCAACGTGTGTCGGTTCGAGCCGTCCTGCTCCCGGTACGCCATCGCCTGCCTGGAGGGCCATGGCGCGCTCAGGGGTTCCTTGCTTTCGATCGCACGCCTGTGTAAGTGCCACCCGTTTCACCCCGGCGGGTACGACCCTCCGCCCCCTGCCCGCCTGCCCCTGAGCGCTGACTGATGGATCGCAACTCGCTCCTCCGCACCGTCTTCATCGCCCTCATCCTGCTGGGCGGGTACTGGTTCTTCTTCGGCCGCAAGTCGAGCAGCGAGGCGACGCAGGCGCTGCCGGCAGAGACCTACGTCGACGCGCCGAGCTTCCAGCCGGATGTGTTCGTGCAATCCGGACAGGCCGCGCCGACGCGGCCGGCGGAGCAGACGTGCACGATCGCCGGCAACCGGTTCCAGGCGGTGCTCTCGTCGCGCGGCGCGGGGCTCACGCATTTCTTCCTGACCGACCCGCGCTACGAGTCGCCGGGCGCGCCGGACGTGAAGGATCACGACCTGTCGACGACGCCGGACATCGAGCAGTGGCGCAGCCTGCGCACGCTCTTCCGCGATCCGTCGAAGCCGCACGCGCCCGACGACCAGCTCAAATACGACCGCTTCGAGTGGAAGACCGACCAGGTGGACGCGGCGACGTGCCGCTTCACGTACGAGGACGAGCAGGCGCGCGTCGTCAAGACGGTCAGCGCCGACGGGCAGCCGTTCGAGCTCAAGGTCGAGACCTCGATCACGAACCTCACGGACACGCCGCGCAAGCACGAGACGTCGATCGCCGCGTTCGCGTACCACACGAACGAGGACGTCAAGGGCAAGCTCGGGCGCGTCTCGCCGTTCCAGACCGACCTGGAGTGCGCGCGCGGCAAGGACGTGAAGCGCCTCAACAAGGGCGCCGACGAATTCAAGACCGGCTGGTACAGCGAGCCGCTCGATGACCGGTACGCCGCGGTGGCCAACTACTACTTCGGCCAGGCGCTCGTGCCGCTCGAAGCGGCGCCCGGGGTGAACGGCGACAAGCCGGCGTGCGAGCTGCAGGCCGAGCAGTGGTACGGCCCGGGGCAGAAGCCGGACGACGACAAGGCAGGCGACGTCTACAAGGCGCGCCTCACGTACCCGCAGCGCACGCTGGGGCGGAACGAGACGGCGACGTACCGGCAGATCGCCTACTTCGGGCCGAAGGAGCGCGACGTGCTGCTGCAGGCGGCGGGCGGGTGGCCGAAGCTGCAGGACCTCATCAACCTCGGGACGTTCTCGTTCGTCGCGAAGTTCCTGGTGGAGATCATCACCTGGATCCACGCGCACATGACGTTCGGCAACTGGGGTCTGGCGATCATCGTCCTGACCCTCGGGCTGCGCATCGTGCTCTTCCCGCTCACGTGGAAGCAGATCCAGAGCGCGGTGGCGATGCGGCGCCTGAAGCCCGAGATCGACGCGCTCAACGCGAAGTTCAAGGACGACCCGCAGGCCAAGAACCTCGCGATGATGGAGCTCTGGCGCAAGCACAAGGTCAACCCGCTCGGCGGGTGCCTGCCGGCGCTCGTGCAGATGCCCATCTGGTTCGCGCTGTACGCGACGCTGCAGACGGCCGTCGAGTTCTACCACGTCAGGTTCCTCTGGTTCGCGGACCTGTCGGCGCCGGACAGGTTCTACATCCTGCCGCTCGTGCTCGGCGCGGCGATGATCGTGCAGCAGCGCATCGTGCCGCAGCAGGGCATGGACCCGGTGCAGCAGAAGATGATGATGTGGCTGATGCCGGGCGTCTTCACCGTGATGATGCTCTTCCTGCCGGCGGCCCTCGGCGTCTACATGCTGACGAACAGCTTGCTCGGCATCACGCAGCAGCTGCTGACCGAGAAGTTCTATCCGCGCTCCGGCCCGCCGACCGCTCCAGCGACCGCCGCGGGAGCCGGCATCACCGTCAAGCCGGCGAAGAAAGACGACAAGGCCGCGGCCACCGCTGCGGCTCTGCGAAAGGGAAAGGCTCGTGTCTGAGGAACAAGGAACGGCGGCGGCGCAGCTGAGCGCGACGCCCGATGAGCAGACGCTCAAGGCGCTCGCCTTCGTGCGGGTGGTCGTGGGCAAGATGGACATGAACGTCGAGGTGAACCTCGCGCCGGACGACGGCGAGGGGACGCCCGAGGAGATCCGCATCGAGATCGAGGGGCCCGACGCCGGAAGGATCATCGGCAAGAAGGGCAACGTCCTCGACGCGATCCAGTACCTCACGGCGCGCGCCGTGGTGCGGCCGGGCGACCCGCGGCGGCACGTCATCGTGGACGCCGAGGGATACCGCGCGCGCCACGAGGATCAGCTCTCGCAGATGGCGCGTCGCCTCGCGCAGCGCGTGGCGGCCGAGGGCAAGGTGATCACCTTCGACCCGATGAGCGCGCGCGAGCGGCGCATCGTGCACATGGCCCTTCGCGACGTGAAGGGCGTGCGCACCGAGAGCACCGGCGTCGAGCCTCAGCGCCGCATCCAGATCATCCCCGACAAGGGCACCGGCACCACCGAAGGGAGCTGAGGGTCAGGCCGGCGACGGGGGCGCCAGGCTCGACTTGGCGACCTCGGAGACGACCGCCTCGAGGTCCGGACGCCACTTCGCGAGCTCCGCGAGCTGGCCGCCTTCGCCCTTGTGCGCGTCGAACGCGCGGCGCGCGCGGAGAGACGCCTGAAGGGCGCGCAGCCAGCCCACCTCGAGGTCGAGCGCTCGCGCCTGCTCGCCGTGCATCGTGTGGTGCCACACGAGGTCGATGGCCGCGCGGCGCTCGGCCACCATGCGACGGCGTGCCTGCACGCTCGCGACGATGGCCGCACCGAACGAGCCGCACGCGACGACGGAGAGGGCGCTCAAGAGGACGTGGGACCCACTGCGCGCGAACGCGAACATGGAGGAGAGCAGCGCGCTCGCGCCGATCCCCGGCAGCACGAGGAACTCGGCGACGGAGCCGACGTACCTGGACTCGCCGAGGGGCCGGCCGGGTTCCGCGCTCTCGAGGATGGATCGCGCGGCGAGGGCGCGCGTACGCACCACGTTCGCGTCCGTGGGCATGGCGCGGCGGATCGCGTCGCCGCCCAGCTCGTTCCACACCGCCAGCGCTTCGGCGGCGGGCTCGGGGGGCACGTCGGTCTGCCACCACGTCAGATCTTTCTCGGCGGTCTCGAGCGCCGCGGTGGCCTGCTCGTCGTTCGCCAGCGCGACGGCGGTGGGCGCGCCGCGAGAGGCACGCGCTTCGGCGACGCGCGATCGTGCCGTCTCCACTTCGCGGTCGAGCCGCGCGCGCTGGCGCACGAGGTCCACCCACGAGTAGAGCGGGGCAATCACCTCGTCGCCGACCTCGCGCGTGAGCTTGCGGATCGACTCCTCCAGCTTGAACCGGAAGCGCTCGACGTCCGCCTTGAGCAGCGCGTCGTCCGCGGCTCCCTGCGCGAGCGCCTCGATCTTCTCGCGCACGCTCACCGCCTCGAGCCACGCGCGCTCCGGGTCCTCCTCCCGCAGGCCGACCGCGAGGTTCAGCTGCGTCTTGAGCATGCGCAGCGCGCGCGAGACGGGGTTCTGCGCGGCGGCCGCGTACTCCCCCGACGCTCCGGGCGGGATGGAGCCTCCCGGCGGGGGCATCGATCCCCCGGGCGGGGGCATGGAAGAACCCGGCGGAGCCATGGACGAGCCGGGCGGCATGACGCGAGTCAAAGTTACCGCGGTTGGGGGTGAGGCGGTACTTTGCGACCTGCACGCCGTCAGGCGGAACGCCGATCGACGGGACCGTCGAGGGGTGGCCGCTGCATCTGGCCGAGGGCGGCGATGCGCGCGTGCGGCGGTGCAAGATGGCGCACCTGCTGGGAATCGTCGCTGCCTACGGTGACGATGGCCGCGGCAATCGGCGCCAGCAGCGTGGAGGCGGAAGGCGCGTCCGACGCGGGGAGCACCTGAACGTGCCGGCCCGTGGGTGGAACCAGGAGACGGTCACCGAGGCCGACGACGTGCTCCGGTCCGGACCAGACGCGCCCGGCGAATGCGAGGGACTCCTGCCACCGGCGGGCGTCGGCGCGCTCGTCGTCGCCTAGCGTCCCGCGCGGCACGCGTTCGGCCCACTCCGCGAGACTCGCGTGAAGGGATGCGGCGAAGGACTCGGCCCGGGCCGCGTCGCCCTCGACGGTCACGAGACGCGGGCTCAGGCACCCGCGCTGATCGAAGACGACGACGTCTCGAGCGAGCAGGCGTGACGCCTCCGCCGGATCGGCCGCACGCGTCACGAAGGCGACGCCGAGACCGGGGCCGTGCGCGCGGATGGTGACGCCACGTGCTGCGCAGGCACGGACCTGCTCGATGGCGGCGGCCCCTCCGTACACGTCGATGCGATCGGCACCGACGACGCCCGGGTCGCGCTCGGACGTGATCGACAGCGCCGGATCTCGCGCCGCCGCGACCAGAGCCTGCGTCAGGACCGGATCGCGCGACGAGGGCCGTATGGTGACACGCGCGGCCGCGGCGCGAGCGAGGGCCAGCGCGCGGAGCGCGCCGACGAACACGTTGGCCGAGAGGATCACGTGCACGTGCGTCGCATCGCCGGCGCTCTCGACGAGCGAGCGCAGCGCGGCGTCCGATGCGTCGCGCTCGAGCGAGTCGAACCCGAGGAGCACCCCCTCGGGGGAGAGCCCGGTCGTGCGGACGAGGGACGGGACCAGCTCCTGACGTCGCTCGTACACGCCGCGCGCTGCCGCCAGCAGCCGTCGCACGTCTTCGATGCGCTCGTCGACGCCACGCATCGATCACCGTCCTCCGAGCATCTCGTCGACGGCAATCGAGCAACCGCGGGGAGGCGCGCCTGCGGCGCGGCCGAGCAGCTCGAAGCCCCCGTCGACCCGGCGCACCAGGTCCGCCGCGAGCACGGCGAACGCGCTGTCGACGTTCGCGAGATCCTCGATGCGGGCGATTCCCACGTCGCCGTGGGGAACGGGAGCCAGCGACTCGGGATGGACCGGGACGACCCGCGCCCAGGGCGGCTCGCGGTACACGCCGGGCGCGCCCTCCCAGAACTGGCTCGAGAGCTCGGTCATCCCGTACTCGCCGACGACGTCCCCCTCGGGCAGCGCGAAGAGGCGAGCCACCGAGCGCCGGAGCTCCGCGGCATCGACCTCGCGCTTGCGCCCCTTGAACCCACCGGTTTGCATCACGCGGCTGCCGGCCGGGAGCGGGAGTGACGCGGCGAGATCGATGAGGTGCGCGAGCGCGAGGCTCGTCGCGAGGATCACGGCGGGTCGCGCGGGCCCCAGCTCGGCGATGTGGCGGCGGAGCCCCTCCACGTCGGGCTCACCGCCGCGGAGAAACCATGCGCCCGTGCCCCAGGCGCGCGCGAACGTCGCGCACATGTGAGCGAGCGACGAGTCGGGCGCCTCCTGCTCGGAAGGTCCGAGGACGAGCACCGGCACCGGCGGCTCGAAGTGCGGCGCGAGCATCGCGCGTCCGAAGGCGAGGGCCGCACCGTCGTACGTCGCGGTGATGCGCATCGGATGCGCCCCTCGCGCGCCGATCGTCGTCCCGCTCGTCCGGAAGGTGACGCACGCCTGGTCAGCCGGGAACGCGAACACCGTGGCCAGCTTGAACGCGTCCGTCGGCACCGCCGGCGCTTCGGCGGCCTCGCGGATGCGCCCGGGATCGACCCCGCGCGCGGCGCAGAGGCGTGCGTATCCGGGGACGTGGCGGGCCTGGAAGCGGGCGAGGTCCAGGGCGAGCGCATCGAACGGCTCCGGCGCGGCGCCGCCCTGCTCGAAAGCGCGCACGAAGGCGCGAGCCCTCGCGTGCAGCGCGTCGCTCTCGGCCAGCCCGACCGGGTCCGTCATCGCAACGGAGAGCTAGCTCAGGGAGTCGCGAAGCGCTTCTGCGAACGCCACGAGGAGCGCCTCGTCCACGTTCAGCGGGGGGGTCAACGTGAGCACGTCTCCGGCGACGCCGCCGGTGAGCACGATCCAACCCCGGCCGAGCAGCCTGCGCGCGACCGACAGCGCGCGCGCCGCGCCCCCTTCGAGTTCGACGCCCAGCATGAGCCCGCGTCCACGCACGGCGACGACGCCCCGTTCGGACGTGAGGCTCCGCAGCACGCCGAACCAGCGGTCGCCCACGTCACGAGAGCGCTCGACCAGCTTGCCCGACTCGAGCTCCCGCAGGGTGGCGAGAGCGGCAGCGCAGGCGAGCGGTGCACCGAAATGCGTCGCCGTGTGGATCGTGGTCCCCCCGTGCTCCGCCCAGCCGTGCATCGCGCGCTCGCTCCCGATGCACGCGCTGATGGGCATGCCGCCGCCGAGTCCCTTGCCGAGGCACACGACGTCCGGAACGACGCCCGCGTCGATGCTCGCGAGCCAGGCGCCGCTTCGCCCGAGGCCCGTCCAGATCTCGTCGCACACGAGCAGCGCGCCGTGCGCATCGCACGCGCGCCGCAGAGCCGGAAGGAACGAAGCCGGAGGAACGACGCATCCTCCGCGCCCGAGCACGGGCTCGACGAGGACGCACCCGATGTTCCCCGATCGCAGCGCCGTCTCTGCGGCAGCGGCGTCGCCGTAAGGCACGAAAGACACGTGAGGGTTCAGCTGCTCGGCGAACGGCTCGCGGAAGCTCGAACGCAGCCCGCACGCCGCGAGCGGCCCGTGCGACAGACCGTGGTAGCCACCCTCGAACGCGACGACGCCGGCGCGCCCCGTCGCGAGCACCGCCGACTTCAGCGCCGCCGTCACCGCGTCGGCCCCGCTCGTCCCCAGCATCACGCGCGCGCCGGCGGCGGGATGGAGCCGCACCAGTAGCTCGCACAGCGAGAGCTTCGCGTCGGATCCGTACACGTCGCCGAGCGCGAGCCCCAGCTTCTCTCCCTGCGTCGCGACCGCCCGCTGCACCTCGGGCGCGCAGTGCCCGAGCAGGAGCGCCCCGAACCCCGCCGCCAGATCCACGTATCGATTGCCATCGACGTCGATGACGTTCGCGCCGCACGCCTCCGCGTACACGATGGGCGCCTGCTCGCTCCCGCTCTCTCGCGCGCGCGCATCACGCCGCGCGACCACCGCGGGAGACTCGAGTTCCGCGAGCCTCGCGCCCATCTCGCGCGACCTCGGACCCGGCGGCGCCACGCGCACGTCGGGCAGCTCTTGCCCCGGATTCACGCGTTCACGCCATCACACGATTGCGGCCGCCGCGCTTCGCCTCGTACAGCTTCTCGTCGGCGCGCTTGATGAGGTCCATGCTCGCCTTGTCGTCGTCGCTGAGCATCGCGCCGCCGATCGAAATCGTCACGCGGATGATCTCCCCCTGGAACACGAACCGGCTCTGCTCGATCTTCTCGCGTAGGCCGTCGGCGAGCTGCCGCGCGCCCTCGAGGTTCGTCTCGGGCAGGATGACCGCGAACTCCTCGCCACCGTAGCGCGCCAGCACCTCGTCGCGCCGGATGCGCTGCTGGATGAGCCGCGCCACTTCCTTGAGCACGTAGTCGCCCGCGAGGTGCCCGTGCACGTCGTTGATCTTCTTGAAGTGGTCGATGTCGAGCATCAGGAACGAGAGCTCGCGCGTGTGCCGGCGCGCGCGCATCAGCTCCTTGTCGAGCGCCTCGAGGAGGTACCGCTTGACGTGCGCCTGCGTCAGACCATCGATGATGGTCATCCGGTAGATCTCTTCGTGGTACTGCGCCTCGACGTCCTGACCGCTCAGGAACTTGAAGATGGTCGGCCCGATCTTGATGCGGTCGCCGTTGCCCAGGCGCGACTCGCGCATGATCTGCTCGTCGTTCACGTACGAGCCGTTGGTGCTCCCGTCGTCCACGCACCACCACGCACCCGTCCGCTGCTCGAAGTGCGCGTGCCGGCGCGAGACGCTGTCACCCTCGAGGACGATGTGGTTCTCGGCGCCGCGTCCGATGCGAATGGGGCTGCTGTCGAGCACGAAGCGCCGCCCGAGGAGCGTCGGCTCCTTCGTGTAAATCACGACCAGGCAGTCGTTCCCCTTCGGGACCCCGTCCGGGCCCCCCAGGGGCTTCTGCACGATGGCTGTGACTCGAGTTTTCTCCTCGGACTCGCTCACGCGTGCGGCCTCAATCCTTCGTGACATTTGAGGTTATTGCCCTGATCCGCCGGGGTCAAGGCGTGCCCGATGCGTGCCAACGCGGCCCCCAGCCACGGGGGCAGAAGGATCGCGTGGGGCAGTACCATCAGCCTTTCCCTCGTGAGCGTTGGACGTGGCGCGTGGAGTGAACATTTACGGGTGGCCACCCATACATCGACCGACCGCGAACGCTCGTGCTGGCGCAGGGCGCGGATGGCGACCGGGGTGTGATCCCGCGCACGAACGACCACACGCGGAACGATCCCGCGGCGCGCGAGCGATCGAAGCACGCGGTGCGGCCGCGCCAGGGCGGAGACGAGGCCCACACGAGCGCCCCGCAGGGCGTCCCAGGGGAAGGGCCCGGGGTCGTCGGCCTCGTTCACGGGCACGACGGCGTCGACGGCGGCGAGCAACGCCTCGACCGGAGCGCGCAGATCCCCACACGGCGGCAGCGCGGCGGCGCGCCCCCACGGCTCTTCCGGATCGACCGCGAGCAGCGCGAGCGTCGCGGGGCGCGGCCGCGTCTGGGCCACGCCGTCGAGCACGAGGACATCGGCGGAGCGTGCGGCGAACGCCACGGCCGACGCGCGATCGGGGGCGACGACCACCGGCACGCCGGCGGCCTCGAGCTCGGCCGCAGCGACCAGCGCCTCGTCGCCCACGAGGGCCAGGGGATCGCCCGGGCTCACGACGCGCGGGCAGCCCGGTCGCGCACGATACGCATGCCCGACGAGCGCCACGCGTGCCCCGGTCCGCGCGAGCTCCCGGGCGCAGGCGATCGCCAGCGGCGTCTTGCCCGAGCCCCCGAGCGTCGCTCCTCCCACGGCGACCACGCGCACGTGAGGCGGGAGCTCGAGCGGGCGCACGACGTGGCGCGCCGAGACGCTTCCCCAGATCTGCGCCGCCGCCCGCGCGAGCGGACCCCCGAAGACGCCCTCTTCCAGGGCCCTGGCGACGAGGAGCACGCCCCCTTCGTACTACGGTACCCTCGCCTCTTCCCATGCTCGCCATCGATCCCCTGCGGCTCGCGAAGCGACAGCTCGAGATCGACCGGGAACGCACCGGTCGATTTCCGCACCTGCTCGCCCACAAGGCCGAACGCATGTCGGCGTCCCCGCTGGCGCTGCTCCGCGGATCGGCCCCGCTCTTCTACGAGCTCCTCGAGCACCACCCGTCCCTGGTGGAGGGGCCGCGCGGCGAGGGGTGGCTGGTCGGCGACTGCCACCTGGAGAACTTCGGCGCCTTCCGCATCGGCGCGCTGACGACGCGCGAGACCCACCAGACGCGCGCGCGCGAGACGGTCGTCTTCGACCTGAACGACTTCGACGATGCCTTCGTGGGACCGTGGCGCCTCGACGTGCTGCGCGTGCTGACGAGCCTCATCCTCGGCGGACGCGAGCTCGGCACCGACGGGCCGCGCACGATCGCGCTGGCCGACGCGCTGCTGCGCGCCTACGCGAACGCCGCGTTCCACAAGCGCAAGGCCCCGCCGCCGCCGCGGCCGATCGCGGCGCTCGTCGAGAGGGCGCAGAAGCGGACCCGCAAGCAGCTGCTCGACGCGCGCACGCGCCTGGTCCACGGCGAGCGCCGGCTCGTGCGGGGCGCGCGCTACGAGACGCTGCCCAAGAAGCTGCGCGCCAAGGCGGAGCGGGCGTTCACGAAGTTCGTCAAGCGCCTGCCCGACGCGGAGCGTCCGCCGAAGGGCGCGCTCGAGGTCCTCGACGCGGCGTTCCGCGTGGCCGGCACCGGCAGCCTCGGGTGCCTGCGTGTCGCGGTGCTCGTGCGCGGGAAGGGCGGACCCGACGGCGCGTGGATCTTCGACATGAAGGAGGAGGACACCCCGTCTGCGGCGTGCCTCGTGCGTCCGCCCCGGCTCGAAGCGGCCGAGCGCGTCGCGACCGCGGTGCGGGCGTGCGTGTCGCAGCCGCCGCGCATGATCGGGACCACGAAGCTGCGGGGCTCGTCGATGTACGCGCGCCGCCTGGCGCCGCAGGAGGACAAGCTCGACCTCACGAAGCTCGCCGCCCAGGACATGGAGCCGCTCGCGTCGTACCTCGGCGCGCTGCTCGGCGCCGCGCACCGCAGGGGAGCCAAGCGCTTGCCGAAGAAGGCGTGGACCGAGGGCGAGCGTGCGCGTCTGCTCGAGCACGCCATCGGGCTGGCCGGCGTGCACGAGGCGTTGTACCTGGCCTACTGCGGGCTGGTGAGGTGAGCGCGAGCGAACGATTCTTCGAGGCCATCGCGGGACGTTACGACCGCGTCTACGCGCTGGAGGGCGCCTCATCGAGAGAGCGACTGAGGCGCGTGCTGGGCGAGCTGCCGCCGGCGCCGGCGCGCGTGGTGGACCTGGGTGTCGGGACGGGGCGCGAGATCCCCGCGCTGCTCGACGCGGGGCACGAGGTGACCGGCGTCGACGTGTCGCAGGCGATGCTGGATCGATGCGCGCGGCGGGCGCGTCCGGTGCCGCTCGTGCGGGCCGACTTCTGGGAGCCCCTTCCCTTTGCGCCGTCGTCGTTCGATGCGGCGGTGGCGCTGCACGGGACGCTGGCGCACCCGCCGGCAGAGGACGCGATCGCGAAGCTGGGAGCCGAGCTCGCGCGCGTCGTCCGGCCCGGGGGCGTCCTCGTCGCCGAGGTCCCCTCCCCCGCGTGGCTCGAACGCATCGAGGCCCTGCCTGCGATGGACGACCGCGTGCTTCGTCGCACGGGTCCGCGCACGTGCGTCTACGAGGACCGTGCGGCGGGAGCTTCCATCGAGGCGCGCGTGCTCGACGCGGCCGAGTGGGAGGCGGCGCTGGCTCCCACGTGGCGCGCGCGCGTCGAGCCGCTCGGCGCGTTCGAGTGGCTCGTCGTCGCACATCGCGACCCGCGCTGCTAGGCTTCGACCCGTGCGACACGCCTTTCTTGCGGCCGCCGTCGCGGCCGGTCTCCTCGCCGCCGCCCCGACCGCGCGCGCCAACGGGCGCTTCCCGCAGTCGAACCAGATCCTCTTCTCGCCGACGCAGTCGAGCTGGATCGTGGTGCGCAACTCGTTCGGGATCACCATCTCGAAGGACGGCGGCAACTCCTGGTACTGGCTGTGCGAGGACACGCTGGGCCTCCCGTCCACGTCGAACGAGGATCCGTTCCTCGGGGTGACGAGCAACGACTCGATCGTCGCCGGGCTCTCGCTGGGGCTGCAGGTGTCGACCGACGTCGGCTGCAACTGGACGGTCGAGGGCGGGCCCCTGCAGGGCCAGAGCATCAAGGATCTCGTCGTCCACAAGGAGAACGCGCACATCGTCGATACGATCGCGAACTCGTACAGCGCGATGCTGAACGACGGCGGCGGCGGGTACGGGCACCAGCTCTTCGAGACGACCGACGACGGCGCGAACTGGACGGCGTTCGGCACGCAGATCGACCCGATCGCCGACGTGACGACGATCGAGGTGGCGCCGAGCGATCCGAACCGCATCTACGTGTCGGCCTTCCGCGGGCAGGCGTCGGGGCGCACGGCGTCGCTCTTCGTGTCGAAGGACCACGGCGCGACGTGGACCGAGCACCAGACGCCGCTCGATCCGGCGCACGAGACGGCCGTGTATATCGGCGGCGTGGACCCCATGAACGCGGACCTCGTGTACCTGCGCACCGAGGGGCTCTCGCGCCTCATCGTCACGAAGGACGGCGGGCAGACCTTCCAGAGCTCCAAGCAGCTCACCGGGCAGATGCTCGGGTTCGCCCTCTCGCCGGACGGGTCGAAGATCTACATCGGCAGCATCGAGGACGGGCTCTTCGTGGGCGACAGGGCGACGCTCACGTTCGTGAACACGAATCCGCAGATCCACGTGCAGTGCCTCGCGACGCAGGGCAACGACGTGTGGGCCTGCTCCGACGAGCCGAGCTGCTTCGTGGCCGGCGTCTCGCACGACGACGGGAAGACGTTCACGGCGAAGATGCACCTGCTCTCGATCCAGGGGCCGATCCAGTGCGCGGCGGGCGCGCAGGCGAACATGTGCGCGGGGATGCCCTTCGCGGGGCTCTGCTCCAACGTGGGCGCCTGCTACGGGATCGACGCGTCGCCGGTCCTGCCGCTCACATCCACGTGCTCGTGCTCCGGATCGTGCGACACGACTCCCACGTACGACGCGGCCGGGTGTCCCATCGTCGGGAACGACGCTTCTCTCTACTGCCCGCTGACGGCGGGTGACGCGGGGGATGCGGGCCAGGGCGGCTCGTCGTCGTCGGGCGGGGGGAGCTCGGGCGGGAGCAGCGGAGGCGGCAGCAGCGGGGGTGGCGGAAGCGGGAGCGGCGGCTCCAAGAGCTCGTGCGGGTGCGGCGTCGTGGGCGGCGGCGGAGCGCTCGGGTTCCTCGCGACCGCGGCGCTCGCGGGTGCGATCGGCGCGAGGCGACGGCGAAGGCGCGGCGGAGGCAGCTCTTGAAGAGCGGCTGGGCAGCTCACGCGACGCTCCTCGTCGCGGCGGGGGCAGCTTGCGGGACCTCGAGCACCGGTTCGACCAGCGCGTTTCTCTCGCGCGATGCGATGCTCGATCCGCAGACGTGCCAGGGCTGCCATCCGAATCACTACGCGCAGTGGCAGGTCAGCATGCACGCGGGCGCATCCGACGATCCGGTGTTCCGGGCGATGAACGCGCGCGGGCAGCGCGAGACGAACGGGCAGCTCGGGAGCTTCTGCATCAAGTGCCACGCGCCCATGGCGCTCGCAGAGGGCGCCACGAAGGACGGGACGAACCTCGACTCGGTGCCGCAGAAGCTCCGCGGCATCACGTGCTTCTTCTGCCACACGATCAACCAGGTGACGGGGACGCACGACGCCGCCGTGTCGCTCTCGGGGGATCTGGTGATGCGCGGGGAGATCACGGACCCCGTGGCGAGCACGGCGCACGCCTCGGCGCACGACGACCTTCAGGACCGCACGCGCGCCGAGGGGGCGACGATGTGCGGCGCGTGCCACGACATCGTGGCGCCGCCGGGTGCGCACATCGAGCGCACCTTCGCCGAATGGCAGGCGTCGATCTTCTCGCAGCAGCCCCTGGGAGACACGTGCTCGCAGTGCCACATGCAGCAGAGCGCGAGCAAGGGCCCGGTCGCGCAGGTGTCCGGCGAGACGCTTCCGGCGCGGTACACGTACGCGCACGACTTCCCCGGCGTCGACGTCGCCCTGCCGGGTTACCCGGGCGCCGGTGCCGACAAGAACGCGATCGTCGAGTTCCTGCAGGCGACGCTGCAAGGGGCGCTCTGCGTGACGCAGACAGGCGGCATCCGCGTCATCGTCGACAACGTCGACGCGGGCCACTTCTGGCCGAGCGGCGCCGCGCAGGATCGGCGGGCGTGGGCCGAGGTCATCGCGACCAAGGGCGGCAAGACCATCTACCAGAGCGGCGTCGTGCCCGACGGCACGGCGGTCACGTCGATCCCGAGCACGACGGATCCGGACCTGTGGCTGCTGCGCGACTGCATGTTCGACGGATCGGGCAAGCAGGTGGACATGTTCTGGCAGGCCGCGAGCACCGAAGGCAACGAGCTCCCGGCGCCCGTGACCTTCATGATGACCGACCCGAACTTCTACAAGACGCACATCGTGCAGTCCTTCCCGCGCGCGCTCGGCTCCGGCCTGCCCCAGATCCCGGACCAGGTCACGCTGCGCATCCGGCTACAGCCAATCGGCCTCGACGTGCTGCAGGATCTCGTGAGCAGCGGCGATCTGAAGGACAAGACGATCCTCCAAAACATGCCGACCTGGGACGTCGTCCCCCTCCTCACGTGGACCCCGCAGGCCGCGCAGATGCAGAACCTCACCTACGTGGACGAAGACGGCCAGCCGGTATCTTGCGTCTCCCCCACCGGCTTCAACGTGGGCGCCGACAAGTACGCGGCCGTCAACCACATGAAGTGCAGCCCCTGATCGCTTGCGACGACATCGAGACGCAGCGGTAACTAGCGTCGGGTCACGGTCCGAACTCGGCCACGAAGAAGTCGTCGTCGCCTTGGCTCTGGAGGGCTCCCGCGCCGAGATCGATCTGGCCCGCGAAATTGCCGACGAGGACGACGTCGTAGCTCCCGCCCGCGAGCACCGTCGTCAGCGCCGTCCCCACCTGATCGTTCGGATCGCCGAAGCGCTCGATCCACAGTGGCTTTCCGTCCGGGTCCAGCTTCGCCAGCACGACGTCGTCACCCCCTGCGCTCCGGATGCTGGACGTTCCCAGCGTGGCCGTACCCCGCATCGATCCCGTGACGACCAAGTTGCCGCCGGGATCGAGCGCGACGCCGTACGCGATCTGCTCCTCGGGATCGCCGAAGCGCGCCGCCCATTGCGGCGCTCCGGTGAGGTCGAGCTTGGCGACGAACACGTCGTCCAGGCCCGCGCTCTGCAGCGTCGTCGCTCCGAATGACATGGAACCCTGGAAGGGTCCGGCCAGCGCGAGGTGTCCGCTCGTGATCGCGTCGACGGCGAGTGCGTAGCCGTACTGATTCGCGGAATCCCCGAAGCGCCCGGCGTAGATCGGCCCGCCGTTGTTCGCGGCGAAGCCATACGCTCCGACGTCGTAGCCACCCGCGCTCACCAGCGCGCCCGCCTCGGGTAGCGTGTTCACGTAGCTCTGCCCGGAGAAATAGGTCGCCGCGTAGGGCGCTCCTCCGTCGGCGAGCGCCACCGCGGTGCCCATCTCGTCGGCCGTGCCCCCGACCTGCGTGACCCAGGCCACGCCCGACCCAGGCGCCAGCATGGCCGTGAAGGCATCGAACCCGCCCCGGCTGGTGACGGGCGCGTTTCCGATCGTCATGGTGCCCTCGAACGCACCCTCGACGACCGAGTCGCCGCGCGCATCGGACGTGATGCCGAACGCCACTTGATCGCCGGGGCCGGTCGCGGGCACCGCCCAGAGCAGCTTGCCGGTCGGGTCCAGCCTCAGCACGAAGGCGTCCTTCCCGCCCGCGCCCTGCAGCATGGTCGTCGACGCAGCGAGGCTGTTCGTGAAAGTCCCGCAAACGCACACGTCTCCGGAGCCATCGGCGGCGACTCCGAAGGCGAGCTGATCGCCCTTGGGTGCCTGCGGGACGTCGCCGAAGCTACGCGCCCACACCGGCTGCCCCTGAGCGTCGAGCATCGCGACGAAGGCGTCGTACCCACCGGTGCTCGCGACGGCCATACCGCCTCCGAAGTCGATGGTGCCCGTGAACGCCCCCGCGACGAGCAGGTTCCCGCCGGGGGCGGCGGCGACCGCGTAGACCTTCTGGTCCTGCGAATCGCCGAACCGCACGCTCCACCTGGCGGGGTTGCTCGGAGGTGTGGGCGGGCCCGTGTCCGGACCGGCCGGGCTCTCCGCCATCGTGTCGCCGGTCGTCGTCTCGGGCTCGACATCGCTGGACGACTCGCTTGCGTCCACGGCGAGAGCCGCGTCCGGCGGCCACTGGGAGCTCAGCTCGTCGAAGGGCGTGACGAGCGCGCAGTTCGCCGCCGCTGCGCCGATGGCGCCCGTCGAGCCGACGGCGATCCCGGCTCGAATCCAGCGGCGACGACGCGAGTCTCGTACGGCGAGAAGCGCCAAGGACGCGACGACGACCACGAACGCCCCCGCCGGCAAGTCGCTGGTCGTGCCGGCCGCACGGCAGCTGCAACCGCCACCGTTGCCGCTTCCCGGCGAGGCCGCGTTGCCGCCGCCGTCCTCGCCGGGGGGCCCCCCCTCGGACGGCAGCGCCCCCGCGTCGGCCGGGACGCACGGACTCACGCCGTCGCAGCAGCCCTGGATGCACGAACCACTGGCGCAAGCGGCCGGCGACGCGCAGACGGTCCCGGGGCCACCCTTGCACTGTCCCTCCCCGTCGCACGTCAGGTGTCCGCTGCAGGAGTCCGGGTCCTGCGCCCCGGTCACCGCGCTGCACACGCCCGGCGTCGCGACCGGTCCCGGCTGCGGCGGCCCCGGCTCGAGCGGCGCTGCCTGGTCGCAGCGCTGACACGTGCCACAGACCGACTCGCAGCACACGCCGTCGACGCAGTGGCCCGTGTCGCACTGGGAGTCCGCCGTGCAGGCCGCCCCGTGCGAGTGGTACTCCCACGTGTCCGCGAGCGCCGTACCCCCGGCGTTGCCGCCGAACATCACGAGGCGGGCGCGCTTGACGTCGTACGCGATGGCCACCTGGTCGCGCGCGGAAGGGGTGTTCGGACCTCCGACGGTGCTCCACGCTGCGCCGTCCCATTCCCAGGTGTCGGCGAGCTGAGGATTGCCGGTGTTGCCGCCGAAGATCACCGTCTTGCCAGGGACCGTGTCGAAAGCCATCCCCATCTCGGTGCGCGCCGGAGGATCCACGCACGGAGCCTGAGCGCAAACCTGCGTCCAGGTGGAAGTCGCGGTCTTCCACGTCCACGTGTCGGCGAGGTCTTGCTGGAATCCCTGCCCGGTTCCTCCGAAGAGAACGGCGACGGCTCGCGTGGCGTCGTAGGCCATACCTGCCCCCCACCGCCCGGGAGGAGCCGTCATCGTCGACGGGGATTGCCACGTCGATCCGTCCCACGTCCACGTGTCGGCCAACGGAGCCATGCAGGCAACGGAGCCCCCGAAGAGAACCGCCTTGCCGGTGCTCGCGTCGAACGCGAGGGTGGCTTGCGTGCGCGCCGAGGGCGCAGGCCCACAGGCGGTGCACAGCTGCTTCCACCCTTGTCCGTCGTACGACCACGTGTCGCTCTGCTCCTGGCCGGCGACGCCTCCGCCGAAGAGCAGGGTGACACCGTGGGTCGAGTCGAATGTCATCGCGGCGCCCGGTCGCGCCGAGGGCGTCGTCGCGCTGCAGGGCGGCGACGCGCACTTCTGCGACCACGCCGTGCCATTCCACTCCCACGTGTCGCCGAGGGGACTCGACGCGCCGTTGGACGGCACGCCGCCGAAGAGGACCGCGACGCCTCGCTTCGCGTCGAAGGTCATCGCAGCCTGGAAGCGTGCAGGCGGCGGCATCGCCGGCGTGAGCTGCTGCCAGAAAGACGACTCGATCGCCGGGTCGAGCAGCGCCGGGAAGACCACGCGCGAGGCGTCGAACGTGACGACGAGCCGGCCGTGCTCGAAGCGGGCGTCCGCAGGGATCACGGTGCCTGTCGCGTCGAACACGACGGGGCGCGGCGTGTGAAGGACCGGCTCTCCGGTCGCATCGAGCCAGAAGAGCCCTCCGCGTCCGTCCTCGGCGACCCCAGTGATGCCGGAGGAGAGTCCGACCGACCAGGCCAGCGCACTCGAGGGGGCTTCTCGCAGCAGCACGAGCTGCTCGAGCGCGGTCTGCGATGCGACGACGACGACGTCGCCCGACGGCAACGCTCCCGCGTACACCACGCGGCCGCGGCTCGATTCGGCCGGTACGCTGGCCGCGCCTTCGAGCGTGAGATGCAAGCGCAGCCGCTCGACGCGACTGACGCCGACCTCCATCACTCCGTCCGACGTCGGCGGCAGTCGAGCTCCGAGCCAGTCGAACCGATGCGCGGACGCCGCGCGCCAGCCGCGAGACGTCCAGTGGTCGCCCTCGATCTGGAAAGAGTCCTCGTCCGGCGCCATCAGCCTCGCGACGCCAGCGGCGTCAGGCGATCCAGCAAGGATCGCAGCAGCGACCTCGAGGGAGTCGCTTCCGGCTCCCGCCCCGCCGCCCTGACCACAGCCGGCCGCGAGCGCGACGGCTGCGGCGACGACGGCCGGAGAGAACTTCCTGGCCGGGAGCACTCGATCGATGATGTTCGTTGACCTAGGGTCAGTCAAGGCTGTCGCGTGCCTGTCCGAAGCCGCGCCCGTATGGTACGACTGGTTCGTGCCGGGGGCGTCAACAGCCTTCTCGTCTCCCTCCGCGCAGCTGCCGATCCTCGTCGGCCGCTACGCCATCTACCGCCGGATCGCCACGGGCGGGATGGCTGCCGTCCACCTCGGACGGCTCACCGGCCACGCCGGTTTCGCCCGCACCGTCGCCATCAAGCGCCTGCACGCGCACCTGGCTCAGGACCAGGAATTCGTCGTCATGTTCATGGACGAGGCGCGCATCGCGGCTCGCATCCAGCACCCGAACGTCGTCTCCACGACCGACGTCGTCTCGACCGGCGACGAGCTGCTCCTGGTCATGGACTACGTGCACGGCGAATCGCTGTCTCGCCTCGTGAGGGCATCCGTGCAACGGGGCACGCCCGTGCCGCCGCCCATCGCCGGCGCGATCCTGTCGGGCGTGCTGCGCGGGCTGCACTCGGCGCACGAGGCGCGCGACGAGCTCGGACGGCCGCTCCAGATCGTCCACCGTGACGTGTCGCCGCAGAACGTCCTGGTGGGCGCCGACGGCATCCCGCGCGTGCTCGACTTCGGCGTCGCCAGCGCGATCGGGCGCATGCAGTCGACGCGATCCGGATCGCTCAAGGGCAAGCTCGCGTACATGTCCCCCGAGCGCCTGCGCGGCGAACCTGCCGATCGCCGGGCCGACGTCTACGCGGCTGCCGTGGTGCTCTGGGAAATGCTCGTGGGCAAGCGGCTCTTCCCCGGAGAGGACGACGCGCAGGTCCTCGCTCGCGTGCTCAAGGGATGCGACGAGCCGCCGAGCGCGCGCGTCGCGGGTATGCCCTCCTTGCTCGACGCCGTGGTCATGCGGGGCCTGGCGAACGAGCCCTCGAAGCGTTTCCAGACGGCGGAGGAGATGGCCATCGCCCTTGAGATGGGCGTGACGATCGGCTCTCCCTCGGACGTTTCGGCGTGGGTGCGCGACCTCGCGCGCGAGCAGCTGGACGAGCGAGCCAGCGCGGTCGCCGAGATCGAGAGCCATTCGGGCTCCATCCCGAGCGCGCCCGAGGTGCTGCCCGACTCGGACCTGCAGACAGCCGTCTCCGACGTGCACTCGACGCCGTCCAAGTCGAGCCCGATCAGCCAGCGGCTGCGAGCGGCAGCGCGCGCCGCACCTCCTCTCCTGTCCACGGCGCTGGGAGTCGGCATTCCGGCACGCCGCGCGCTCGTCGCCGTGGGGGTGGCCATCGCCCTGGGGATCGTGGTCGCGATCGTCCTGGCTCTCCGCCCTGGTCCCGCCCCTGCGGGCGTGACGGCGGCGCCGTCTTCGAGCGCCCCCGTCGTCATGGAATCGGCCGCGGCCATCGAGTCGGCGCCGAGCGAGTCGCCCCCCACGGTGGACATCCAGGATCTGTCGCCCGTCGCGGACACGGCGTCGGCGCCGCCTCGACCGGCGCCGCCGCAGCCTTTCGCCCCTGCCACGCCCCCGCCTCGCCCGAGGCCGCACGTGAGCTGCGATCCCCCTTACTTCTACGACTCCGCCGGCGTGAAGCACTACAAGCGGGAGTGCAACTGAGATGAGGCGGCGTCTCGCCGCATTCCTCGTGGTGCTGTCGGCGGCGGTGCTCGCGCCCGCCCGGGCGCACGCCGTCGACCGCGAAACCTGCTTCTCGTCGGCCGAGACGGCGCAGAAGCTTCGCGCTCAGGGGCACCTGCGCGAGGCACGCGAGCGGCTCCTGACGTGCGCCCAGAAGGAGTGCCCGACCGCAGTTCAGAGCGACTGCAGTACGTGGCTCGCTCAGGTGGAGGCCGACCTCCCCTCGATCGTCGTGCAAGCGCACGACACCCAGGGCAACGACCTGCCGGACGTCGCCGTGCTCGTCGACGGTTCGCGCGTCGCCGACCGACTCGACGGTCGGCCCATCGAGCTGGATCCGGGCCCGCACGCGCTCCGCCTCGAGCGGAGCGGGTCCCAGCCGGTCGATCGTTCGATCGTTCTGGTCGAGGGGCAGAAGGAACGCCAGGTCGAGGCCACCCTCGAAGCAGTCGCCGCTCCCCCGGCGAGCACAGTCTCTCGTCCGGACGCGATCCCGCGGCCCGTGTGGATCCTCGGCGCGGTCGGCGCGGCGGCCCTCGTCAGCACCGCGGTGCTCTGGGTGTGGGGCCGTTCCGAGTTCTCCAGCCTGCAGAACCACTGCGCACCGTCCTGCGATCCGTCCAGCGTGAGCGCCGTGCGGACGAAGCTCGTCGCCGGAGACGTCTCGCTCGGCGTCGCCGTCGTCGCCCTCGGCGTGGGCGGGTGGTTCTATTTCACACGCGATCGAGGCGGCGGACGGGTCGGGTTCCAGGCTCGCTTCTGACGCGCGTCGTCGGTCATCATCTCGAGATGCAGAACCTCACCTACGTGGCGAGTTTCGAGGTCCAGGCGCAGCTCCGCCGGGATTGGCGATCCATCGCTCGACGGCCTGCAGGGTCGGCTGCAACCAGGGCTGCTTCCCGACGGCGGCGCTGAGCTCGTCCCGAGCGCTCCGGGCGAGGTCCCTCGCGCGGCTCCGATCGGCCGGCGTGCCGGTCGCGAGCGCTCGCGCGAGCGCGAACCGGGCGCGGGGCAGGTCGTCCACGTAGGAGCTCTTGGTGACGGCGACCGCGCGCTCGAGGTGCCCCCGCGCGAGCGTCGTCTTGCCCAGGGCGAGCTCCGCCTCGCCCAGGCACCGGAGCGAGTCGTAGTCGTCCGACTTGGCGGCGGCCGTGTCGTCTCCCGCCCCCGAGACGATGGCGCGCGAGCAAGCGTCGACGGCCTCCTCGGGGTGCCCCTGCGCCAGACGCGCGGCGCCGAGCGCGAAGAGAGCTCTCGGGACGACGGCGTGGGCGTAACCGGTGCTCGCCTCGGCCAGAGGCAGTGCACGGCGGGCGTCCTGCTCGGCGTCGGCAGCGTGCCCCGCGCGGTTCTCGGTCTCCGAGAGGTTGCTCAGGATGACGACCTGCAGACCGTCGCTCGGTCCGACGGCGCGCCGCAGGTCGAGCGCGCGCCTGTAGGCCGCGATGGCGTCGTCGAGCCTGCCGAGCACGTCGAGCGTCGCGGCGTAGGCGTTGTATCCGAGCGCCAGCGATTCGTCGCCCGGGCCCACCTCGTTCTCGGTGCACGAGAGTGTGTCGCGAAAGGCGTCCGCTGCCCCCTCGTAGTCCCCCACGTTGAAGAGCTTCTGGCCCACGTTGCCCACCGCCTTGCACGTGCGCAGGTTGGTCCGGCCGTAGCGTCGCGCCACGAGGTCGACGTACCGGCGGTCCCCCTCGAGCGCGCCCTTCGAGTCCCCGGCCGCCGCGCTCACCGTGTTCTGCACCTTGAGGATCTCGAGCTCGAGTGCCTCGTCGCCGGTGTGGCGTTCGAGCTTGGCGCGCGCGAGGTCGAGCCACGCCCGGGCGGCGTCGACCTGCTTGAAGCGCTCGGCGAGCAGGAACGCACGCTGGACTGCGCTCAACCCAGCGACGTGGTCGACGCCCGCCCGTTCCGCCGCGAACAGCGCGTCGCTTGCGGTCTGCAAGGAGGGTGCGTCCTCGAAGCGTCGCGCGTGGACGAGCGACGCCACCAGGAGCGCCGAGGCCTCGTCGGCGCCATCCCCCGCTTCGCGCGCCAGTGCGACCGCACCCTCCGCTGCCTTCAGCCCGTCCGCCGAAGGGCCGGACGCCTGGAGCGCGCGGGCTCGTTCGAGAAGGCGCCGGGCGTCTTGCGCCTTCGCACGCGCCTGGGGATCGGCCGGCAGTGGAACGAACGCCGTCGCGGCGTCCGGCCCCTTGCAGAGGGCCGGCGGCGGCAGCGACTTGGCCATCTCGGTCTCTCGCCGCAGGATGCTCGCGTCGCGGCTGGCGAGCAGGTCGATCACCGCCTCGAACTGCTGTCGCGCGCCCAGCAAGCACGCCGTGCGCACCTCGTACGTGGCCCTGGTCTGCGTGCCCTCGGCCCGCGTCGCCAGGCAAGACGACCGCTGCTCGCCACGCCACTCGTCGACGAAGGCGTCGAGCGCGCGCCCCGTGCGCTCCGCGCGATCGGCGGCGTTCGGGTCTCCTGCGCCCGCGATCGCGTCCTGCAACGCCGCGCGACGAACGGCGCCCCAGCTCGAACCAATCGCGGCGCCCTCCGCATCGCAGGCTGACCGCACGGCCCGTCGGTGCTCACCGACGGCCACCGCGGCGAGGGCTGCGATTCCAATCGCGGCCACCACGGCAGCCCGCGACAGTCGCCGCCGCGAGGGATTGTCGTCGAGCGCCCGAAGGACCTCGCCCATCGAGCGAAAGCGCCGCTCCGGCTCCGGGTCGAGGCCCTTGCGCACGACGGTGTGGAGCCATGCCGGTACGCGCGGCGTCTTCGGACGCGGTCCGGGGCCGCCGGGCAGCGCGGTGACGTACTCGTGCACCGTCTTGCTGGGGTAGGGGGGCGTCCCGTAGAGCGCGCGCCAGAACGTGACGCAGAAGCTGAACTCGTCGCTGCGCGCGTCGGCGATGCGGTCGAACGCGGTCTCCGGTGCGAAGTACCCCGGGGTGCCGACGATCGCGCCCTCCTCGGTGAGATCCTCCGCCAGCGCAGACGGAGCCGAGCCTGCGGAAGGGGGCGACGGGGAGGCGGCCGGGGGCACACCGTCGCGCGGGGCTCGCTCGCTGCGCGCGATCCCGAAGTCGAGCACGCACACGCGTCCCTCCTTGGTGATCAGCACGTTCGCCGGCTTGAAGTCGCGGTGGACGATGCCCCTCGCGTGCGCGGCCTCGAGCCCGCGCCCGGCTTGCAGCATGACCGAGAGCACCTCGCGCCACGATCGTGGCTCGCGCAGCCACGACTTCATGGTCTCGCCGTCGAGGTACTCCATCGTCAGATAGACGTTCCCCTCGTGCGTGCCGACGTCGTAGACGGCCGCCACGTTGGGGTGGGACAGCTGCGCCATCGCCTGCGCCTCGCGCGTCATGCGCACCCGCGCCTCTTCCGAGTCGGCCTCCACGCGCAGCAGCTTGAGGGCCACGCTCCGCGCGAGCTTCGTGTCGTAGGCGAGCATCACGGCGCCCATCGCGCCCTCGCCGATCGGCTGGACGACGACGTAGCGTCCCACGAGCGTCCCCGGAGGCAGGCCCACGATGCCGGGTCCCGCATGCGCCGGGATCGTGGGTGTGCCCCCAGTCGACATTACTTCGAGGCTATCGCACGACGCTCGGGCGGAGGGAGCGTCCATGTTGTAAGGTTCCCTCCCACCGGACGCGCGATGGACCTGCTGTACTTCGTGCTGCTCGTCAGCTCGCTGATCTTCATCCACGAGTCCGGGCATTTCGCGTTCGCCAAGATCTTCGGCGTCAAGGTCCTCACCTTCTCCATCGGCTTCGGGCCGAAGATCGTGCGCATCCGCGGCAAGGAGACCGAGTACTGCATCGGGCTCCTGCCCTTCGGCGGCTTCGTGAAGATGCTCGAAGAGAGCAAGACGAAGGAGCCGATCCTCCCGGAAGACCGCGGGCGCACCTTCGAGTCGCAGGCGCTCTGGAAGCGCGTCGTCATCGTGCTCGCCGGCCCGGCGATGAACGTGCTCTTCCCGGTGGCGCTCTACACGTCCGTGTTCCTCGACGACACGCAGTTCCTGCCGCCCACCGTCGGCGTCGTCGTCCCGGGCAAGCCCGCCGAGGGCAAGCTCGAGCCGGGCGACCGCATCACGAGCGTGGGCGGCGAGCCGGTCATCAGCAAAGAGGAGCTCGACCGCCTCATCGAATCGCGGGCCGGCAAGGCCGTGAAGCTCGGGGTGGAGCGCGACGGCAAGAGCCTCGAAGTCACGGTCACGCCGGCCGACGAGGCGAAGCCGCGCGAGCTCGACATCGTCGAGCACCGCGGGCAGCTCGGGTTCGACTCGCACTTCCCGGCGGCGGCCATCGGCATCGCGCGCCCCGGCACCCCCGCGGCGGCCGTCCTGCACACGTTCGACCTCGTGACGGCGGTCAACGGCAAGCGCATCGAGCGGTTCATCGACCTCATCGACGTCCTCTCGGCCAACCGCGGCGACCAGATCGTCATCAGCTACCTGCGCCCCACGGCGGCCCCGCATGCCCTGGGCGGCCTGGCGGACGTGGGGGTCCTCGAGCCGGGCGCGGCGAC
The DNA here is from genome assembly GCA_036393165.1 of Polyangiaceae bacterium. Lineage (GTDB taxonomy): Bacteria > Myxococcota_A > Polyangia > Polyangiales > Polyangiaceae > Palsa-1150. Next base: position 9,584 of record DASVWO010000375.1, on the reverse strand, counting down.
CCTCACGCCTCTGCCCCCGGTGCCGGGCGCGGTCCCTCCGGCGGACCAGAACGCGCGTACCGCCGACGTCCTCGAGCGCACGGGCATCGAGAGCGCCGACATGTACGTCGCCTTCGTGCCCGAAGCCTCGAGCGAGTGGCTCGCGGGCCTGCGGCCGGGCGACCGCATCACGACGCTCGACGGCGTGCCCCAGCGCCTCTGGCTCTCGATGCGCGACGAGCTGGTGGCGAGTGCCGACAAGCGCCACGAGCTGCAGTGGGTGCGCGAGGGCGTCGCGATGCGCGGGTACTTCAACCTGCGCCGCGAGCAGTGGGACGACGAGTTCGGCCAGCACTACGAGAAGTACGTCTTCCGCACCGACCACTGGGTGCCGTCCGCGCCCGACCGGATGGTCGCCAACCCGCACCTCCTCACGTACGCGATGCGGCGCGGCTTCGAGGAGACGCGCAACGTCGTCCGGTTCATCAGCATCGGGCTCCTGCGCCTGCTCGAGGGACGCGTCTCGCTCTCGAGCGTGAGCGGCCCGATCACGATGTACGACATCGCCGGCAAGGCGGGCGCGCGCGGCGCGGCCGACTTCGTGTGGACCATGGCGGTCATCTCGGTGAACGTCGGCCTCATCAACCTGCTGCCCATCCCGGTGCTCGACGGCGGGCACCTCCTCTTCTTCCTGCTCGAAGCGATGCGCCGCCGCCCGCTGCCGATCCGCATCCGCGAGGTCGCGAGCCTCGTGGGCGTCGTGATGCTGGGGCTCATCATCCTCGTGGCGTTCAAGAACGACGTGGAGCGCCGCTGGGACGTCATCGTGTCGCAAGTGCACGAGCTCTGGACGTGACGAAGGCCAAGGCCGCGCCGCCGACCGCGCGCGACGTGGCGGCGCGCGTCGTCGCGCGCGTCGCCGAGGAGCAATCGTTCGCCGCGGCGGCGCTCGAGGCGGAGCTCGGGCGCGCGATGCAGCTCGAGCCGCGCGACCGCGCGCTGGCGACGGAGCTCGTGTACGGGACGCTGCGGGTGATGCCGTGGCTGCTCGCCGAGATCGGCCGGCACGCAGCGCGCGGGGTCGACTCGATCGAGGAGCGCGTGCGGGCGCCCATGGTCGTCGCCGCGTACCAGCTCTGGTTCACGCGCGTGCCGGCGTTCGCGGCGGTGAGCGAGGCGGTCGAGGGCGTGCGGCGCCTGCGAGGGCCGAAGGTGGCGGCGTTCGCGAACGCCGTGCTGCGCAAGGTGTCGGACCGGGCGGCCAAGGCGCGGGAGCAGGCGAAGGATCCGGAGGCGCTGCGCGAGACGGCCATCGCGGAGTCGACTCCCGCGTGGCTGAGGGCGGCGCTGGCGCGAGCGATGTCGGAGGCGGACGTGCACGCGTTTCTCGCGACGGGCACCGAGCCTCCGCCCGTGGCGCTGCGCGTGGAGAGAGCCGCGGAGCGCGACGCGTGGATCGACAAGCTGCGCGCGGCGGTCCCGGGCGCCACGTTCGAGCCGGGCCGCGTATCGCCGCTGGCGATCCTCGCGCGCGGCGCAGGACGGCCCCAGAGCCTCCCGGGCTGGAGCGACGGAGCGTGGACGGTGCAGGAGGAGGGATCCCAGGCGGCGGCCCTCGCGCTGGGCGCGCGCGAGGGAGAGCAGGTGCTCGACGCGTGCGCCGGGCGCGGCAACAAGACGGGCGTGCTCGCCCGCGCGGTCGGTGCGACGGGCGCCGTGGACGCGTGCGACACGAGCCCGACGAAGCTGACGCGTCTGCGGGAGGATCTCGCGCGCCTCGGACTGCAGACGCGCGCGACGCACGCGGTCGACTGGACCGTCGGCTCGGGCGACGTGACCGGCACGTACGATCGCGTCCTCGTCGACGCGCCGTGCACCGGCATCGGCACCCTCCGGCGGCGTCCCGAGATCGCGCTTCGCCTGAAGGAGTCCGACCTCGTCGACAGGCCCCGCGCGCAGCTCGCCATCGCGTCGCGCGCCGCGGAGCACGTGCGGCCGGGAGGCGGGATCCTCCTTTACGTCGTCTGCAGCGTCCTGCGCGAAGAGGCCGAGGGCGTCATCGACGCGCTGGTGGCCGCCCGCCCGGAGCTGCGCCCGACCGAGGGTGGATCCTTCCGCCTTCTGCCCCACGTGCAGGGGACGGACGGCTACTTCGTCGCGCGTCTCGAAAAGACCTGATGCATGATGGGAGCGTGCGCTGGCTCCCGTGGACCGCGATCGTGCTCACCACCGCGTGCAGCACGGGTTCCGGCAGCGGCGGCGCCGGCGGCTCCGACGGTGGCCGGACGGACACTGGTTCCGCGTCGAGCAGCTCGGGAGGATCGAGCGGCTCGTCGAGCGGCGGAGGCAACTGCGCCCCGGACAAGGGCGGCGCCTGCGGCGCGAGCCTCGCGTGCTGCGGCGCGCCGGACTACGCCTTCTGCAACGCGGGCACGTGCTGCATCACCGAGCCGCAAGGCGGACTCGGGGGAGGCTGCGCGTCGGACTCGGATTGCTGCAGCGGGCACTGCAGCGCCGGAATGCAGGGCACGTGCATCTGCGACGTGCTCGGCGCGAGCTGCTCGAACGACGGCGCGTGCTGCAGCCACCTGTGCACCGGGGGCCACTGCGCCTGCGCGCAAGCAGGCGCCGCGTGCAGCTCGGATTCGCAGTGCTGCTCGAAGAGCTGCGTGAACGGCAAGTGCGCCTGCACGCCGTCGGCGGGGCCCTCGACGTTCGGACCGTGCACGTCGGCGAGCGACTGCTGCAGCGGCAACTGCGTGCAGGGCGACGCCGGCGTGTCGTACTGCGGATGCCTCGACCTGGGCGCGTCGTGCCAGGCGCAGGGCAGCAGCGTCTGCTGCAGCGCCAACTGCGCCAACATCTGCGTGTCGGCGTCGTGCTCCAGTACGGGGGCGGCGTGCACGCACGACTACGACTGCTGCTTCGGCGTCTGCTCCGGCGCGGACGCGGGAGCGGACGCGGTAAGCTGCCAGTGAACGGACCCGGTCCGACGGGCTACTTCGTCTCGCGGCTCACCAGGGCGTGAAAGTCCCGCATGGGCACGGCCTCGCGCCGGATCCGGCTGAGGAGGCGCTTCTGCACGGCGGGGGATTCGACCCGGCTGAGCTCCACCAGGTGAGACCACGAGATCCCCGGAAGAGCGAGCAGCGTCTTCACCTCGCGGGCGCTCCAGCGCTCGGCGACGCGGGCGAAGCGGTAGAGCCCTGCCTGATCCTCGCCGACGGCCGCTCCGGCGGTGCGCACGGCGTCGTCGCCGTACTTCTCGGGATGGCTCTTGAGCTCCTTGACGATGGCGCCGATGGCGTACCGCTTGGCGTCGCTCGGCGGCTGCGCCGCGAGCCGGCGCAGTTCCTCGATGCGGGGCTCCAGCCGGCTCGCATGGCCATCGCGGACCGGGGGCAATCGCATGCTCGCGGCAGCGACGCCCGGCGAGGGCTCGACCACGTCACGGAGCAACCGGTTGGCCGCGCGCTCGAGCGACGCGTCGCGCGTGCGGCCCAGGAGGCGCACCTTCAGGGCCTCGATCGTCTGGGCCGACGTCCCGCGATGGCGCGCGATCTCGGCCTGCGTCTCCCCCAGCGCCGCACGACGCAGGAGGTCGGCCTCGGCGTGCGACAGCTTGTAGGTGGCCGCCCAGGAGGCGGCTCGGTGCGAGACACGCTCCGCGAGCGACAGTCCTTGCGAGGCGGCGGGCTCGAACAGCTCGCCGAGGCGCGCTTTGTAGACGGCCTCCACGATCTGGCAGCCGTAGGAGAGGGCGAGGTCCTTGAGGGTCGAGCGAAGATCCGTCGGCACGCGGAGATACTAGCGGACCGAGCGAACTGTTGCCGCCCGTTCACACCGGAAATGGGTATTGCGTGGCCGGCACCCAGCCTACCGCCGCTCAGTTGTGCGCGGCACCCGCGCCGGTCGTCCCGTTGGGGACTCCAGCTGGGCCACCGGTTCCCGGTGTGCACGAGAAGCTGCCGCTGACGGTGGCGCCCGTCGCGAGGTAGTAGCAGTAGGAGTCTCCGCCTGCGCCCCCGCCGCCTTGTCCGCCGTAGCCACCTGCGCCTCCGGGTGCGCCTCCATCACCACCTGCGCCGGTGGTCGATGGCTGGGCAGTGCACGAGGTGGCGTGGGTGCCTGCGCAGTACCCCTGCGAGCAAGTCACCGAGCTGCCCGCGGCGCCCGGAACGCCGGAAGCTCCTTGTCCCCCGAGTCCGCCGCTGCCTCCTCTTCCGCCCGTGCCAGCCTCGAGTACGACGCCGTTGAGGGTGACCGTCGCCCCCAGGAACGCGTAGATGGCGATGCTGCTACCGCCTCCAGTTCCACCGGTGCCGCCTTGGCCGCCATTGCCGCCGCAGCCAGGCTTTCCAGTTTGGCCCGTTTGGGTCGCAGCCGTAATGGACGAGCAGTCATAGGTCGAGCAAGTGGGCGGGTTGGCGCATAGGATCTGGCATCCGCTGCCGGTGCACGAGCCCCCGGCCAGTCCCGGCCCACCATTGTCCCCGGGTGCCCCCGCGTCGGCTGTACCTCCCTGCCCGCCGACCGTGAATCCCATTCCGCCATACGTTCCAGCGGAGCCAGGGGAGCCAGCTGCGCCTGTCTGCCCGGTCGCATTGTCGCCAGGCGTGTTGCAAGCGACTGCACCCACCCCGACAGCACCCATATTGCCGTCCGCGCCGGGACCGGCGGTGCCCATCTGCACCTTCACGTTCTGCAAGACGAGCTGCGTGCTCGCGCCGTCTATGAAGACGCCGAACAACGACTGGCCGGTCGGAGGGACGGTTGGCCCGTCGACAATGCTCAGCGTGTCGAGGGTCGAGATGCCGGTGTAGTTCGCGAAGATCACCCCGGAAGTGGGGTTGCTGCTGAGCGGCGCGACGACGGCCGTTTGAGTTGGATCCTGCAAACACGGTCGCGACCACTGCCCGGCGCCCTGGTACACCCAGCCGCCCTGGATGGTCACCCCGCCAATCAGGATGACTTGCTCGACGTACGGCGTCGCGCTCTCGGCCACGTAGACGATGTTCTTCGTCCCCGCCGATTGCTGGACCACCGTCAACGCCGCCGAGATGCTCCCGCATGGACTGTCGATGGCACCGCACGAGGCGGTGGCTCCGCCGGTGGCGACGAACACGCCTTGCAGAGAGTCCGGAACCGCCAGGAGGCACGAGTTGCCGTTGCACTCCTCGTACTTGAGGTTGCAGGTCCAGCCGCACACGCTGTTCGTGCAGGAAGGCTGCGAGTTGGGCGGACCGGCGGGGCACGCGTTGTTGCAGCCGTTGCAGTTCTGCGGGTCGTTCGTCGTGTCGACGCACGTGGTGCCGTTGCAGAGGATCTGGCTTCCTGTGCACCCGCTGACGCATCCGGTGCTGCTGCACACCGGGGTCACGCCGGAGCAAGTGACACCGCAGCCAGCGCAGTTCGGCGACTTCGTGATGTCCGTCTCGCACCCGTCGTCCGGGTTGGTCGTGCAGTGTGCCCAGCCCTGCGCGCACATGAAGGAGCACTGGCCGCTCGCGCACGACGGGTTGACGACGTGGGGGAGCATCGTGCAGTCGTTGCCGCACGTGCCGCAGTTCGTGGGGCTCTGCGGGACGCAGCCGCCGTCGGCGCAAGTGAGGGAGCCGGTCGGGCAACCGCCACCCGTCTCGACCGGACCGTCGGCCATCCCGCCGTCGGTGCCGGGGCCGTCGTGCTTCGCGTCCGCCTGCTCGGGACCATCGCGCCGCGCATCCGGCGCGGCCTCCGGCCCGGCATCCTTCACCGTGCCGTCCTGCCCATTGCCTCCGTCGCCGAAGACGATGCCCCCCTCTTCGCCGCCGTCACTTGGCCCGGCGGTGAAGCTCTGCCCGCATGCGAGCGCAGCGAGCGGCAGGGCGATCGAGAGATAGAACGATGCGCGAACGACCCGGTGCCTGGGGTTCATGGGTGCGCCGCGCCGCGTGGTAGCACGGAAGAGTCTGAACGCCACGAAATCGGGGTCCTGGGGCAACGGCATGGATCGCTCCTCTGCTGCCCTATCGGACGCCCATCGCGCCCAGTTGCGTGCGGACTCAATGGTCCAGCGCGGTGTCGTCCCGGTCTTCCGAATCGGCGTCGCGCCCGCGAATCGACTCGGGTTCCGGAGGCGCCCCACCTCCGGCAGCCTCGTTCCACGCGGCCTTCATCTCCGCGGCGCTCTGGAACCGCTCGGCCGGCGCGCGCGCCAGCGCATGCCGGAAGAAGCCCTCCACCGCCGCAGGCCAGTGCGCGCCCGTCGCTTCCTTCAGCGAGCGGGCCTCGCCGGTGACCTTCGCGTGCAGCAGGGCGGCCTGCGACTCGCCCGCATACGGAAGCTTTCCGGCCAGCGCGCGGAAGGCGACGACGCCGACGGAGTACAGGTCCGCGCGGTGATCGACCGCCGCAGACGCGCCGATCTGCTCGGGCGGCATGTAGTTGATGGTGCCGAGCGTCGCGGTGGTCGACGTCAGGGCGGGCGCCGACGTGCTGGAGCCCGATCGCGAGCGGTCCTTCGAGATCCCGAAGTCGAGGATGCAGGCGCGCTCCTCTTCCCCGATGCGCTCGAGCATGACGTTCGCCGGCTTGATGTCGCGATGCACGATGCCCTCCGCGTGCGCGACCGCGAGGCCTCGGAGGATCTGCTCCACCATGGGCGCGACGGTGGCGAGCGGCAGCGCGCGTTCGCGCTTCATGCGCACATCGAGCGTCTCGCCGGCGAGCCGCCGGTAGGCGATCCAGTACGTCCGCTCGGTGCGCCCCGCTCCGACGACCGCCGCGATGTGCTCCGAGCGCAGACGCTGACAGATGTTCGCCTCGCGCTTGAAGCGCGCGACCATCTCCGGGTCGTCGGCGAAGGACTCGCGCAGGAACTTGATGGCGAGCGCGTCGCCCGCCTCGCTCAGCGCCTCGAACACGGCGCCCGTCGCGCCCTCGCCGAGGAGACGACCGATGCGACATCCGGGAACGGCGGGCGGGAATCCCGAGCCAGACATGATCCCCCCATCATCTCATGTCGCGAAGCATGTTCGCGACCTCCAGCGCACCTGGCCGGCGCGCCTCATACCCACTGTGCGCGCATGCTCATGCTCCGCACGCCATCCGGCCCCGTCATCTCGTGCACGTAGACCGTGCTGCAGAAGAGCAGAATCAGATGAGTGACCCAGCCACGAAGGGCCCTCCGGAAAAAAGGGCTCTCGCAGAGATCGCACTGCACCAGGTCCAGGCGCGCATCCTTGGGCCCGAGCTTGTACGCGGCGAGCCCGCCCCCGTCGTAGCCGCGCGCCCAGAATCGCTGGATGTGGGGGATGAAGGTCCAGGGCGTGGCGCCGACCTGCTTGGCCATGCGTATCGCGGTGCCCACCATGCTCTGGCCGACACGCTCGACCGAGCGTTTGCCGAAGTCCACCTGCGACGACTCCGGGAGGTTCAGCGCGTCGCATGCGGCGTAGTGCGCCAGCGCCGAGTCGACGGGAACCCACAGTCCGGCGATGGTCTCGAAGAGCGGGGCGCGGTGGTGCTCCGGAATCCTGCGTGCGTAGTCGTCGAAGTACCCCGAGGCGCGGATGTTCCCGACGCTCGCGACGAGGATCGTGCTGCGTACGTTCCGAAGCGGTTCAATGCGCTCCGGGAGCGCGAGCACCGTCTCGCTCGCGGCGGGCGGCGGACGGGAGGCGCGCACCACGGTGCAATCATAGACGAGGCGCTAGGGGCCCATCCGTAGCGCGCACGGGCGGCCAGTCGCTGACGGTCCGCGAAGCCGCCGCTGCCCATGTCCAAGCGCCCGCCGTCGCGCCGTCAGGGCTTGGCGATCTTCATGACGCCTCCGGTGTTGACGTCCGGCCAGTACAGGGACGTCGCGTCGCTCGCGAGGGACTGCGCAGCGATGCTGAGGGTCCCCGACCAGAGGGTCTTGGCGCTGCCGCCGGCGAGAGGAACGCTCACGAGGCTCCCCCCGCGATCGAGGACGTAGAGGTTCGTGGCATCGATGGTGACCGGGCCCCACGTCGTGCCGCCGCTCACGAGGGTGGTCACTGTCCCGCCCCCGATCGGTGCCCGGCTGATCGAAGCCTGGTCCGACCAGTAGACGAACGTCGCGTCGACGGCGATGCCGGCCGGTTGGCTCGCGCCAGCGAGCGTCGTCTGCGTGCCGCCGCCGAGAGGTCCCATGCTCACGCCGCTCTGCCACGCCCAGTACACGCTGGTCGCGTCCACGGCGATGTCCCCGGGCGCGGCCGAAGAGAAGAGCGTCGTCACCGCGCCGCCGCCGAGCGGCGCCTTCTCGACCGTCGCGCTGCTCGGATCCGTCCAGTACACGCTGCTCGAATCGACCGCGATGCCCGAGATGTACCCACCCGGAACGGCGACCGTCACGGGGGTTCCACCCGCCTTCGGCATCTGCATGATCGACAGACCCGAGGTGTCGATCCAGTAGAGGGACGTGGCGTCGAGCGTCACGTCGAACGGCGAATCCAGGCTCGATGCCACGACCGTCTGCGTGCCACCGCTGACCCTGACGATCACGCCGAGGTCGTAATCCGTGAAGTAGACGCCGCTCGAGTCGACGGCGATGGTCGTCGGATACGGGCTGGTCGCCAGGACGAACGCCTGGCAGGTGCCGGCCGCGCAAGCTCCTCCCTGGCAGTCGTGCCGGCAGCGCCCGCAGTCGGCGGCGTCGCTCGCCGTGTCCACGCAGCTCGCCCCGCAGCACACGTTGCCGCCGCCGCCGCAGGGCGTCTCGTCCGCCTTCGGCCCCGCATCGTTGCAGACCGGCGCCCCCGAAGAGCAATCGAGCACGCCGGCGCGGCAGGGGTTGGGGAGCGCGCAGGGCGCTCCCGTCGTGCATGCGACGCAGGCGCCGCTCTCGCACACCATGGAGGTGCCCCCGCAGACGCTGCCGTCCTTGGTGGAGTCCGGCTGGCCGGTGTCCGTGCAGCCGCTCTGTCCCGTGGCGCAGCTGGTGATGCCGACGTTGCAGAGGTTCGCGGGCGTGCACGAAAGGCCGGCCGTGCACGCCGCGCACGCGCCGTCGTCACAGACGTGGTCGGGCGCGCAGCTCGTGCCGTTCTTGCCGACGTCCGGATTGCCGGTGTCCGCGCACTGCGCCCCGGTGGCGCAGGTCATCGACCCGAGGTCGCACGGGTTGGACGGGCTGCACGCCTGGCCGGGCGTGCACGACACGCAGTCGCCCGTCGTGCACACCATGCCCGCGCCGCACGGCGTACCGTCCGCGCCCGCGTCGGGACCGACGTCCAGGCACACGCTGACGCCCGTCGAGCACTGGGTCAATCCGCTGTGACAGACGTCCGTCGGCGTGCACGGCGCGTCGTCCAGACACGTCGTGCACGAGCCCCGGAGGCAGACGGGGTCGATGACGCCGCCGTCGACGTCCACGGGCGGGCCGCAATTCGTCCCGTCCGGCATCGGCAGGCCCGTGTCGTTGCAGGCCGGCGCGTTCGCGCAGGACAGGGCGCCGACGTGACAGGGATTGGCCACGGCGCACGCTCCCCCGTCGCACCCCTCGCACACGCCTTTCTCGCAGAACATGCCGGCCCCGCAGGGCGTGCCGTCGGCGAACGTGGACGTGTCGTAGCAGGCGCAGAGTCCTTGCACGTCGA
>DASVWO010000374.1:0-7014 GCA_036393165.1 Polyangiaceae bacterium | reverse complement strand
ACGATGCCGAAGTCGAGGAAACCGATGCGCCCGTCGGCGAGGGCCATGAGGTTGCCCGCGTGCACGTCGCCGTGGAAGAAGCCGTGGAGGACCATGCACTGGAACCAGGCGCGCATGCCGGCGAGCAGCTTCTCCTCGCCGTCCACGTTCGCCGCCTTGAGCTTCTCGACGTCGTCGACGCGGTGGCCGTAGAAGCGCTCCATGACGAGCACGCGCTCGGTCGTCAGCTCGGGCACCACGCGCGGCGCGACCACCTGCGTCTGGCCGTGCTCGACCATGATGCGGTTGAACTCGCCCATGTTCTCGGCTTCGCGCCGGAAGTCGAGCTCCTCGCGGATGTTCGCCTCGAAGTCCTCCACGATGCCGACGGGATTCGCGAGCTCCCCGCGCGGCGAGAGGGCCATCGCGCGCGCCGCCAGACGCAGCACGCGAAGGTCGGCCTCGACGATCGCGGCGATCTTGGGCCGCTGCACCTTGATGACCACTTCCTGGCCGTCGAGCAGCCGCGCCGCGTGTACCTGCGCGATGGACGCGGAGGCGAGGGGCTCGCGATCGATCGACGCGAAGACCTCGTCCGGGTCGCGTCCGAGCTCGGCGCGGAGGATCCGCTGCACGTCCGCGTAGTCGAAGGGCCGCACGCGATCGAGGCACTTGCGGAACTCGGTGCAGTAGCGCTCCGGGAAGAGTCCCTGGCTCGAGGCGATGAGCTGCCCGAGCTTGATGTACGTCGGTCCGAGGTCCTCGAATGCCGTCCGCAGCACGACGGGCGTATCCTGAGGTCGCCCGCGCAGCCGCGCCCAGAGCGAGCCCGCGAGCGCGCGCACGCCGACCCACGCCGTGACGAGGAGGCGCCGCACCGTTCGCGACGTGGCCAGCGCGACGACGCCGAGCCCGGCGACCGCGAGCCACACGACGATGGAGCCTCGCGCGAGCTGCGACGTCGCGAGCGCCGCCCCGGTGACGGGCGCCGCGAGGAGCGACTCCGTCGGCGTGCACGTGGGACAGAGGACGAAGCGCGCGTGCGTCCCCCCCGCGACGCCGATCTGCGCCGGCTCACCCGGCGGCAACGCGACCCCGCAGACGCCGCATGCGGCGCCGCGGCGGAGGGTCGCTGTCACGAGGCACACGTCTCCCGTGGCGCATGCGCCGGGTGCACCGCTCATGCGCGTGATACATGAGTCACGATGTATCACGCGTCAAGGGGGGCGCGTCGCTTTCGGCTCAGAAAAGGCCGATGGCGAAGTGGAAAGCGCCGATGTCCTCGTAGCTCTTCCGCGTCACGTTGAACCCGTAGTCGAAGACGAGCGGCCCGACCGGCGTCTCGACGCGGATGCCGGCGCCGACGTCGGCGCGAATCGTGAGCGGATGGTCGAGGACGTATCCCGGGTCCTGCCAGAGGTTCCCGAAGTCGCTGAAGAGGGCCATGTCGAGCGGCGCGCGCACCGGGAAGCGCAGCTCGAAGCGCGGATTGACCATGAGGTTGCCCCCGCGGAGGGGAACCTGGCAGTTGCTCTGGCTCGTGCACTGGATCTGCCCCGGCCCCGTGCCGATCTGGTCCGCGATGTCCTGCGGGATGAACGCGTCCTGCAGCCAGCCGCGCATCGAGTCGAAGCCGCCCATGAAGAACTGGCGGTCCGGATACGTGCAGTAGGGCGGTGGGGTCACCGTGGAGAACGGCGCCTTGCACGCGAGGACGTTGACGATCTCGCCGAGCCTCAGCTCCGCGGCGAACGAGATCGTCTTGGTGATCGGGATGTAGCCGGCGAGCGTCTGCGTGAGACGCAGCGCGTGGTTCTCGAATTGCTGCTGCCGGATGGCGACGGTCGGGTCCTCGACGGGGTACGCGTTCACGTCCTCCACGCCGGCCGCGAAGTACGTCCCACGGTGCGCGTTGAACGCGTTGTCGCGGCGGTCCCAGGTGAGGCCCAGCTTCGCAGCGACGACGTTGCTCTGACCGTCCGGGACGCGGAGCAGCCGGGCGAGCTGCGAGTTGCCCTGGTTCGCCTGCGAGTTGAGGTACGTCTGGATGTTCTGGAACTGGAAGAGGAAGACGTTGTTGTTCTCGTAGTCCGGCCCCGCGCTCACCTGCACCTCGCGCACCGGCCGCCAGATCATCGTCCCTGCGACGGCGGCCTTGGTCAGCGTGAAGTCGCGCTCGAGGTCGCGCACGTAGACGCCGTCGAGCTGCGAACGGATCGTGGGCCCGAGCCCCATCTCGGGGAAGCCGAACGTGAGCGTGTTGCGCGTCGCGATGCGGTCGGCCGTGCTGAGCGGCCCGTAGTTCTGCGCGACCTGCGGGTCGAGGATGAGGAAGTCCGGCAGGTAGGACGCCTGCACGTGCGCCGTCACCGAGATGGCGTAGCCGAAGAGGTTGCGGTGCCCGTACTCGAGCACGCCGCGCACTCCCTCTCCCGTCGAAAAGCCGGGGCGAACCTCGACGTACTGCGTGTTCCGCTCGACCAGGTCGATGATGACGCCCTTGCGCGGCGCCGGCACGTACGGGTCGGCGAGCGCCACCTGGGTGCTCGAGAAGACGCCGAGCGTCGCCAGGCGCTCCTGCGTCTTGCGCACGTCGCTCGTGCGGTACGGCTGCCCCACGGTGAGCGCGATGCGGCGGCGCACGACGCTCTCGCGCGTGTTCTGCAGGCCACGGATCGTGATGTCGCTCACGATCACCTGGTCGCCTTCGGTCACGTCGAAGCGCACGCGGGCGCGCGTGTTGTCGAGCGACGGCTCGAGCGTGTACTTGACGTCGACGTAGAAGTACCCGAGCTCCTTGTACCAATCGACGATGCGGCGGCGCGCGTCATCGAGCTGCGCGGTGCTGACGAAGTCGCCCACCGGCACCTGCGCCGCGTCGGCGACGTCCTTCTCGCTCGCGCTGCGGACGCCGGTGAATGCGACGTCCCAGATCTGCGTGCGCGGCCCGAGCTTGACCGGGATGACCAGCTGCATCGTGGGCGCGCAGTCCACGTCCTTCGGCCCGCCCGCGCGGCAGGTGAAGGCGGGGTCGAGCGGCTGCACCGTCAGCGGCAACCCCGCCGCGTCGTAGGTGCAGACGTCGGCCGGCAGCGCCGGCATCGGCAGCGGGACGCACTTGCCCGGCGGCGAGTGCGGATCGCACGTGGCGCGCACCACCTGCACCGGGCCGACGGTCGCGTGGAGGAAGCCCTCGTTGCGATAGAGCTCCTGCACGTGCTCGGCGGCGCGGTCGTACGTGTCGGCGACGAACGTCGCGTCGGGCTGCAGGTCGATCGGCACCGGCCGCGCGCCCGTCCTGATGTCGCCCGCGCCTTCGCCGATGTTGACGCTCACGCTCTTCGGGTCGGGATTGACGAACAGGTCGGCGCCCGGCAGCTCCTCCTCCAGGTAGCTGTCGATCTCAGTCCCGATCTCCGCCGACGAGCGCGGGCCGCCGTTGGACAGGCGGCGCACCGCTTCCGGCTTGAGGCACGGATAGCGCCGCGCGACGACGGCGACGCGCGGATGCTCGGCGACGTGGAAGAGGAGCACCTGCACCGGGTCCGTCTCGGTGCCGCGGAGCTCGGGGCGGACCTCGACGTCGAGGAACCCGCGCTTCTGGTAGAAGGCGACGAGCTTGTCGGCGAGGTGCGTCGGCGAGCGATCCGTCTCGGTGTCCAGCCCGAGCGCCGCCGTGAGCGTCGCGTCGTCGTAGTGCGCGGCGCCCTCGAACCGCGGCACGAGCAGGGTGCCCGCGTCGACGCGCACGCGCAGCATCGCGCGCTGCTTCCCGACGGGGCCGACCCAGACGAGGTCGTGCGAGACCCTGGCGTGGTACCACCCGGCCGCGTGCAGGGCCTGCTCGAGCGCGAGGTCGGCGGCGGCGATCGCAGGCTCGTCGGCGCGGTCGCCGGGGTGGACGCCGTAGGCACCCGTCGCGTCCATCACCTTGCCGGCCTCTGAGCCGAAGACGTAGAAGCGCCGCTCGTCGATGGTGCGCGCCGCGCCCGGCTGCACGTCGACCATGACGAGCGTGCGCAACGGGTCGTCGGTCGCGCGCGTCTTGATGTCCACGTGCGCCGACGGGAACCCGTGCAGCGCGCAGTAGCGCACGATCCGCTCGTCCACCTGGTCCACGTCGGCGCCGACGATCTCGCCGCCGTCGCCGAGGTCGGCGGCGCGGAGCAGCTCCGCGTAGTCGAGCGGCGCCCCGTGCATCTCCACCTGGAGCTTCGCGATCAGCTTGCGCGGCACGACGCGCACGACGAGCAGCGCGCCGCCGTTCTCCGCGGTCGCCGTCACCTGCCCGCGCGCGAAGCCCCCGGTGGCGAGCAGCTCGTCGAGGGCCTTGCGCGCGACGGCGGGCGTGAGGACCGTGCCGATCTTCACGCTGCGGACCGGCGGCACGTCCACGTCGTCCCAGATGTTGCCCTCGAGCACCACGGCGACGCGCGTGATGGGCTTGCCGGCGAGCTCTCCGAGAGATTCGGCGGGAGCGAGCGTCGGCACCTCCGGCGCCGGCGCGCTCGTCGGGGCCGGCGGAATGGGCGTCACCTCCTGCGCGGACGCCCGGACGGCCGTCAGGACGACGAGCGCAAGGATGACGAGGGCGATCCGCAAGACAACAAGATTGCTACTCGAACTCGAGGCGCCAGCGAAGATCCACGCCGAGATTCCCGAGGGTGGAGGACGAGACGTCGTTGATGTTGTCGTACGACCCCTGCACGCTGAAGCGGTTGTTCAGGCGCCACTCGATGTTCGATCGCAGCTCCCGGTCTTCCGAGAGGCCGGCCGTGACGCTGGCGCGCACGTCGTTCGTGAGACGCTTGCCGATGGTCAGCTGGGGCTCGGTCTTGCCCGTCACGGTGGAGTAGGCGCTGCCGAACCGGAAGTCGTCGATGACCGGGAGGGCCTGCTTGACCGCGTTGCTCGCCCCGCTGGCGGCGCCCAGGTAGTTGAGCGCGATGCTGGCGCCGATGCTGCTCGCCTGGAGCTGATCGAGCTCGGCGCGCGTCATGCCGACCGCCAGGAGAAGCACGATGTCCTCCTGCGAGAGCGACGGCTCGCTCGTCAGGTCCACCTTGAGGTTGTCCGCGTCGCCGTAGGCGTGCATCGTGATGCGCCAGAGCGACCCGCCGCGCGTCGAGCCGACCGACGCCGCCGCCGGACCACCCGCCGACGTTCCAGCGCCGGCCGCCGCGCTGGCGCTCGTGTCGGTGTAGCGCCGGTACTCGGTGACCGCCGTCACGTCGACGTTGGGAGCGATGCGCGTCGGGTCGTCGAAGCGGATGAGCCCCTGGCGCACGTCGAAGTCGCTGTTCGAGAAGTGGAAGCGGCCGCCCGGCAGCGTCTGCATCGCGCCGCGAAGGCCGAGGCGCTGGTTCGTCCCCGTGACCTCGAGGGCGCCCGAGTCGATCGAGAGCTGCACCTCGACGAAGTTGTTCTTCACGACGAGCGGCTGGCTCGACCGCACGCGGACGTCGAAGGTCACGACGTCGAGCGACGGGTCGTACGCCGTCACCTGCGTCCGCTTGGCGCGCGCGCCGAGGCTCGTCAGGTCGGTCGCGAGCGAGATGGGCCGCGTGTACGCGAAGGAGTCGATGGTCACGTCGCCGCTGATGCGCGGGAGGTTGGCTCCCCCCTCGCCGGCGTGTCCGTTCGGGTCGTAGGCGACCACCAGGTCGGCGTCGAAGCTGGCGTTCACGCCGTCCGCCGGCGTGACGCGCACGCTGCGCGCCGTCACGCGCGCGTCGAGCGCGCCGAGCTCCGTGCCCCGGATCGGCATGCTCGCCTGCAGCGCCACCGTCCCGCCGGCGAACTTGGCGGCCCCCGCGGCCGACAGCTCGGTCGCGCTCGCGTGCACGTCCACGTGCACGTCGGTCACGGCGCTCGGCAGCCCCTGGATCTCGATGTCCTCCGCCGTCGCGCTCAGGTTGCCGGAGATGGTGGGAGACGCCGCGCGCCCCGTGAGGTGCAGGTCGCCCTGGACCTTGCCGCTCGCGCGGATGATCTTCGGCACCAGCCGCTGGAGCACGGCGATGTCGACCGGCTGCAGCCGCGCGTCGAGCGCGAGGGTCGGGTCGGTCGTGAGCTTGGTGACGTTCCCGGTGACGACGAACCCGCCGCTCACCCCTTCCTGCGTCTCGAGCGTGACCTCGAGCGGGGGCATCGACAGCGTATCGTTCGCCACGAGCAGCGGCACGCTCGGGGGCGTCAGCTTCAGCTTCTGGGCGCCGCGCGAGAGGACCATCGGCCCCAGCACGATCTGCACCTTCGCCTTGGCGGGGTCGTCGAGCGGTACGTCGTCGGCGATGATCTCGCCGTAGAGCTGCCCGCCGATGTCCGACGAGTTCGTGCGCACCACCGTGTCGTCGTTCTCCTGCTTGCGCGCGGACTGCACGCGCGCGAGCGCCCCGAGGTCCAGCCCGCGCACCGAGACGCGTCCCGACAGGTGCGACGACCGGGCGCGCGTCACCACCACGTCCGTCAGGTTCACGGTGCCGCCGAGCAGGCTGCCCGAGACGGTCCACTGCCCGTGCGACGAGGCGTCGGCCATGTAGGTCGCCTTGTCGAACGGCGGCGGGATGGGCGCGCCGCACTTGGTGCGCCCCACGCTCCGCGTCTGCTGCGGGAAGCGTTGCGTGAGCCCCACGTCGAGGTGCGAGGGCGGGAAGGAGATCTCGCGCAGTCGCATCCCGCCCACGTCGAGCTCGGCGCGCGCGGTCACGTTGGCGTCGGGCCGCGCGTCGTCCAGGTTGCCCGTGACGTGCGCGACCCCCGAGACGGCCCCCTCCACGTCTTGGGCGAGGCTGCCGAGGGCGTCCACCCGCGCGAGCGGCACGTTCTCGACGTTCACCGTGGCCGTCACGTCGCCCCCGCGGCGGATGGAGGCCGAGCCGAGGACCGTCCCCGTCGCCCCCGCGCGCGTCCCGGTCGGGGGCGCGACCTTGTAGAGGACGAACGACGGCACGTCGACCTCGGCGCCGGCGATCCCCTGCTGCCGGTCGTACCAGCGCATCGCCAGGTCGGCCGCGCCCTTCGCGAAGTGCTCTC
>DASVWO010000373.1:0-37165 GCA_036393165.1 Polyangiaceae bacterium | reverse complement strand
CCTCGGGATCCCCGGGCATCAGAGCATTGTACGCGCGCTAGCGCCTCACGATCACCAATCGAGCCGCCCGGCACACCCGATGATGATCGGATCCGCTCGCACGCCGTGAACGGGGCAGCGCACTTGACCGCCGACGGTCATCGCCCGCGCTTCGACGACGTCGCCCGCCGTGTTGAGAACCCGCCGATCCTTGAGGGCGCAGCCTGGGTGATCGCACAACAGCTCGACAAAGACGCTCGCGTCGTCGTTCATGGAAACCCCCTTCGGGTCGGATGTGAGAAACGGCGAACCGTGCTGCCTCAAGCCGCTTCCGGCCGACTGGGGAATCGCTGAGCCTTTCCTTCTCCCCTTTCGCGGACCCGTGGTCAAGCGACGGCAGCGCAGCGCGGCAGTCGAATCGTGAACACGCACCCCTGGCCGGGCTTGTTGCGGACGTGCACGGTTCCGCCATGCGCCTCCGCCGCGCGGCGGACGATGGCCAGACCGAGGCCGAGGCCGACGCCTGCCTCGTCGCGCGACGCGCGGAAGAAGGGCTGAAAGAGTCTCTCCGTCGCGCCCGGTGACAAGCCGCCGCACTCGTCCTCCACTTCCATGACCACCCAATCGCTCTCCGCGCGCAAGCGCACCACGACCGCTCCGTTCGGCCGGGTGAACTTGATGGCGTTCTGAACGAGGTTCGAGATGGCCGAGACGACGAGCTGCCGGTCGGCCGTCAGTGCGGCGTCCGGCGGATCGGCGTGCACGGCGAGCCAGAGCTTCCCGTCCTCCGCGAACTCGGCGGCCGGGCTCTCGACCTCGTCCACCAGCTCGCCGAGCGTGAACGTCTCCAGCAGCGGCTCCGGAGCCGCTTGCAGGCGCACCTCGGACAGCGAGCGATCGATGAGGTCGCTCAGGCGCTGCAGGCTGTGGTCGATGACCGCGCCGGTGCGGCTGCCGCTCGGACTGACGTTGGCGCGCTTCAGCGATCGATACGCGAGGACCACCGCACCCACGGTGTTGCGCAGCTCGTGCACGAGCACGCCCATGTGCTCGGCCTCCTAGCGGTCGCGCGTGCGCTCGCGATCCTCGGCGCCCACCACGCCGTGGCGCGAGATGGCCTCCGAGATGGCCTCGTCGAGGCAGAGGTTCAACGTCTTGTGCTCGTCCACGGCGATCGTCGTCCCTTCGCTCTGGGCCACATCCATGACCGCTTGGCACACCGAGCCGTAGTCGTGGACGACCTGCGAGACCGAAACGCCGAGGCGCTGCAGCCGTTCCCCGTGGCGCGATGCGGTGGGCCCGATGTCGGGTCCCGCCTCGGCCGCCATCCCCTCGCGACGCAACAGTTGCTCCGAGAGCTGGTCGATGAAGATCGGCAGCCCCTCGAGCTCGTCTTCGCTCGGCGCTGGCGCCGGACGCGCCTGGACGAGGCAGCGGGCGCGCTGCGCGATGCTGTCGCGGTGCGTGGCGATGAACTGCGTGAGCATGGTCGCGATCGCCCCAAGGGCGCGACCGAAATCTAGTCACTGCCAGCGCGGTTCACCGTGCCCCGTGCCAAGAATCTTGAGGCTCACCTTGCGAGGCGCGCGCTGCTTCGGCTCGTCGAGGAGGTCGCCGACGAGGTCGAAGTCGCTCGCCTGGGTGATGCGCACGCGACGCATCTCTCCCGCGTGGGATTCGCCGCCGGAGAGGTACACGGAGCCGTCGATCTCGGGCGCTTGCCCCCCGTGTCGACCCTTCATCACGAGGTCGTGCTCCTCGCTCGGTCCCTCGACGAGCACGTCGAGCTCGCGCCCGATGAGCGCCTTGTTCTTCTCGCGCGCGATGCGCCGCTGCAGTGCCATGAGCTTGCGCGCGCGGTTCGCGGCGACGAGCGGAGCCACCTTCCCGGGCAGCTCGTGGGCGCCGCACGTCTCCTCGTCCGAGTAGCGGAAGACGACGGCGTGCTCGAAGCGGGCCCACTTCACGAAGTCGACGAGCTCCTGGTACTCGGCGTCCGTCTCCCCCGGGTGGCCCACGATGAACGCGGTGCGGAAGGTGAGACCGGGGATCGACGTGCGCAGGCGCTCGACGACGCGCTTCTGCCGGTCCTTGCCGTGACCGCGGCGCATCCTCTTGAGCATCGCGTCGGCCGCGTGCTGCAGCGGCATGTCCACGTAGGGCACGACGCGCGGGTGGTTCGCGAGCAGGTCGATGAGCCCCTCGTCGATCGTCTCCGGGTAGAGGTAGAAGAGGCGCACCCAGCGCACCCCCTTCACGTCGGCCACGCGACGCGCGAGGTCGGCCAGAGCCGTGCGGTCCTCCTTCGGCAGGTCGCGCCCGTAGGCGATGGTGTCCTGCGAGATGAGGTTCAGCTCGATCGTGCCCGCGGCGACGAGACGCTCGGCCTCGGCGACCACGTCGTCGGCCCCGCGCGATCGCTGCTTGCCGCGGAGCTGCGGGATGACGCAGAAGGCGCACGTTCGGTTGCATCCCTCGGCGATCTTGAGCCACGCGCTCGCGCGCGACTGCGTGACGACGCGCGGGTCGGTCGCGCGCACCACCCAGTCGGCCGGGTTGCCGACGAGCATGCGCTGCGCCTTGCCCTCGAGCACCGGCGCGAGCTTCATCATGTCGCTCGAGCCGAGGAAGTGGTCCACCTCGGGCATCTTCGCGGCGAGCTCGCCCGGGTAGCGCTGCGAGAGGCAGCCGGCCACCACGAGCTTCTTGCACGCGCCCACCTTCTTGTACTCGGCGAGCTCGAAGATCGTGTCGATCGACTCCTTCTTCGCCTCGCCGATGAACCCGCACGTGTTGACGACGATGACCTCGGCCTCGTCCGGCTCGTCGACGATGCGCCAGCCCCCGCCGGTGGCGACGCCGAGCATCACCTCGGTGTCGACGCGGTTCTTCACGCAGCCGAGGGAGACGAAGTGAATCGCCTTCTGCTTAGCCTTGGCCTTCACGACATCGCCTGCACGAACCGGTCGAACAGATACAGCGCGTCGTGCGGTCCGGCGGCGGCCTCGGGGTGGTACTGCACGCTGAAGGCGCGGAGTGACGGGATGGCGAGCCCCTCGGAGGTGCCGTCGTTGAGGTGCACGTGCGTCGAGGACGCGCCCGGCGGCAGCGTCGCCAGGTCGACGCAGAAGCCGTGGTTCTGCGTCGTGATCTCGATGCGCCCGGTCGTCAGATCCTTCACGGGCTGGTTGGCGCCGCGGTGGCCGAACTTGAGCTTGTAGGTCTTCGCCCCGAGCGCGAGCGCGAGGAGCTGGTGCCCGAGGCAGATGCCGAAGATGGGCTGCTTGCCGAGCAGACCCTTGATGGTGGCGACCGCGTACGTGACGGCGGCGGGGTCGCCCGGACCGTTGGAGAGGAACACGCCGTCGGGCTTCATCGCGAGGACGTCGCTCGCGGGGGTGGACGCGGGCACCACCGTGAGGCGGCACCCGTGGTCGGCGAGGCAGCGCAGGATGTTGCGCTTGATGCCGAAGTCGAAGACGACGACGTGATGCTTCGCGGGCCGCGCGGGCGAGGTCACCCAGTCGCCGCGGCCCTCGGTCCACGTGTAGCGCTCCTTCGGCGTCACGGCCTTCACCAGGTCGAGCCCGTTCATGTCCGGCGCCGATCGCGCGCGCTTCAGGACGGCCTCGGGCGAGTCGCTCCCGATGGCGGCGTTCTGGGAGCCCTTGTCGCGCAGGTGACGCGTGAGCCGGCGCGTGTCGACGTCGGCGATGCCGACGATGCCGTGCCGCGCGAGGTACGCGTCGAGCGTCTCGCTGGCTCTCCAGTTGGACGCGATGGGGCTCGCGTCGCGCACGACGAAGCCGGCGACGCGCGGGGCGTCGCCCACGGCCTCGGTGTCCTCGCGGTTCACGCCGACGTTGCCGATCTCGGGCGCCGTCATCGTGACGATCTGCCCGGCGTACGACGGATCGGTGAGCACCTCCTGGTACCCGGTCATCGCCGTCGTGAACACGGCCTCGCCGGCGGTCTCGCCGCGTGCGCCGAAGGGCCGTCCCTCGAAGACGGTGCCGTCGGCGAGGACGAGCCAGGCGGTGTCAGCGTGGGTGGGGTCGGCGCTCATGTTGCTTCGTGGACGATTCGGCCCTCGCACACCGTCATCGCGACGCGCCCCTGCACGGCGCGGCCCGCGAACGGCGTGTTGCGGCTCTTGCTCTTTAGCCTGGCCGGGTCGATCGTCCAGCGCGCGGCCGGGTCGACCAGTACGAGGTCGGCCCGCGCGCCCTCCTTGATGCGCGGCGCCTCCAGCCCGACCACGCGGGCCGGGGCCGCGGTGAGCGCCTCCACCAGGCGCCCGAGCGGGAGCACCCCCTCGCGGACGAGCCCGAGCAGGAGCGGAAGGCAGAGCTCGAGGCCGATCATCCCCGGCGCCGCCTCGGCGATCTCCACGTGCTTGTCGAGCACTCCGTGCGGCGCGTGGTCGGTCGCGATGCAGTCGATGGTCCCGTCGGCGAGCGCGCGGCGCATGGCCTCGACGTCCTCGGGCTCGCGCAGCGGCGGGTTCACCTTGCACGCGGCGTCGTACCCGAGCAGCGCCTCGTGCGTCAGCAGCAGGTGGTGCGGCGTGACCTCGGCGGTCACGTTCACCCCGCGCGCCTTGCCCTCGCGCACCAGACGCGCCGCGCCCGCGGTGGACACGTGCGCGACGTGATACCGCGCGCCGCCGCCGACGTACTCGGTGAGCAGGATGTCGCGCGCGACGATGACGTCCTCGGCCACGCGCGGCCAGCCCCGCAGCCCGAGCTTCGTCGAGACGGCGCCCTCGTGCATCTGCGCGCCATCGGTGAGCGCGTGGTCCTCGGCGTGCTGGATGACCGGGAGGTCGAACGTCGTCGCGTACTCGAGGGCGCGACGCATCACGGCGCTGTTCGTGACGCAGCGGCCGTCGTCGCTCACGGCGACGGCGCCGGCGGCCTTCATGTCGGCCATCTCGGCGAGCTGCTCGCCCTTCTGGCCCACCGTGATGGCGCCGATGGGATGCAGGCGCACGCCTCCGAGCGCCCGCGCCTTGTAGACGAGCATCTCGGTGACCACGCGCGAGTCGTTGACGGGGCGCGTGTTGGGCATGCAGCACACGTCGACGAACCCGCCGGCGGCCGCGGCGGCGAGGCCGCTCGCGACGTCCTCCTTGCCCTCGCTGCCCGGCTCGCGCAGGTGCGCGTGGATGTCCACGAGCCCGGGCAGCAGCCAGGCCCCCGGCGTCTCGACGACGCGAACGCGCTCCCCCGCAGCCAGTCCCGACGCTGCATCCTTGCCGACGCGCGTGATGCGCCCGCCCTCGACCACGACGTCCACCTCGGCGTCGATCGCCCCCGCCGGGTCGATGGCCCGGACGCGGCGGAACACGAGGCACTCGGTCATTCCAGGCGCGGCAAGTTACCACGCAGGCGCGCGAGGATCTGCCCAAAGCGGCCGTCGCCGGGCGCGACCAGCACCCCCTGCTCCGCCGCCTGCGTGGCCTCGTCGATCCTCCCCGCCCCTTCGAGCGCCAGCGCGAGGTTGTACAGGTTGTCCGCGCTCGGCAGCTCGCGGGTCGCTTCCTGCGCCGGCCCCACGGCCTCCGCGGCTCTCCCCAGGCCGACCAGGCACGCTGCGAGGTTCTGCTGCGCACGGCCCATGGCGGGCGCGACCTCGACGGCCCTCTGGAAGTAGCCGACCGCCTTCCCGCACCCGGCCCTGCGCTCGAGGGCGCAACCGAGGTAGTAGAGCGTCTGCGGATCGTCCGGGTTCTCGGCGTAGTCCGCGCCGAAGAGGATCAGGTCCGAGCGCCACAGGGACGCCATCCCCGACGACAGAGCGGCCGCCACGAGGACCGGCGCGAAGCACGCCCCGGTCACGAGGCGCTCGAGGCGTGGGCTCACGCGGGCCAGCTCCTCGATGAGCGGACAGGTGGCGTAGAGGCCCCCGAGGAGCGCGAAGTATCCGTACCGGTTCGCGAGCGCGCCCAGCAGGGGGGTGGACGCGACGTGAGGGGTGAGCGCGATGGCGAACCAGGCCACCCCGAAGGCCACGCGCCCCGCCGCGCGTGAGCCCTTCTGCC
The DNA here is from genome assembly GCA_036393165.1 of Polyangiaceae bacterium. Taxonomy (GTDB): domain Bacteria; phylum Myxococcota_A; class Polyangia; order Polyangiales; family Polyangiaceae; genus Palsa-1150. The sequence continues at coordinate 31,143 of DASVWO010000373.1, read as the reverse complement.
ACCGCCACAGCGCCGCGAGCTCGGCGCCGATGACGGCCGCCGTCACCGAGAGGGCGGCGCCGAGAGACCAGCCCACGTACGCGCGCGTCGTCGCTCCCGCGGTGAGCGCGAGCGCGTACCCGCCGTAGACGCCGGCGAGCGTGCCGTACGTCCGGAGGTGCTCGACGATCGGTACGCCGGGAAGGCCGCCGACGCTCGGAATGCCGAGGTGCGCACGGATCGCGAAGACCAGCCCTGCTCCCGCGGCCCCTGCCGCCCCCGCCGCGAGCGCGCGCACGAAGCCGTCGCGCGCCACCAGGAGCGCGTACGCGAAGTAGATGGCGGGGAGCACGACGTACGGCTCCTTCGAGGCGAACGCTCCCGCCGCGGTGATGCCGAGCGCCGCGTACCTCCATCTCGACTTCGCGAGGTCCGCGCAGGCGTGGAGTCCGGCGAGCCCGAGGAGGACAGCGAGCGTGTCATGCCTCCCGGTGAGCCACATCGCAGGCTCCACGGCGAGGGGATGTACGGCGAAGAGGAGCGCCATCGCCGACGCGACCGCCGGCCGGGCATTCCCCCGCAGGAGCAGCCGGAAGAAGAGCCACGCGTTGGCGACATGAATGGCCACGTTCGCGAGGCGGAGGGGCACCATCGCGAGCCCTGTCGTGTGCACCTGCAACCAGAGCGTGAGCATCGGCAGCGGGTGATACAGGCGCGACAGGTACTGCCCGGCTCCCTCCCACAGATCCGTCACGAGGAGCCCGCGCCACCCCGCGCTCGAGAGGACGAGGGGGTTCTTCTCGATGAGGTAGTAGTCGTCCCAGACGAACTCCCCGCCGAGATGCCGGCCGTAGACGACGAGCGCGAGCACGGCGAGCGCGATCGCCGTGGCGCCGATCGTCGAGAGCCGAGGACGCACCGGCGCCGAGTGTAACGCGATCAGGCGGGGTGACCCGGCACGTCCTTCCGCTCGCCGCGGCCGAGCGCGACCGCATCGGCCATCACGAGGAGCAAGCCGACGAGCCGGTGGTACGAGAAGGGAAAGGCGTCGAACGTCGGCACGAAGAAGATGAGGCACACGCCGACGGAGGCGACCCAGCCGCGCCCCTCGTCGATCGCCGCGATCAAGAGGAGGGCGCACGGAAGCGCCGCCCAGACCCAGTGGTGCTCCCAGAGCAGCGGCGACAGGAGGCACATCGCGATGAGCACGAAGGGAAAGTGCCTCTCGGTCGCGCTCTGGGGCCGCGCCATCCGCGCGGTCCACGGCCAGCGGGCCTTCGTGCGCCGGGCGAAGGCGAGGAGCAGCGCGATCGCGAGCACCAGGCCGCCGACCCACACTGCAGTCTCCGACTCGATGCCGAGCAGGTGGCCGCACGCGTAGAGGAGGCTCGAGAAGGAGTTGTCGCGGTGGAACCCGGCCGTCCGGATGTGGGGAGCGGCTTTCAGGAACGCGATCCACGGCCCCGCGCCGATCGACGCCATCGACAGCGCGACGATGCCGGCGCACCAGCCGACCCCCGCCGCCAGGGCGCGCCACCTCCGCTCGACCAGCGGGAGGACGAAGAAGATGACCGGGGAGGTCTTCAGCACCGCAGCGAGCGAGAGGAGCCCGGCGCCGCGGGCCTCGCGGGTTCGCGCGAGGAGCAGCCAGCCGAACAGACAGTCGGCGATGAGGGCGTTGGGCTGCGAGTACTGCATCGTCCGGAGGGCCGGGGTGCTCACCGTGCCGAGGAGAAGCGCCGCGCCGGCCGCGCTGGCGAACGGCACGCCGTAGACGGCGTGGAGCACACGCAGGAGGAGAGGGACGAACGCGCACGCGGCCCAGTACACGACGGCGGTCCAGACGAGATACGCGGGCGCGTCCCCGAGGTGGCGATCCGGGATCCGCGCGAGCAGCGCGAGAAGGTTCGCGAGCAGTGGGCTGTAGAAGTAGCTCCCGCCCGGCGCCGGCGTCCCCCGCGCCCAGGCATACGGATCCCCGCCTTCGGCCAGGGCTCGTCCCGCGGCGGCGTACGACTCGTAGTCCCAGTTGGGCGCATCGATCTGTCGCGCGATTCCGATCAGCACCAGCCCCGCAACGATCGTGACGATCTGGTATGCGCCGAGCTCCTTGCGAGCGAGACGCCGGAATCCGAGAAAGAGAAACGTCAGCGCGACGGACGCGGCCCAGAGCGACTGCTCCTGATGCTCGCCGTACGTGAGCAGCTCGGGGAAGGCGCCGGTCACTCCGACGGCGACGATCGCGCCTGCCATGGAGAGGGCGAACGCGCGCGCGAGAAGCCCGGGTACGCTCCCCGCGTCATCCTGCCGGAGCCACGCGGCGCGGAGGAGCTCGACCACCGACCGTGACTATTGCACTTGCACCGAGACGGCGTCGCTGATCTCGGCGCCGACGATCTGCTGGATCTGCAGAACGTCGTGCGTGTTCGCGTACACGTCGAGCGCCCAGGAGCCGCAGTTGTCCGAGACCGTCACGGAGTCGCGCTTGCCGATGGGCTGGTTGTTGTTGACCACGAGCACGCTGGCACCGCCTTGACTGCCTCCGCACTGCGCGGAGAGGTGCACTTGCCCGGCCATGGCGCCCGGCCCGATGGTGGGCACCGCCGGCGGCGGCAGCGGCAGCGTGGGGCTCGCGCAGGCGGGGCCGAGCAGGGCCACCACCACCAGCGAGACGACGGCGAATACACGCCGGACCATCGTGCAAACTATGTAGCACGTTCCGAGCCCACCCCCGGCACACGTAGATTCCAGGGGTTGCGTCGCTCGGGCTGTCAACTTCGTTGCTTCCTTGCGCACCGCGTAGGCGCCGGTCGAAGATGGGACCGCGATGCAGTCTGCCGAGCGTTGGAGGAACGTGGCCCGCATCGCCACCTGGCCTTTCCGCCCGCCCGGCGAGGGCCGCAATCCATGGGCACGCCGCTGGGGGCGGTCCCGGGCGCGGGCGATCCCGGTCGTCCTCCTCATGTCCGCGGCGGCGGCGTTCCATCGGGGCAGCGGCGTGGACCTCGTCGCGCCCAACTCGGAGACGGCCGTCGCCGAGGCGCTCGCGGCGAGCGGGCTCGCGTGCGATCCGCAGGACGTCGCATGGGTCGACGGGCCCCGCGGGTTGCGCGGGGCCGTCGACGCGTCGGGGCTGGCGATCGCGCGGGCGCACGCCGCAGGGGAGCCGGCCGACCTCTATCTCGTGGAGGCGCGCCTCTCTCCCGAGGGCGTCGTGCTCGGCCTAGGGGACACCTACGACCTGACCGAGACGAGCGGCGTCGACGAGACGCGTCCGCTCGTGCACGGACACGTCGTGGCGTACGCGACGAGCGCCGACGGCCTTTTCACCGGCGTGCACGTCGTCGACCTCGATGGCCGCTCGCCGGATGCGTACGCCGACTTCACGCGCACGCAGCGCGTGCAGACGGCGCTCACGAACCTGCAGCAGACCGGGCGCACGCACGGCGTCGTGCACGACACGTACGCGCTCGACCCGGTCGCGCGCGCCGTGTCGATCGCGTGGCGTGACGACGGCACGCTCGACGTGCTCGCCGACGGGCACGCGATCACCGTGGTGCCCCGCGAGGTGCGCGTCGCCGAGGGCGCTGATCGCGTGCGCATCGTGCCAGACGAGCGCGCGCGCCCCGGCAACGTCGTCACGTGGGCCGTGGACCGCGTGCGCGCGATGCCGTGGTTCGGCGACGAGCGGATGCAGTGGGTGAAGGCCATCGCGTTCACCGCGCTCGACGCGTACAACGCGCACTTCGCGCGGGCGATGACCGCCAAGGACGTGCAGGACGAGCTCGGGCTGCAGGCAGCGTCCGCAGCTCCGGTGACCTTCACGGATCCCGAGGTGGGCTGGCCTCCGGCACCGATGACGGTGCCCGCGTCCCCCGCCCTGCCCGGCGAGGGGCAGTGGATCGCACTCGACAACGATCGCTTCATCACGCCGACCGCGGCGGGCACGGCGCCCGCGTTCGTCACGTCCTTCGTGCGGCCCGACGTGCATCGCCAGGACGTGCGCGTCTTCGTCACGCTGTGGGACCCGCGCCAGATCGCGCTCCACATGGAGGCGGGCACCGTCGAGCCCATCGCCGCCGACGGCGAGCACGGGCCGGGGCTCATCCCGCGCGCCCCGGAGGTGATGAAGCACGTCGTCGCCGCGTTCAACGGCGGCTTCCAGGCCGAGCACGGCGAGTACGGCATGGAGGCGAACGGCATCGAGTACCTGCCGCCCAAGCCCTACGCCGCCACGGTCGTCGAGCTGCGCGACGGCTCCACCGCGTTCGGCGCGTGGCCCGACTCGCCGGCCGTGCCGCCGGACGTCATCGCGTTCCGCCAGAACCTGACGGCGCTCGTCGAGAACGACCAGTTCAATCCGTGGCACCGCAACTGGTGGGGCGGCACACCTCCGGGCTGGCCCGATCAGATCCACAGCGCGCGCAGCGCCATCTGCCTGACGAAGGAAGGATTCGTTGGCTACTTCTACAGCACGAGCATCTCGCCCGACTCTCTCGCCGCGGGCATGCTCGACGCGCGCTGCTCCTTCGGCATCCACCTCGACATGAACCCCGGACACGCGGGGTTCGAGTTCTACGACGTCGCGCCGGACGGGCAGCTCGCGCCGCTCGGTCGACCGATGCAGAGCGACTGGGAAGCCGAGGGCAAGGTTTCCGGCATGCCCGGCTGGGTCTTCCGCTCGCGCCGCATGATCCGCGGCATGGGGCACATGCTCTTCCCGCGGTACATCCAGCGCGAGGCGCGCGACTTCTTCTACCTGACCGCGCGATCCATCCTGCCCGGCGCGCCGCTCCCGGGCACCGAAGCCGACGAGGGCAAGTGGCGCACGAAGGGCCTGCCGCAGCACGGGTTCCCCTACGCGCTCGCGACCACGTGGGTGCGCTCGCCGGCGCGCGCGGGCCTCAAGCTGCGCGTCGTGCGGGCCGACCCGCGAACGATGAAGCCGGCGGGCGGAGCGGAGGCGGACCAGACCGTCCTCGAGCTGGAAGGACCCACCCACGGCGACCTCTCTCTCTGGTGGTCCGGCAGCGTGTTCTCGGTCGCACCGGCCGCCCCCACGGAGGACGCGATGCGGCTCGTGTCCGGCTACGTGGCCACGTCGGCGCCTGCCGCCACCGCCCGCGCCGCGCTCGGCGTGCAAGACGAGGACGGAATGCTCGTCTGGGTCGAGCTTCCCGAGGGCGAGCGCGCCGACGCGACCACCGCCGCGGCCATGGACTCCCTCCTCCAGTCCGTCGGCTGCAGCCAGCGCATGTCCCTCTCCGGCGACTCGCGGGCGCTCCCCGGCGGGTCGCTCGATGCGGCCGGCGAACCGCTCCGCACGGCCGCACCCACGGCTGCGGCGCACCCCAGCGGCGCAGAAGGCGACCGCGTCGTACACATGGTGCGCGCGCACGCACCCGACGCCCATCCCATCTTCGAGAGCACGCCCATCGTCCCGGTCAGCACGTGGCAACCCCTCCAGGCCAAGCGCATTCGCTACTTCTACAAGCCCCCGCCGAGCCCCTCGGCGTCGGCGTCTGCTGTACAATCTCCTCGGTGATGCGCCCGCAGGCCTTCGGCCGCTACGAGCTGCTCTCGCGCATCAGCATGGGGGGCATGGCGGAGGTTTTCCTCGCGACGCACCTCCCCACCAACACGCGCGTCGCCCTGAAGCGCATCCTCCCCGAAGTCTCCGAGGACGAAGAGTTCATCAAGATGTTCGAGGACGAGGCGCGCATCGCCTCGCAACTCGAGCACCCCTACATCGCGCGCTGCCTCGATTACGGCCACGTCGATGGCGAGTGGTTCATCGCCTACGAGTACGTCGACGGCAAGGACATGCGCGCGCTCTTCAACATCTGCTCGCGCGCGCGCGAGGCCCCGCCGCTGTGGTTCCTCCTCTACACATTCACCCGGATCGGCGAGGGCCTCTCGTACGCCCACTCGCGCAGGGACCCGAACGGCGCCCCCATCTCGATCGTGCACCGGGACGTCAGCCCGCAGAACATCATCGTGTCCTTCACCGGGGACGTGAAGCTCATCGACTTCGGCATCGCCAAGGCCGCCGGCAAGCTGTCACGCACCCAGGTCGGGACCATCAAGGGCAAGTTCGGGTACATGAGCCCCGAGCAGGTGAAGGGTCTGGAGGTCGACTCCCGGGCCGACATCTTCTCGCTGGGCATCTGCATATGGGAGATGCTCACCCTCCAGCGGCTCTTCCAGGCCGAAAACGAGCTCCTGGTCATCGAGAAAGTGCGTCATCTGCAGGTCGAGCCCCCCAGCCGGTACGCCCCGAAGGTGCCGCCTGAGCTCGACCGCATCGTCCTCAAGGCGCTCGCGAAGGACCCGGACGAGCGCTACCGTGCCACTAAAGACGTTTATAGAGATCTCAATCACGTCGCACAGACACTTGGAGTAGCCACCCGCGAGCAAATAGCGCAATACATGCGGCGCACGTTCCCCGACGTCCGGGAAGGCCCGAATGATATGGTGGGCGCGCAGCAGGTGCGGGAGATGAGCCAGATGGCAACGCAGAACGACAAGGGCGGGTCTGACCTCGATATTTTCGAGGGCCTGGGGAAAAAGGCTGGACCGCCCCCCACCCCGTCGCGGCCGCCTCCTCCCCCCAGTTCCGCCCGGACTGCACCGCCCCCGCCGCCGAGCATGCGGGCGCCGGATCCGTCGAAGAAGACGCTGATGGGGGTCACCGCGCCCACGAATCTGCCCATGGCCGGTCCGCCGCCGTCCGTCGGGGGCCGCACGCCTCCGCCGCCCCCCGGCCGAGGATCGCTGCCGCCCGTCGTGGCACCGCCGCCCAAGACGGCGCCCCTGCCCGTCCCCGCGCCGAGCTCCGTCCCGGGTGCGTCGAGGCCGCCGGTGGCAGCAGCCGCCTCCGTGGGTCCGGCGAGCGGGAACTCCGCGGTCACCGCCCCCAATCCGGCGGTGGACATGGACTGGGACGACGAGGACGAGGCGACGCACATCTTCGACAAGGGCGAGGAGCCGTCGCAGGCGGGGGCCAAGCCCATCTCGGCGCCCATCCCCGCAGCGGGCACGCCGCCGCCGGCGCTCGCGAAGAACAAGGCCACGCTGCTCGGGCTGACCGCTCCGCAGCCCCCGCCGCCCCCGTCGTCCTCGATGCCTTCGACGCGGCCCACGCCGCCTCCGCCGCCGCCTTCGGCAGCGTTCGCCCGCGCTTCGGGCGTCCCGTCCGCTGCGCCGGGCCCGTCAGCGTTCCCGCCGCCTCCGACGATCCAGCCGATCCCGGCGCCGCCGGTCACGCAGCAGGGGCTCGGCGGGATGCCGCCGATCACGTCGCCGCTGCCGCCGCCCATGGCGCTGCCGATGCCGGCGCCGCTTCCGATGCCGCGTCCCGTCTCGGCACCCGACTACGGCGCCGCGTCGTCGCACATGCCACGCAGCATGGAAGCGACCGCTCTGGTCCGCCCGCAGCAGGGGCGCACCGGCCTCTGGGTCGCTCTCGCCCTCGTCGGCATCGCGATCATCGGCGTCGCCGTGTTCCTGCTGATGCCGCACACGGGGCGCATCGTCATCAACGTGGCCGACTCGAAGAACGGCAGCGTCAACCGCGTCGACATCTTCGTCGACGGTCGCAAGACGCCGTGCGAGACCGCGCCGTGCATCGTCGACCAGGTGAGCACCGGCACCCACGAGGTGAAGGTGCTCGCCGACGGGTACGACGCGCCGGCACCGCAGTCGGTGAACGTGCAGTCCGGCAAGGACGCGACGGCCGCCTTCACCCTGGGCGGCTCCGGGTCCAAGGGCACGGGGCTCAAGGTCAGCGGCTCGCAGCCGGGCGTGAAGCTCTACGTCGACGACAAGGAGGCGGGCCCGCTTCCGCAGGAAGTGCGTGACCTCTCGCCGGGCGACCACGTCATCAAGGTGGCCGGCTCGGAGCGCTACCAGCCGCTCGAGAAGCACGTCACCGTCGACAACAACAGCATGACGGACCTCGGGACCATCCAGCTCAAGGTCCTCAAGGGCAAGGCGACCATCAGCCTGGGCACGCCGGGCGCGCGCGTCTACCTCGTGAGCGGCAGCGACCGCCGCGAGCTGCCGATGCTGCCGATCTCGGTCGACATCGACACGACGAAGACCTGGTCGCTGCAGGCGAGCAAGGCCGGATACAGCGACTACAGCCAGGCGATCACCTTCGACGACGGCCAGGCCGAGAAGACGTACACCGTGTCGCTCGACCCGAAGGGCAGCGCGGCCACTGCGTCGCCGGTCACCAACTACGTTCCCGCGGCGCCTCCGCCTGCGCCCGCTCCGGCGCCTGCGCCGGCCCCCGCTCCCGCGCCGGTCGCGGCGCCGGCCCCCGCGTCCGACAACGGCGGCGAGGCGTTCCTCAACATCAACTCGATCCCGCCGTCGACGTGCTTCCTCGACGGGCGCTCGCTCGGGCCCACGCCGAAGGGGCACATCTCGGTCAAGCCGGGGACGCACACGGTGAAGTTCGTCAACTCCGACCAGGGGCTGACGAAGACCATCTCGGTCACCGTCGGCGCCGGCGAGACGAAGCCCGCCGTGGCCCGCCTGAACTAGCTGATCGCGCATCCCCGTCTCGAGCGCGCCGTGGTGGGGGCGACCGTCGTCGTCCCCGCCGTCGTCTACCTGGCGACGGCGCCGCGGGACGTGCTCGGCGGCGACGTCGGCGAGCTCGCGACGCTCGCCGTGACCGGCGGCGTCGGGCATCCGCCGGGGTACCCGCTGTACGCGCTGTACGTGCACGCGATGCGGTGGCTGCCGGGCAGCCCTGCGCACGCCGCGGCGCTCGCTAGCGGGATCCTGGCGTGCGTGGCCATCGCGGCGCTCGTGGCGGCGTGCCGCGCGTGGGGCGCGTCGGCGACGGCGAGCTGCGTCGCGGCGGCCGCGTGGGCCCTTGCGCCGATCACGTGGGCGCAGGCGACCGCCGCCGAGGTGTTCACGATGAACGCGCTGTTCGCGGCGGTCATCCTGTGGCTCGCGGCGCCCGCGCCTCCCCTGCCCCCGGCGCGCACCGCGATCGGGCTCGCGCTGATCGCGGGGCTCGCGCTCTCGAATCACCACACGATCGTCGGCATGGCGCCGGTCGGCTTGCTCGCTGCCGTCACTGCGGTGCGCCGTTGCGGCCGGCGCGCCGTGGTCGTCGCAGCGGCGGCCGTCGGCGCGTTCGCGATCGGTCTGGTGCCCTACGCGTACCTGCTCGCCGTGCACGCGCGCGGTCCGGACCCTTCGACGTGGTCGTGGGGCGACGTGCACGACTGGTCCGGCCTCGTCGCGACCATCCGGCGCGACGAGTACACGTGGACGATGAAGTCGCTCCTGCCCTCGCCGTCGCTGGCGGCGGCGCAGCTCGGGCGCATCGTGGTGGAGCTCCTGGGGCTCCCTCTCGTGATACTCGCGGCGCTCGCAGTGGGGCTGCGGAGAAGGGCGGGAGCGACGCGATGGCTCCCGTGGGGTGCGCTCGCGCTCGCGTTCGTCCTCTGCGGGCCGGCGCCAGCCTCTCTCTTCGGTCTGTCTCTCACCGGGATCCCCGGCGTGGTGACCGAGCGCCTCGACGTGCTTCCGGCAGCCGTGGCTGTCCCTGCGATCGCCGTGGCCCTCGACGTCGTCGCTCGCCGTGCGCCCGCCGCGCTGCGCACATCCGTCGTGGCCGGAGGAGCGCTCGCGATCGTCATGATGGCGGGCCTCGTTCGCGGCGTGCCCGACCTGCGCGCGCGCCATCGTCCCACCGTCGCGCAGTACGGCGAGAACGCGCTCGTCGTGGCGCCGCCCGGTGCAGTCATCCTGGGCCTGGGAGACGCGCGCCTCGGGTCGTTCGTGTACGCGCGCTACGCGCTGGACATGCGGCCCGACGTCGTCTTCGTCAACCCGCGCATGCTGCTCGCGCCCTGGTACCACGAGCGCATCGAGCGCGCGCTCGGCATGCCGCTGCCGCCGGTGGTGAATCGCGAGCTGCGCGTCGTGCCCCTCGTCGACGCGCTGCTCGGCTCCGGACGGCCGGTGTTCATCACCGACGACTTCGCGCCGGCTGCGCTCGCGCAGGTTCCGTCCTACCCCGTGGGTCCGCTGGTGCGCCTCGTCACGAGCTGGCGCGATGTCCCCGCCCCCGACCACCTCGCGGCGATGAACCTGGACCTCGCGCACCACTTCGCGTACGAGCCGGCGCCCGTGCCCGGGCCCGAGCCGTGGTGCGACGAGCTGCTCGCCGACTACGCTCGGCCCTGGCGCGCGCTCGCCGACTACGCCCGCGCCCACGGCGAGCCCGACGACGCGCGCGAGAACGACGCCCGCGCCGCACGCGCTCTCGCGGGGCTCCCGCCCGACGCACCGCAGTCGCGCTGAGGTGCGTGTATCCTGACGGGGAGGATGGCGCCCCCCGCGCAGAAGCCGAGGATCCTCGTCGTCGACGACGAGCCGGGGTTGCGCGACATGCTGTCGATCCTCTTCAAGCGCGAAGGGCTCGACGTCACCCTCGCCCCCGGGTTCGCCACGGCGCGCGACGCCGTGACGAACGCGCCCGAGCCGTACGCCGTCGTGCTCACCGATCTGCTGATGCCCGACGGCAACGGGATGGACCTCGTGACGCTCGTGCGCCAGCGCACGGTGCGCACCGAGGTCATCGTGATGACCGCGCACGGCGGCATCGACACGGCCATCGAGGCCATGCGCCGCGGCGCGTACGACTTCGTGACGAAGCCCTTCGCCACCAACGAGCTCCGGGCGCTCGTGCAGAAGGCGCTCGAGAAGCGCGCCATCGTGGCGGAGAACGAGCGCCTGCGTGCCCAGCTCCTGCGCGAGCGCGGCCGCGAGCTCCTCGGGCACTCCGAGGCGATGCGCCGCATCTTCGACATCGTGCAGCGCATCGCCAACGCGCGCACCACCGTGCTCCTCACCGGCGAGAGCGGCACGGGCAAGGAGCGCATCGCGCGCGCCATCCACGACGCGAGCGACCGCCGGGACAAGCCTTTCCTCGTCGTCAACTGCGGGGCGATTCCCGAGACGCTCATCGAAGCGGAGCTCTTCGGGCACGAGAAGGGCGCGTTCACCGGGGCGGTCGCCTCGCGGCTCGGCATCTTCCGCGAGGCCGAGGGCGGCACGGTGATGCTCGACGAGATCGGCGAGCTCGCGTCGGCGCTGCAGGTGAAGCTGCTGCGCGTGCTCCAGGAGCGCAAGGTGCGCGGCGTCGGCGCCGCCGCGGAGGTGAGCGTGGACGTGCGCGTCCTCGCGGCGACGAACCGCAACGTCGAGGAGGACGTGCGTTCGGGGCGCTTCCGGCAGGACCTCTACTACCGCCTCAACGTGATCCGCATCGAGGTTCCCCCGCTGCGCGATCGGCGCGAGGACATCCGCCCCCTGGCCGAGCACTTCCTCGCGCGATGCGCCGGAGAGCAGAACAAGGACATCCGCGGCTTCGCGCCGGACACCGTGCGCGCCCTCGAGGCCTACGCCTTCCCCGGCAACGTGCGCGAGCTGGAGAACATCGTCGAGCGGGCCGTCGCGCTCGCCGGTGGCCAGACCATCGGCCTCGGCGACTTGCCGCGCGAGGTCTCGGGCCTCGCCGCGCAGCCGCTGCCGTCGCTCATCGGGCTCCCCGAAGAGGGATGCAACCTGGACGACGTCATCGGCGAAGTGGAACGCAGGCTCATCCTGCAGGCGCTCGAGAGGTCGGGAGGTGTGCGCACGCAGGCCGCCAAGCTGCTGGGAGTCACGCTTCGCAGCCTGCGCTACCGCCTGCAGAAGCACGCGCTCGGCGACGGGGACGACCTGGAGGACGCGCAAGAATCGTCCGGTCCGAAGACCCCCGACTGACAATTCTCGTCACCTACTTGCACCGGCACCCCTACCAGGCGGACAATCGCCCTTGGATTTCGCGGGCGAGGCTGTGGCACGGGCTCTGCTTTGCACGCGAATGCGGGTACCAGTCGGCGCGCCTCGCGACGACCCCCGGGCCGAAAACGAGGAGAACCCACACATGCGTGCAATCACGAAGCGACTCGCAAGAGGCTTCACCTTGATCGAGCTGATGATCGTCGTCGCGATCGTCGGCATCTTGGCGGTGCTCGCCATCTACGGCGTCCGCAAGTACCTGGCGAACGCGAAGACGGCGGAAGCCACCAACTCGCTGGGCCAGATCGGCAAGAACCAGGCGGGCGAGTTCGAGAAGGAGTCGATGGCCGGAACGGTGCTGGCCCCGGGGACGACCGCAGCTCTTTCGCGACAGCTCTGCCCCCCCGAGGCGGGCCCTGTCCCGGGAACCCTGACCAACATCCAGGGTCGGAAGTACCAGACGGCGGTGTCCGAATGGAACGTCGGCTGCGCCACGAACGTGGGCTTCTGCTGCCTCAAGTTCTCGATGGATCAACCGCAGTACTACGCGTACTGCTGGACGTCCGCGATGACCGGCGTCACCGGCACCTTCACCGCCACGGCAAACGGTGACCTGAACGGCGACGGCATCTACTCGACGTTCCAGCTGGAAGGCGCGGTCAACTCGAGCGGCGCGCTGAACATCGCCCCGAACATCCTGAGCACGAACCCGGAGGAGTGATTCCTACGTCGTGCGGACGGCCGGCGCCGAGCTCCCGTGGGGCTCGGCGCCGTCGCCTTTTGTGGCTTCGAGGCCCGCTCGTGGAATAATGGAAAGGGAGGAGCGCCGGATGGTACGCACGCGCGCGCGTCGACGCGGCTTCACGCTGGTCGAGCTGATGATCGTGGTGGTCATCGTGGCCGTCCTCGCCACGCTGGCGGTGGTCGGGTATCGCAAGATGATCCTCGCGTCGCACGTCAGCGAGGCCACGGGCATGGTGCAGAACATCCGCGTCGCCCAGGAGTCGTACTTCTCCGAGACCCGCCAGTACGCGAACGTCTCGACGTCGCTGACCACGTTCTATCCGCAGACCGCTCCGTCGTACGGCATCGGCGTCACCGCCTGGGGCGGGCCGTGTGGCGGCTCGTGCAACGCGCCCCTCGACTGGTCGCAGCTGCCGGTCCACGTCGATGGCCCCGTGCTGTTCGGATACGCGACCGTCGCAGGACCGCCCGGGCAGCCGCCCGTTCCGGCGTCGATCCAGGTCAACGGCAAGACGGTGTCCTTCCCGAGCAGCCCGCAGACGGACTGGTACATCGTGGCCGCCACGTGCGATCTCGACAACGCGGGGACGCCCAACACGAGCGTCTACACCTCGTCGTGGCAGAACTCGGTGTTCGTGGATCAAGAAGGCCAGTAGCCGTCGCCAGTCCGCAGACCCTCGCTCGGCAGCGGCTCGAGGCGGCTCTGCCCTCGGCGGCGGGCTTGCTGCTCGCACTGCCGGTCGTCGTCGCGTACTACCCGCCGATGACCGATCTGCCGTTCCACGAGGCGGCGATCGGCCTGCTGCGCCACTGGGGCGACCCGACGATGGAGCCGCCGGGGCTCTACTTCCTCAATCTGGGCGAGCCGAACCAGCTGTTCCACGTGCTCGGCTGGGCGCTGTCGTGGGTCGTGTCGACGCGCTGGGCTGTGAAGATCCTCGTGGCCGCCACGGTCGCGTCGCTTCCGGTCGCCGCCGCGCGCTTCGCTCGGCACGTCGGGGCGAGTCCCGTGTCGGCCCTGCTCGTGGCGCCGATGGCGCTCGGATGGCTCTTCTCGTGGGGACTCATCGCCAACCTGGTGGGCCTGAGCGCGTTGCTCTGCGTCCTGCCGGTGGTCGATCGGCTCGCCGAGACACCGGGGCCACGGCTCGCGCTGCACGCGCTGGGAGCGGCCGTGCTGCTGTACTTCGCTCACCTGGCGATGCTCTTCGTGTTCGCCGGGATCGCTCTCGGGCTCGCCCTCCTTCGACCGTGGTCGCGGCGCAGCCCCTGGACCCTCACGGCGGTGGCGGCTCCGGCGGCCATGACGATCGCCCAGCTCCGGTGGCAGGCGCACCTCATGACCCCGGCCACGGGTGCGGTGGGCAGGCTCTGGCAGCCGCTCCCTGCGAAGCTGGTGGGCCTCGCCGGGATGGTCGTCCCCGCGAGCGAGACTCCGGTGCGCCTCGTGATGTGCGGGCTGTGCGTTCTGGCGCTTGCGCTCTTCTACGGCCTGCGCGCCGAGGAGCGCCGCGGCCGGGCCCCTTTCGCGACGCTGCGGGCTCGGCTCCTCGCCTATCGATGGGAGATCGTGGCGGTCACGGGGATCGCCGCGTACCTCGCGTTCCCGGTGTCGCTAGGGACGGCCACGTTCGTCGCCCAGCGCTGGTTCCCGCCCGCGTTCGCCGTCGCGGTGGTTGTCGGGGCCCCGCGCGACGTCTGGGTTCGACGCGCTCGCGTGGCGCGGTTCGCGGCGCTCGCGTTGCCGCTCGCGACGCTGTTCACGGTGCTGCCGTCGTTCACCGACTCGGATCGGCAGCACCGGTACCTCGATTCGCTCGTCGCGTACATCGAGCCGGGGAGCGCGGTCGCCGAGCTGGACCTCGGTCCTGGCGACCCGCTGCGCAACTACTCACTCGGGCCCGCCTACGGACGGGTGATGGCGGAGCGCGGCGGCCGCCTCGTGTACGCGTTCACCGACTCTCCCGTGTCGCCGGTGATGATTCGGCCCGAGGTCCAGTGGAACGAGTCGCTGTGGCGCATCGGATACAACACGTGGCGGTTCCGGCCGGCGCACGACTTCAAGCTGTTCCGCTACGCAATCGTCCGCACGCAGGACGCGAGGCTGGCGTGGGAAGCGACCCTCGCGACCTCCGCGGAGGCCGAGCCCGTCGCCGAGGCCGGCGAGTGGCTGCTGCTTCGCTCCAAGCTGCCGGTCGTTCCGGTGGTCTCGCCGGAGCCGCCGATGGAGACGCCCCCGCCCGAGTCGATCGACGAGCGCGTGCTCGCGCTGCGGTCCGCGCTCCGCGATCCGGCCGAGCCCGCACCTCACTGAGGCTGTGGCGACGCGTGGGCCTGCAGCGCCGACAGGCGCTCGCGCAGCGATTCCTGCGGCGGGACCGGGAGCGGCTCGTCGGGCGATTCGATCGGGTCGACGGGCAGCGTCGACTCGAAGAGGAGCCACTCGCCAGACTGCGCCGCAAGCTTGCCCTCCGGCGCCATGATTGCCGCGATCACGGGAGACAGCGCGACGTACTCCGGCGCGAGGCGCACGAGCGCGTAGCGGAAACGGCGGAAGTCGTGCGCCGGGCGGAACTCGGTGGGATCACGAACGATGCGCAGCACGGGCTCGTTCCACTGGTGGGCGCGCCGCACCACGACGGGCGAGATCGACGCGTCCGTGAAGGAGAAGAGGAGACGGCCGCCGCGGACCGCGAGGGCGCGCGCGGCCGCACCCGGCACGGGCGCCACCGGCCCGGGTGCGCGCGGCGTGAGATCGAGCTGCGCAATGGCGCTGCACGGCGCGATCTGCGCGAGGACGGCGTCCAGATCGCGGAAGTCGCGGTCTGCCGAGCCGAAGCGCGGGAGCACGAGGAACAGCGACGCGATCGAGGTCGCTGCGGCCAGCAGTGGCAGCAGCGGGCGCATCGTCGCCGACGCGGGCGGCGCGAGGACGACGACGAGCAGCGCGAACGCCATGGGAAGGAAGCGCTGGTAGAGCAACGTGGCACCGCTGAACGCCAGGGGCATCGCCAGGTAGAGCGCGGCCCACAGCGCGCCGATCACGACGAACCGGCGGCGCATCGGGTCGGCCGGCTCGGCAGCGCGGGCCCGCCAGCCGACGACGGTGAACGCCGCGACGGCCAGTGCGTACATCGCAAAGGCCCCGTAGCTCGCGACCGGCTCGGTCGGACCGAGGAGCACGCGCGGTGCGTCGGCGAGCCGCTGGATGGGCCCTGCACCGAAGGTATCCGCAACGGCGAGGATCGCCGGAGTCTTGATTCGCCGGTCGAGCGCCCAGAAGAACACGGCGAGCGCCGCCGCCGTCGCCAGCGGCGCGAGGCGCAGCATCACCAGGGTCCCCTTGTCGCGCGCGAGGGTCGAACCGCGCCACACGGCGAGCACACCCGCCGCAATCGCGAGCGCCATGAGTGCCGACTCGTGCGCCACGTACGCGAGCACCGTGACGCCTGCTGCCTCCGCCGCGCGCCGCGCGGTGGGCGCCGTCGCGAGAGCATCCAGCGTCGGCAGCGATGAGAGCAGCACCGCAGGCGCGAGCACGTTGCCGACGAGCCCCCACCGGAACGCGAACCCGAGCGCGAGCGGAGCGACGAGCAGCGCCGCCCAGGGCGTGGTGCCGACGTACCGCGCGAGCCGCAGCGCTGCGGCCGGCGTGGCCACCACTGCCGCCGCGACGACGATCTTGCACGCGAGATCCGTCGGCAGCGCGAACGACAGCGCCCAGGCGAGCCAGTGGAAGAGCTGGTTTGGCGGGCCGAGGTTGAGCCGATACACCCCGGCCGGCTCCCACGCAGCGTCGCCCATGTGGCGCATGAGCGAGACGAGGGCCTCGTGCATGGGCAGATCGCCCATCGGCGGGTATCGCAGAACCACGATCGGCAGCGCGAGCAATGCCCCCATGCCCCAGGCCACGCCGGCGGCCACGCGCGAAGGGCGGTTGGTATGCTGCGCCTGCACGTCATGTCCGATACCACGGCGTCACGTCGAGGAGCCGTCGCCGTTGCAGGGTTCGTCGCGGCGTTGGCGCTGGTGCTGCTGGCGATGGGGGTGTCGCTGCGGCTCCTCGGGGACTTCGACATGCCGCTGCACATCGCGACCGGGCGGCGCGTGTGGGAGACGGGGCACGTGCCGCGTGTCGACGACTTCTCTTACCTCCACGGGACCGTGCGATACACGGAGCTCGCCAGCGTCTCCCTCTTCTGGTGGGCCTATCGTGTCGGGGGCGCCCTCGGGCTGCAGCTGGTCGGCGGACTGTCGGCGGCCGGGATCGCGGCGGCGCTCTGGGCGCAGACGAGACGATTCGGGCCCATCGCGTTCGTTGCCTGCGCTCTCGCCATCGCGGGTTCGACCACCTTTCTCGTGGTGCGGTCGTCCGCGCTGTCGTTTCCGTTGCTCGCGCTGACGCTGCTCGCGCTCGACGTGCACCGGCGCGCGGCGGGGACCCCGCGCGGACGCAAAGCGCTTGGGGCATTCGTCGGGCTGTCGTTCGTGTGGGCCAACACCCACGGCTCGGTGCCGTTCGGACTCGTCGTGGGCGCCATGTACGCCGCGTACCGCGCGACGTGCCGGGTCGCACGAGGACGGCTCGGCGGACTGCTCCCGGCCGCGGACGGATCCGACGCGCCGGCCGCCGCTCTCGCCGTGACTCTCGCGGTCGCCGTGGCGAGCGTGAACACGGCGGGACCGGGGCTGCTCCTCGGCCCCCTGCGCTTCGGCGGCCAGGTGCACACGCTCGCTTCGTTCACCGAGTGGGCGCGCCCCACGTGGGGGTTCTACCGCGACCACGAGCCCGTGGCCGCGCTCGTGCTCGTCGCGGCGGTCCTGTCGATGGCGCTCGGGCGCGACGCGGACACGGGGGAGCGCACTCCGGCCCTCTACGAGGTGGGACTCCTGGCGATGGCGCTCGCGTGCAGCGCGACTGCGGTGCGCCTGGTGCCGTTCGCGATGATCCTGTCGTCGCCGCTCGTCGCGCGCCGCCTGTCGCGCGCCGTGCGTCCGCGCGGAGAGTCGGCGGTCGTGCCGCTGGTGTGCTCGGCGTGCGCGCTGCTGGCCCCCGCGTCGGTGCTCGTGGCGAACGTGCCGCTCGGCATCGGCTTCGACCCGACTCACCTTCCCGAGGGCGCGGCGCGGTGGGCCGAGGCGTACCACCCGACCGGCAATCTCTGGAATTCGCCGCCCTTCGGGGGCTACCTCGCCTTCCGCCTCTATCCCGAGGTGCGCATCTTGATGGATGGTCGCCACGGGACCGCGTACCCCATCCAGGACGTCCTGGAAGTCGAAGCGAGCGAGGTCGACCCCGCGACCTTCGCGTCCCTCGAACGCGAGCACGATCTCCAGTGGGCGGTGACGCGGGCGCTCGAGGGTGCCTCCGACGGTTTGCCTCTCGCGGCATCGCCAGACTGGGCCATGGTCTTCCTCGACGACGTGGCCTCCGTCTACGTGCGACGCGACGGTCCGAACGCGCCGATGGCCGGCGACGGCTACCGCGTGCTGCGTCACACGTCTCCCCCCGGTGCGGTGCTGGCGCTCGCGGAGCATCCCGGTGACGCCGCGGGTGCACTCGCCCACGACGGCGAGCTGGCGGCGGCTCAGGCCCCGGGTAGCGCTCGCGCCGCATTCCTCGCCGCCTGCGGGGCCATCGCCGCGCGCGACGCCGCGGCCTTCGCGGACGCGCGAGCCCGTCTGGCGGCGCTCGCCCCGGGGAACCCCGCCATCACGGCCGTCGACGGCGTGTGGGCTCGCGTGCACTCTCTCCCCTAGGACAAGACGACACATGCCTGGACCCGAAGCCGAAGCCCGTGCGAGCGCCGTCGTGGACTACTACGAGCGCTACTGGAGCGAGGGCTTCTGGGCCGACAACCCGTACGAGCGCTGGAAGCTCGACCTCGTGCGCAGCGCGGCGCGCCGCCTGGGTTCGAACGCTCGCGTGCTCGACGTGGGGTGTGGCGACGGCTGGCTCCTCGAGGAGCTCGCCCGCAGCGGACTGCGCTGCGAGGGACTCGACGTCTCGGGCGAAGCCGTGGCCATCGCCACGCGGCGCGGTCTCCGCGCCCGGCGCACCGACCTCGATGGCACGACGCTGCCCGTCGACGACGGCTCATTCGATCTCGTCCTCTGCCTCGATGTCCTCGAGCACCTCTTCGCTCCCGACCGCGTGATGCTCGAGCTCCGTCGCGCGGTCTCCCCCACGGGGCGAGTCATCATCGCCGTGCCCAACGGGCTCAACCTCTTCAACCGACTCGCCTTCCTCTCGGGTCGTCACGTCGACGTGATGGACAAGGCGCACCTGGGTGGGCACCCATTCTCGGAGCATCTGCGGTTCTTCTCGCGGGATGTCCTCGAGCGCTCGCTGCGCGACGCCCGGCTCCGGCCCGTATCGCGCGACTTCTTCTTCCCACGGCAGCTCACCGACGGTCGCTTCCGTGCAGCGCCGTGGCTGGCGCGTGCCGTGACCGCGCCACGCCTCCACCAGCGCATGCCCTCGCTGTTCGCGCTCGCATTTCTGTACGAGTGCGCGCCGGCGTGAGCCGGCCGGCCCTCAGACCGCCTGCGCGAGCTTGCGACGCGCTTGCGGGGTGCGCGGGCGCACGTCCACGACGAACGCGTGCAGGTGCGCCACGCGAGGCCGCAGCCGACCGCGCATCCCCTCGAATCCGGGGTGCTTGATGATCGCCGGGAACAGCTCGTCGACCCATCCCGGTCCGCCGAAGTACGGCCACCGCTCGGGCCCGTAGACGAAGCGCGAGGCGAGCTTCGCTTCGCCCACGTCTCCCGTGAACTGTGCGCGCCGGTTGCCCGCGAGCTGGCGGGCGCGGTCGAGCAGCGACTGCCCCGGGGACACCGGCAGGTCCGGCCACCACGGCGCGTCGAAGTACACGTGGTCGCGCACGCGACCGACGCTCCACAGCTCCGGCGCTAGCACGTCGGTGCGCCACGTCTCGGGCGGCTCGAGGTCGCGCCGGCCGCGCAGCCTGGCCAGCGTCCGAACCGCCGCGAAGCCCCAGTTGTCGGGGTTGCACTCGGTCACGACGAGCACCTTGCGCGCGAGCTTCGCGACGGCGTGCAGGTACGCGCGCCAGTCGTCGACGAGCGAGACCGAGTGGTACGCGATCACCATGTCGCTCGGCGGGAGCTCGTCGGCCGCGCGCATCGGGTCGCGCAGGACCCGCACGTCCACGCGATCCGCGGCGCCCTCGGCGGCGTAGACGCCGCGCGCGACGGCCGCCTTCTCCTCGCGCGTCGTCGCGACGGTCACCCGCACCCCGCGCTTCGCGAGACCCACGCAGTGCACGCCGCTGACGCCGGCCATGCCGTCGACCGGCCCCTCGAGCGCCGTCTCGACGCCGTACTCGGCCGCCCACTTCTCGACGAGCTGGTAGAAGCACCAGCGCTCGTACGCCGTGCCCAGGCCGCGATCGTGCTCGATCACCTGCGTGACGACCGGGTGCACGCGCTCAGGCCCCCGCCATGTGCGCCGCCACGCGCGCCAGCGACGGCGCGTCGAGCAGCAGGTTCGTGTAGCTCGCGTTCGCCAGCGGGCACGCGCACGCGTGCGCCTTGACGCTCGCCCGGAACGCGTCGGCCTTCTCCCCCAGCCACACGGCGCGGAAGTCGTACCCCTGCTCGCGCACGTTGCCGAGCGGCTCGGCGCGCACGCAGCATCCCCACACGTCGCCGTCCGGTGCCAGGTGGGCGCTCGCCCATCCGGCGTAGCAGTCGATGATCTGCCGCTTCTCCTCCAGCACGCGCGCCGCGAGCTCGTAGTACTCGAGCCGCAGCGACTCGACGAGCCGCGCCACCGGGTGCGTCGAGCGGCTCGCCCGCACGACGTTGCGCAGGTGCGCCACGGCGCGCCGGAAGTCCTGGGGGCTCGGCGTGATGTCCTTCTCCATCGTCTTGAGCTCGACGCGGTTCTCGGCCACCTCGGCGATGTACGAGTCGGGGCTGAAGATGGCGCGCGCCTCGCGCTCGATCTCGGGGATGCGCTTCACGTTGAGCTTCGAGATGACCGTGTGCACGCCGAGCACGACGTGCGGGTACGTCGTCTTCAGGTCGTGGATGAGGGCCGCCACCTCCCGGAGCTTCTCGAAGTTGCGCTCGGCGCCGCGGATGCGATCGTGCGCCTCGCCGATCTCGTCCACCGAGAGATTCAGCACGAGCTGCGCCCGCCCGGCCGTGTGGTGCGCGATGCGCGGAAGCAGCTCGAAGATGCGCCCCGTGATGATCCCGTTCATCGGGATGTTCACGATGCGCGGCTCGAGCTGCGTGACGACCAGACGCACCACTTCGTCGAAGTCGGCGCGGATGAACTGGTCGCCGCCCGAGAGCGTCACCCACACCGGGACGCGCTCGAGCGTCGGGAAGACGCGCCCGTACTCGTCGACGCTGAGGTCGTCCACCTTCTTCTGCCAGATGTCGCACGTCGCGCACCGCGAGGGGCACGAGTACGTGACCGACACCGTGAGATTCACCGGGAGCTGCGGCGGCCGCCCCGTCGCATGCGACATGCGGTAGCCGGCGAGGCGCGCCAGCAGGGGAAGCTTCCTCATCGCTCCTCTTCGGGCGGCCCCGGGCGCGCCGACACGCGCCGCGGCCGCTCGTGGGCGATGCCGTTGACGGAGGTGCTTCCGGAGCGCGCGAGCGACTTGGTCGACTGCAGCACCCGCCAGGTCCGGTGCTTCCCGCCGACGACGCGCGCGTCCCAGAAACCGACGGCGCGTGCCGCGAGCTCGGTGCCCACCGCTACGGCCACCGCGAGCTTGCCGAGGCGGTCCTCGCTGCGCGCCGTGTCGAGAGCGCTCTTGACGACGAGCGAGCTATCCAGCGTCGCCACCTCGTAGCCGAAGGCGAAGTCGAGCCAGTAGTGTCCGCGCGCGATGCGACGGCGCTGCTCGAAGTACTCGCGCAGCGTCTCCGGCCCGTGGTTGGTCACCACCGCGTCGGGCACGTAACCCAGCTTGTAGCCCTTGGCGCGCACGATGTCCTCGATGGACGCCTCGTCGACGACGGACAGCTCGCTCACGTATTCCACGAGGGCGGCGCGGAAGGCGACGATCTCGCCCATCTTCGGCACCTCGAGCGAGACCCGGTGATGCATCTCCCAGAGGACCCTCACCATGCGCCCCACGAGGTGCGACCCGTCGTTGTCCGGCACGGGGTGCCCCCCCACCATGCCGACGTCGGGATGATCGCGCAGATGGCACACGAGCTTCTCGACCACGTCGTGCGCCAGGTCCAGGTCGGCGCTGCAGATGACGGTGACGTCGGCGCGCGGGTCGCGCATCTTGAGGTACGCGTTGATGGCGGCGACCTTGCCCTCGCGCCGCTCCTGCACGTGCACGTGCATCCCTGGCCGCCCCCGGCCCATCTCGCGGGCCACGTCGGCCGTGTCGTCCGTGCAGCCGCTCGCGACGACCACGATCTCGACGATGCGCGCGAGGCGCGTCTGCTGCTCGAGGAGCGCGGCGAGCAGGCGCCGGATGTTCGCGGCTTCGTTGTGCGCGGGAACGCAGATCGAGACGTTCATCGGCTCATCGACGAGCGCGCGCGAGATGGAGCACGGCGCCTGCTACCCCTGAAAGGTACCAGAAGAGCCTGTACAGCAAGCACATGGCCAGCGCCGCGCCGACCGGAATGCCCGCGAGCCCGAAGAAGAAGACGTACGCGGCGTCCGCCGTCCCCCACCCTCCAGGCAGCGCCGGGATGGCCGCGACGATGAACGCCATGGCGGTGCCCACGTAGACCCACTTCTCGGACAGCGGCGTGCCGCCCACCACGACCACGAGCCCACGAACGACCGCCAGCTGGACCGCAGCGACGACGAAGCTCAGCCCGACCGCGACGGCGATCGCGCGCAGGGCCCGCGGGTCGCGCACGTAGGCGAGGACCGGCTGCACGACGCCGCCGACGCGCCCGCGGACGAGCCACGGGATGCGGTCGACCGGTGCCGCACGCAGCACGAAGAGCCCTGCCGCGACCGCGACCGGGATGGCCGCCAGCACGAGCGCCAGCGGTCCGGTCCCAGCTTTGTTGGGAGAGGCCCCTCCCCCGCCCAGTCCAAGACCGAGCGCAGCCGCGAGCGCCGCGATCGTCGAGAGCCCCACGGCACGGTCGAGCAACACCGAGGCGATCACGATGGAGGCCGGCGCCTTCGTCCCGTGACGGGTGGGCCGCGACACGACCGATGCGATGCGGAGGGCGTCGCCCCCTATCCCCCCGGGGAGCAGGATGCCTCCCGCCTGCGCCTCGATCGACACGCGCCACACCTCGAGAACCGGCAGCTCCACGTCGGCGAACGCGAGGAGCGCCCTCCAGCGCGCCGCCCACGCCAGGGTGCTCAGGAAGTAGAGCGCCAGGAGCCCCGCGGCGACGCCGAGCCGCGCGTGCTCCACCGTGGAGGCGAGCCCCGGCTCGCACTGCAGCGACGCGCACTCCTCCGCGGGCTCGCGCACGTCCCCCGTGCGCAGGTGGAGCACGCAGCCTGCGTCGTCGCGCGTGACCGACACGCGCGTCGACCGCGGCGCGTGCGGGTCCCAGCACCGGTCGCGCACCGGCACGACCCACGCGACGAACGCGAGCGCCACCAGCGCGAGCATCCACGACAGCACGCGCCCGAGGCGCAGACGCCGGACCTGCTCGGGCGCCGCCGCCGCCTCGCTCAAGGGCTCGCCCCCGCG
Organism: Polyangiaceae bacterium; assembly: GCA_036393165.1. Lineage (GTDB taxonomy): Bacteria > Myxococcota_A > Polyangia > Polyangiales > Polyangiaceae > Palsa-1150. Next base: position 7,927 of record DASVWO010000373.1, on the reverse strand, counting down.
CGCGCGAGCGCCGGCCACTCGCCGCGGAGCGTGCGCATGACGCCCTCCTCGTATCCCACGCGCGGGGTGAAGCCGAGCCGCGCGCGCGCCTTGCTCGTATCGAACGAGATGGGCAGCGTCATCACGTCCAGCTTCTCGTGATTGATCGGCGGCTCGCGCGAGGTGAAGGCGAGCCCCCGGTCGGCCGCGACGTCGACGACCGTCGCCACGGCGCGCGCGAACACGGAGGGCACACGCGCCCGCGGCAGCGGCCGGCCGAGGGCCCGCGCGACGAGCTCCGACAGCGCCCCCAGCGTGATCGTCTCCGGCCCCGCGAGGATGAAGTGATCCCCCGCTGCCTCGGGGCGCGTCGCGCCGAGCCAGACGCCCTCGACGATGTCGTCGACGTGCGTGTGGTGCAGCACGTTGTCCCCGCTGCCGACGACGCGATACGTGCCGGAGCCGATCATCGCGGCCATCTTGTCGAGCATGCCCCCGCGATCGCCTGGCCCGTACGTGATGGTCGGCCGCACGATGCACAGGTCGATGCCCGCCTCGCGCGCCACGCGGCGCGCGCGCACCTCGGCCTCCACCTTCGTCGCCGAGTACTGCGTGCGCGGCGCGTACGGGTGCTCCTCGGTGACCGGCAGCCGCTCGGGGAACCCGTAGACGCCCACCGAGCTGACGAGCACGAAGCGCCGGGCGCCCGCCGCCGCCGCAGCGCGCAGCGTGCGCTCGACGAGGTCCACGTTCGACGCGCGGTAGGTCGACGCGTCGACGCCGTAACGGTGGCGCACGGCCGCCGAGTGCACGACCACGTCGACGCCGCGCAGGCCGGCCGGCCCGTCCGCGAGCACCTCGTCGAGCACGCGCGAGCCCGCCGGCGACCGGTCGGTCACCGCGCGCACGAGCGGCAGCAGGCGCGCACCCCGCGCGTCGAACCCCCGCACCAGGTGCATCCCGATGAACCCGGCCGCGCCGGTCACCGCGATCAGAGCTGGAGCGTGCGTCGCGCTCATCGCACGACCTTATAGCGTGCTATTTCAGGGCGCGAAGATGGCTTCTCGACTCCCGCGCAGCAGCCGCTCGCGCGCCCGCGGGCGTCGCTTCACGCCGCTCGAGCTGGCCATCGGCTTCGCGCTGGTGGGCTCGGTCCTGGCCATCGCCGTGCCCACCTTCGTGCGCGAGGTCCACGCGTCGCGCCTCGTCGAGCCGGTCGACGGGCTGCAGCGCCTCGGGACGGCCGCCGTCTCGTACGCCCGCTCTCGGCCCGTCACGTCGGCGTTCCCCTCGTCGGCGCCGCTCACGCCGCCCGTGCCCCCGCGCGGGCACTGCGAGCCGGACGAGCAGAACACCTGGGATCACCCCACCTGGCGTGCGCTCGACTTCCGCGCGGCGCCCCAGGGCACCCCCCACTGCTTCTCCTTCTCGTTCGACAGCGCCGACGGCGACACGCGCAGCACCTTCCGCGCCCAGGCTCACGGAGACCTCGACGGCGACGGCGCGCAGAGCACCTTCGAGATCACCGGCCACGCCGCCGACGGCGACCCCGCCGGCCCCGCCGTGGACCGCGGCATGTACGTGGAGTCGGAGGTCGAGTGACCCGCGGGACGCTGGCCGGCTCGCTGCTCTTCCTCGCCGCGGCCGCCGGCGTCGCCCTCACGCAACCGGGCCTCGCGCACGCCGCGCACAAGGCGGGCGACCGCGAGGACGTCTATGCCCTTCCCCCGCCAGCGCAGCTTCACGCGATGACGCTGGGCTGGGACGCCGCCGCCGTCGACCTGCTCTGGACCTCGCTCCTCGTCCAGTACGGCTCGCACTGGCAGGACCGGCGCGAGTTCACCGACGGCGTGCGCTACGCCGACGACATCCTCGCGATCGAGCCGACGTACGAGCCGCTCTACCACATCATCGACACGATGCTCGTCTTCCGCCCCCTCCAGGGCACGGCGCAAGACGCGCGCGACGCACGGGCGATCCTCGAGCAAGGCACGCGCGCGCGCCCGCACGACGCGAACCTCTGGCGGCGCTACGGGGAGTTCCTCGCCTACCTCGCGCCGACGTTCCTCACCGACCCGGAGGAGCAGAAGGCCTGGCGCAAGGAGGGAGCCATCGCCCTGGAGCACGCCGTCGAGCTCGGCGGCGACCCGGACTCGATCCTCGGAGCGGCCGGCGTGCTGAGCGACGTCGGCGAGAGAGTGGCGGTGCTGCGGTTCCTCGAGCGCGCCTACGCGATGACCGAGCACCCGTCGATGACCGACATCCACGAGCGCATCGGCGAGAAGCTCGCCGAGCTGCGCGCCCAGATGCCCTCGCCTATTTCGCCCTGATCGTGCGTAGGCTGACCATCACGAGCTCCTTGGTCCCCGGCACGCTGGCCCAGACGCTCACCTCGTAGAGCCCCGCCTTGCCGCCGTCGCTCAGCGGCACGTCGATGGAGAACTTGTTGCCCGCGACCTTCACGGGGATGGGCGTCTCGTAGCCCGGCGGCCAGTACATCTGGAACGGCTGCGGGATCGGGTACGAGCGCCGCTGGTTCAGGTCGTCCACAGCGATGGGCTTCGGCGTGTCGATGCGCGCGAGCCCGACGCCTGCGAACGTGGCCGGCGACGCGACCGTGCCGTCCACGTGCAGCGTGTCGCCCGCGTGCATCTTGCCGGGCACCGACCCGTACGAGCCGTAGTCGTCGACGAACTCCTGCGAGAAGCACGGCACCGGGATCTCGGTCGCCGTCGCCACGGGCTGCGCGACGCCGATGCCCACGCGCTTGTGGAAGGGCTTCAGGATGTTCTTGCGGTGCCCGTCGTGCGGCGGCTTCTCGTGGAAGAACATGTCCTCGGTCTGCTCGATCTGCTTCGGGTCGATGCGCGGGTCGCCGTCGAGCGTGCGCTTCTGCTCGTCGGTGAAGCAGCTCGCGTTCTCCATGACCATGTCGCTGCCGCCCGCCTCGGTGAAGCGCTGCTCGGGCACCGAGCCGTCGGTCCCCCAGTGGCCGAGGTAGCCGTTCTTCGCCATGTCCTCGGCGTGCCCCTGCCCCGCGTGCTGCGCCGCCCCGTCCTCCATCACGACGGGGCCGAGACCCTCGGACGCGCGATCGCGGTTGATGAGGTCGAGCATGTACTTGCGCGCCTGCGCGATCGTGAGCTTGCCGGCGGGCGACGCGGGAGACCCCGCCGACCTGGGCGACGCGACGGCGCCCTCGCTGGCCGCCTGCGAAGTCTGCGCGGCCGTGCCGGACGGGCCCGTCGCGCCGGGGTGCGCGCACGCGACGAGCAGCGCGCAGGCGAGGGTCGGCGAGCAGCGCACACGAAATGGCTAGCACGGAGTAAGGTGTCGCCTCGAACGATGCGTGTCGGAGAGCTGGTGGTCGGCGGGTTCGAGGGAACGGCTCTGCCGGACGCGTTCGCGCGCGCGCTTCGCGAGGGGCGCCGCGGGGGCGCCATCCTCTTCAAGGGCAACGTGGAGGGCGGGCCGCGGCAGATCGCGGCGCTGGCGCGGGAGCTTCACGCGGCGGGCGGCGACGGGGCGCCGCCCTTCGTCGGCGTGGACCAGGAGGGCGGGCGCGTCGCGCGCCTCAAGGCGCCGCTGCTCGAGGTGCCGCCGATGCGCACCGTCGCGTCGTGGGGGGACGCCGCGCTGGCCGAGCGCATCGCCCGCGCCGTGGGCGCCGAGCTCGCGGCGCTGGGGTTCACCATCGACTTCGCGCCGGTGCTCGACGTGAACACGTGCGCGCACAACCCGGTCATCGGCGACCGGGCCTTCGGCGACACGCCGGAGGAGTGCGCGCGCTTCGGCGTCGCGTGGACCGCGGGGCTGCAGGGCGCGGGGCTGCTCGCGTGCGGCAAGCACTTCCCGGGGCACGGCGACACGAGCAAGGACTCGCACCTGGACCTGCCCGAGGTGACCGCGTCGCGAGAGCGGCTCGAGGCGGTGGAGCTCGTGCCGTTCCGCGCGGCAGCGGCGGCGGGGCTGGCGACGATGATGTCGGCGCACGTGGTGTACACGGCCGTCGACCCCGCGGTGCCGGCGACGCTCTCGCCGCGTGCGTGCGGCGAGCTGCGCGCGGCCGTGGGCTTCGACGCGGGCGTCATGTTCAGCGACGACCTCGAGATGAAGGCGATCGAGGGGCGGTGGAGCACCGAGGAGGCGGCGGTGCTCGCCGTGGCCGCCGGATGCGACGCGCTGCTCGTGTGCTGGGAGTGGGACAAGCAGGAGCGCGCCGTCGCGGCGCTCGAGCGCGAGGCGGAGCGGTCGCCGGCGTTTCGCGCGCGGTGCGAGCAGGCGCACGGGCGCGTCATGGCCGCGCGGCGCAAGACGACGCGTGCGCGGCCGCTGGACGACGCGGGGATCGGCGCGGTCGTGGGCGGGGCCGAGTCGCGCGCGGTGGCGGGCGAGATCGCGCGGAGGCTCGGGTGAGCGCGCGCGGCTTCGCGGCGCTCCGCGTCGTCACGTGCGACGGGGCGCAGGGGCTCGGCGTGATCGAAGACGGCGCGGTCGTCTTCGACGGCGCGCGCATCACGTACGTCGGACCGCGCACGGGAGCGCCGGCCGGCGTGCCGCTCGAGGACGTGGGCGACCGCGTCGTGACCCCCGGGCTCGTCGACGCGCACACGCACGCGTGCTGGGCCGGCTCGCGTCACGCCGAGTACGCGGTGCGCATGGCGGGGGGCGACTACCGCGACATCCAGCGGGCCGGCGGCGGGATCCTGTCGACCCAGCACGCCGTCGCGGCGGCGAGCGAGCAGGAGCTCACGTCGGCGCTCGTCGCGCGGCTCGGGCGCATGCGGTCGCTCGGCGTCACGACCGTCGAGGTGAAGAGCGGCTACGGCCTGACCGCGGAGCACGAGCGCAAGCAGCTCGCCGCCATCGCGCGCGCGGCGCAGGCGCCGGGGGTGCCGGCCGTGGTGCCGACGCTGCTGGCGCTTCACGCGCTGCCGCCGGGCGTGGACCGCGCGGCGTACGTGGACGGCGTCGCCCGCGAGCTCGTGCCGGAGGTGGCGCGCGAGGGGCTCGCGCGTTTCGTGGACGCGTACGTCGACGCCAACGCGTTCACCGCGGACGAGGCGCGTCGCGTGGGCGAGGCGGCGCGCGCGCACGGCCTGGGCGTGCGCCTGCACGTCGGGCAGTTCGCCGACGTCGGCGGCGCCGAGCTCGCGGCGTCGCTCGCGGCCGCGTCGGTCGACCACCTGGAGCACGTGTCGCCGGCGGGCATCGAGGCGCTGGCGCGCGCCGGGGTGCACGCGGTGCTCCTGCCGGTCGCGAGCTTCACGCTGAAGCAGGAGCCGCCGCCCATCGCCGCCCTGCGCGCCGCGGGGATCCCGCTCGTCGTCGCGAGCGACGCCAACCCGGGGACCGCGCCGACCGAGAGCCTCCCGCTCGCGATCGCCGGCGGCGTGCGCGCCTACGGGCTCACCCCGGACGAGGCCATCGCGGGGGCGACCCGGGCGGCCGCCCAGTCGCTCGGCCTGGACGACCGCGGGGTGCTGCGGGCCGGCGCGCGCGCCGACCTCGTCGTGTGGGACCTGCCGCACGAGCACGCGATCGTGCAGCCGTGGGGCGTGCCCAAGACGCACGCGGTCGTCATCGCGGGAAGCTAGACGCGAGCCACTGCGCGAGCGCCTTCGCGCGCTCCTGCCGCTGCGCATCCAGGCGCGCCGCGGCGTCGTCGCGTCCGATCCGGCGCGCGTACGCCGCCTCGTTGTCCAGCGCCGCCTCGAGCTGCTGCTCCGTCTGCACCTCGAGGCTCGGCCACGCGAAGCGCTCCGGCGCGATCGCGCACTCCTCGCACGCGTCGTTCGCCGCGGGCCACGCCGGCTCCTGCTCGCGCGGCACGACGCGCACGAGGAGCAGCGAGGGCTCGAGCGCCCAGCGGTCGGCGATCGACGGGTCGCGGGCGACCACGTGCGCCAGCACGAACACGGGCCGCGTGCCGATCGCTTCCTCCACGAGCCGCGACGCGTGCTTGATGCTCCGCAGGTCCGCCGGCACGGGCACCTCGGGCCAGCGGCGCGCGAGCTCCGCGCGGTACCAGTCGAGGAAGAGCATCCCCGGCGCCATCACCACGCGCGACCCGCACGCGTGCTCCACCGTGCACGCCACGAGCGCCGCCTGCACCGGCCCGTCGCCCGAGAGCAGCACGAGCGACCCGTCGGGCACGCCGCGCAGCAGATCGTGCACGAACGCCTCCCCGCGCCGGTCGCCGCTCATGTCCACGCCGGCGACGCGCGGCCAGAGCACCGCGGCCCCGAGGACCGGCAGCGCCACGGGGAGCGGCGCGAGCCTCGGCCACCGCCGTCGCAGCGCGTCCTCGACGGGAGCGACGACGGCGCCCGCCAGCATCGCGAGGGGCACGAGCGGCATCACGACGAACCGCGCCGCGAGCCCCTGCTCCCCTTCGCTGTCGAGCTGGAACAGGTCCGTCCCCATCGCGAGCACCGGCCCGGCGCAGACGAACGCGAGCAGGAGCGCCCCCGCCTCGCGCCGCGAGCGCCGCCAGAGCACCGCGGTCCCCATCGCGCCGAGCGCCAGCGGCACCGGCCCCGCCGCGTGCCAGAGGAGCCGCGCGAACCTCGCGAGCCTCACCAGCGGATCGCTGCCCTCCGGGCTCGCCCGCAGCCACCCGTAGTCGCTCCGGAGCGCGAGCCGCGCGAGCGAGCGCAGGTCGTGCACGTCGCCCCACGAGACGAGCGGATGCCGCGACGCCGCGATCCACGCGAGCCCGTACGACAGCGCGTAGGGCGCGAGGAGCGCCGCCGCGTACGCGCCGAGGCGCGCCGGCCGCTCCCGCACGGTGGTCACGAGGCCCGGCCACGCGAGCCCGAGCAGCGCCGGCCCGACCAGCACGATGGTCGGGTGATGCGCCAGCGCGAGCCCGAACACCCCCGCGAGCGCCGCGAGCCCCGCCGACCGCGCCACCGTGCGCGCATCGAGCGCGACGAGGAGCAGCACCGCGAGCAGCAGATCGTTCAGCGGGAACACCTCGGCCGCGAGCGACGCGAAGAAGAACCCGCGCGACAGGAGCAGCACCACCCCCGCCGTCACCCCCGCGAGCACCGAGCCTGCGAACCGCCGCACCGCGACGGCCACGATCCCGGCGGCCGCCGCGTGCATCACCGCGCTCGTCGCGTTCGCCGCCCACACAGGGTGCGCGGGCACCAGCCCCATGGCGACGTGCAGCACCGACACGAGCAGCGGGTACCCAGGCGCGTGCGCCACCCCCCACTCGCTGCCGGCTGCCACCAGCTCCTGTGAATCCCCCACCAGCGCGACGGTGCGGCACACCCTCGGCAAGAGGAGCAGGAGCCCCGCAAAGGCGACCGCGTACCCGACCAGGGCATCGGTCCGCCTCGTCCCGCGACGAGCATCCCCCGCGGCTTGCCGAGCCTCGACCGTCAAGGGGACGCCTCCCTCGCGACACTACCAGGCCCGCTCGGTCCCGAGCACGTCCTGCCCGGTAGCGATCCGCCTGGGCGCGGTCATGCACCGGGCCGGGGAGGTCACGATCAGGTCCGGCGCGGTCACGATCCGCGCTGGCACGGGTGCGATCAGAGGCGACGCGCGCACGATCCGCCTCGGCGCGGGCACGACCCGACGTGGTGCGGGCACGACCCGAGGCGGCGCGGGCACGCACCGCGGCGACCTGGTGGCGGGAAGGGCACGCGCGCTCGCGAGCCGCGTCAGTCCAGTGCTTTGCCGAGCGAGGCCGGAGGGCGGCCCTCGATGGCGCCCTTGCCGCGGCGGCGGGCGATGGCCCAGAGAGCGAAGAGGGTCGCCAGGTACGGGAGCATCTGCACGGCGTAGCCGGCGGCGCGCACGTGACCGGCGTGCTGCTGGACCACGATCTGCAGCGCGTCGAGCGCGGCGAAGGCGACGCACGCGAGCGCCGCACGCCCGGGGCGCCAGCCGGAGAGGATCACGGCTGCGAGGGCGATGAAGCCGCGGCCGCCGC
>DASVWO010000372.1:0-3196 GCA_036393165.1 Polyangiaceae bacterium | reverse complement strand
TGCGCGCGGAGCTCGAGAAGCTCGTCGCGCGCATGGGCTGAGGGCTTACGCGATCGCGTAAGCCGCGTCGGGCTTGCGCCCTCGCACCGGATGAGTCAGAAGCGCGCCATGACCAGGACGATGTCGCTCGTGAAGACGTTGCTGACGATGGTTGGCGTGGGGACGGCGGCCGGGGCCGCGACGCACTACGCCGACACGATGTCTGCCCCGGTGCAGAACGTGATCAACGCCTGCGAGGATCTGACCGGAGCGGTGCGCATCGTCGCGGCTTCCTCCGCGTGCAGGCCGAACGAGACGGCGATCTCCTGGAACATCCAGGGGCCCGTCGGCCCCGTCGGGCCGGTGGGGCCCATCGGTCCGCAGGGCGATCAGGGGCCCATCGGGCCTGTCGGCCCGGCCGGACAGACGGGAGCTACCGGACCCCAAGGTCTGCAGGGGCCCGCGGGACAGCCGGGCCAGCCCGGAACGACGCTGACCGCGATCGAGGAGCTCCAGGGGCTGGCGTGCACCGTCAACGGCTTCACCGGGACGATCGCCGTCAACTACGCGGCGCCTTCGGGCGGGAGCGCCCAGGTCAGTGTGAGCTGCTCGCTGCCGAAGACGTGCTGGGACCTTCCCGGTTGCGGGGGCTCGTCGACCGGTGGAAGCGACGCCGGGGAAGACGGCTTCGATCTCAATCCCGGGAAGACGAACTGATCGCAGCGTCGGTCGCGGCGCGGACCTTCTGCACCAGCTCCGCGCGTGATCGCGCGCCCAGCTTCGAAGCCGCGCGTGCGAGGAGCACGCGCACCGTCGAGTGGGCGATGCCGAGGTCGTACGCGATCAGCTTGTTCGTGTGACCCATGGCCGCGTAGGCCGCCACGGCCCGTTCGCGCTCGGTGAGCAGGTCCAGGCCGCCCACGGAGGGCTCGTTGCGACGCGCCAGCACGAAGCGCTTGCCGTCGCTGTCGAACTTGTCGACGAGACTCCACCGGCCGTCGGTGAGCCCGAGCCATTCGGCGATCGCCGAGTCGGGCGCGATGCGTCGCATCTTGCCGCGCGCGCGATCGATGGCGACGGCCGCGGCGCGAAGCTGTCCGCGCGCGCGCCGCACCTCGTCGCTCGTCGCGTGCTCGAGGTTGCCGCGCGGCGTGACGATCGCGTCTGCGTTCCACGGCGCATTCTTCGGCCGACTTGCCGCTTCCAGCCGTCGCCGGAGGCGATACGCGGCGGCGAGGTGCGTCGCGAGCCGCTGGTAACGCGCTCGCTCGGCGCGGCGCAGCGTGTACGGCCGCGGCAGGGCGGCGCCGAGCCAGACGCCGACGCCACTGGGGTCCAGACCGTTGATGCCGAGCATGTCCCCGATGCCGATGGCCTCGAACGCCTGCAACGTCGGCGTTTCGCTCACGCCGGGGGTGTTGGACGCCGTCTCCACCTGGATGGCGCGGTAGGTCGCACGGATGTACTCGGGACCGGTCGCCTGCACGCCGGCGGCGAGGAACTTCGCGGTCGCGGCGCTCAGCTTCGACGAGCGGACCGCGGTCGGCACCACGACACGGTCCGTCCGCGACACGTCGTAGGTGTACGCCACGATGCCCAGACCCGCGTCGAGCAGGGGCTCGCTCGCCCGCACGATGCCCTGCAGCCACGGGCGCTCCTTCGCGTCCACGTCGTAGGCGGCTTCGATGACGTCGATCCAGGTGGCTCTTCCCATGGGGGGCCATCCTAGGCGGGCAGGCTCGCTTGCCAAGTGCCCGTGATGTAGGCTCCGCCGCCATGGCAGCCGGCGGGACGGTCGCCGCGATCGGCACGACGGAGCGCAGGGTCAACCTCCGTCTCGTGGGGTGGCCGCTCCTCGATCGTCTGCTCCAGCCGATTCACTGGTGGGTGTGGTCGGACCCGAATCGGCGCGCGCAGAAGCTCCTCGGCTTCTCGTCCACCGAGGCCGACAGCGGGCGAGACATGGCGCAAGCCGCCGAGAGCACGAACGACCCGGTGCTGCGCCGTCTCTACATCCGCCACGCCCTCGACGAGCAGAAGCACTCGGTGTGGTTCTCGTCGCGCGCCAGGGCGATCCTCGGATCGCTCCACGAGGGCGCGACGGGGTCGACGTTCCAGGCAAACTGGTTCTCCCCGGGAGAGCGCGGGCTCGACGATCTCGACGTGACGCGGGAGACCGAGGCCTCGCTCCTCGCCTTCCTCTTCCTGTCCGAGCGCAAGGGCGCCCGCCGCTTCCTCGTCTACAAGGACGTCCTCGGGTCGGATCCGGACACGCGCGGCCTCTTCGTCGAGATCATCACCGACGAGGCCTTCCACACGAACTACACGCACGCGCAGCTGAGGCGCGTGGCGCCGAAGGCGTACTGGCTCCACATCCTCCGGGCGCGGCTCGGCATCCTCTGGAAGGCGTACCTGCGCCTCGCGGCGGCGATCGCCGGCGTCATGGGCGGCGTGCTGCTCACCGTGCAGTACTTCACGCTCCTTCCGCTCTTCGCGTGGCTCGCGAAGCGCTCGGCGAGGCGCGAGCTCGCCGGCTGGACGCCGTCGCGCACGCCGGAGGCGTCCCCGCTCGACGCGCAGTACTGAGGTCCCCCGCAGTGAAGATCCTCGGCATCTCGGCTCACTTCCACGATTCCGCCGCCGCCCTGGTCGTCGACGGCATCCCGGTGGCGGCCGTGCAGGAGGAGCGGCTCTCGCGCAACAAGAACGACGCGGGGTTCCCGCTCCGCGCCATCGAGTGGTGCCTCGAGGAAGGGGGCGTCGAGCCGGCGCAGCTCGACGCGGTCGTCTTCTACGAGAAGCCGATGCTCAAGTTCGAGCGCATCCTCACGACAGCGCTGCGCGCCTTCCCGCGGAGCTGGCGGAGCTTCCCGCACGCGATGAAGAACACCCTCGGCGAGAAGCTCTGGGTGAAGGGGATCATCAAGAGCTACCTCGGCGTCCCCGGCGAGAGGATCCTCTTCACCGAGCACCACCAGGCGCACGCGGCGGCCGCCTTCCTCACGCAGCCGACGCGGCACGCGGCCATTCTCACGGCCGACGGCGTCGGCGAGTGGGCGACGCTGTCGGTCGGCGTCGGCCACGAGAACGATGACGGCTCGACGGAGATCCGGCTGCTGCGCGAGCTCCGCTTCCCGCACTCGCTCGGGATGCTCTACTCGACGTTCACCGCCTTCCTCGGCTTCCAGGTCAACGAGGGCGAGTACAAGGTGATGGG
>DASVWO010000371.1:0-6096 GCA_036393165.1 Polyangiaceae bacterium | reverse complement strand
TCGCGCAGGCGCAGCCCGGAGAGGTGCAGGCGCTGACCCAGGCGCTCTACCAGTCGCGCGAGCTCGCCATGGAGCGCATGGAGGCGGAGGCCGACGAGCTCGGGGCCGACGGGATCGTCGCGATGCGGCTCACGGTGAGCGTCCACGCCTGGGGCACGAACATCATCGAGTTCCTCGCGATCGGCACCGCCGTCCGCCACGAGGGACAGCCCGGCGCCTACCGCACGCAGGACGGCAAGCCGTTCACGAGCGACCTCTCGGGCCAGGATTTCTGGACGATCCTCAACGCCGGCTACCGCCCGCTCGGCTTCGTCATGGGCAACTGCGTCTTCTACGTCGGCCCGCCCGCGCCCCAGTCGGTGCCCAACGGCGAGCTCGCGGGGCCCACGCAAGCGCTCTACGACGCGCGCGAGCTCGCGATGGAGCGCATGCAGTTCGAGGCCGAGTCGCTCAAGGCCGAGGGCATCGTCGGCGTCACCGTCGACGAAACGAACCACACCTGGGGCCCCACGGTGCTCGAGTTCAGCGCGGTCGGCACCGCCGTCATCGCCATCCGCGCGGATCACCAGATCCCGCGTCCGACCCTCACGCTCACGGTCAACGGCTGATGAGCGACCACCGCCGCATCGACATGGCCGCGAGCCTGCAGCGCGTGCTGCAGGGCGGCATCCCGACGCGCGCCGTCGAGCGGCTCGCGGAGGAAGCGGGGCCCAACCGCAAGCTCTTCACGAGCGACCTCTCGGTGAGCGAGTTCCTCCTCGCGCGCGATGCCGGGTGCGAGCCCATCGCGCAGCTGATGGGGAGCAGCATCTATCACATCGGTCAGATCCCCGATTACAAGGGCAAGACCGCGGAGCTCACGGTCATCAGCGACGGCCACCGCGAGTCGCGCCGCCTCGCGCTCAACCGGCTCTGGCAGGAGGCCACGCTGGTGGGCGCCGACGCGGTGGTCGGCGCGCAGCTGCGCGAGCGACTCATCACGATGGGCGCGCGCGGCAAGGGCGGCGATGACGGCGGCGAGGTCATCGAGTTCACCGTCGTCGGCACCGCCGTGCGCGCGCCGAGCCTCACGCACCCGCCGGGGCAGCCGATCGTGACCGACCTGTCGGGCCAGGATCTCTGGGCGCTGATGCAGGACGGGTGGGAGCCGTGCGGGTTCTTCTTCGATTTCTGCAAGTACCACGGCTGGCACGTCACCTCGGGCGGCGGCGTCGGTGAGCTCACGGACGCGAGCACGTGCGTCGAGACCGCGCGACGCATCGTGGTCGACCGCATCGCCGAGCAGGCGCGCCGCGCGCAGGCCGAGTTCGTCGTCGGCAGCGAGCTGAAGGTGGAGGTCTCCGAGGTGCCGTGCGGCTTCGGCGGCTGCCAGCTCGACGATCTCGACGTGAACGTGAGCTGGTTCGGCACCGGCGTGCGCCGCATCCCCGGGTGGAACCAGATGATGCGCGACCTGCCGCCGCGCGTGCTCTCGATGATGTCGGTCGGCCGCCGGCGCGACACGTCGGTGGGCAAGGAAGACGACGACGCGAACGAGGTCGAGCGCGCGGGCGAGGAAGCCGAGGAGTACGGGCTGGAGTACGCCGAGTACAACGAACCGGACGACGCAGGATGAACCAGCAACCGCCGCGGATGAACCAGCAGGACCTGCCGCAGCACGCCCGCGAGCGCCTCGCGGACATGAGGGCCAAGCGGCTCTTCACGAGCGATCTGTCGGTCGGCGAGTTCCTCCTCGTGAAGGAGGCCGGCTTCGATCCGCTCGGGATGGTGATGGGGAGCTCCATCTACCAGATCGACCCCACCGTCCCGCAGTCGCAGACGGGGTGCGAGATCACCGACATGACGCGCGCCCTGTACCACGCGCGCGAGCTCGCCATGACGCGCATGGAGGAGGAGGCCGACGCGCTCGGCGCCGACGGCATCGTCGGCGTGCGCCTCACGGTGAAGCTCGGGGCGAACCCGCTCAAGTGGGAGTGGGACCTCTACCGCGAGTGGCAGGAGTGGGCGCGCGGCGTCGGGTTCCCGAGGTCGTCGACGGCGCTCGGCCCGTCGTGGCGGTCGTGGCCGCAGGTCGCGGCGCAGATGTGGACGCACTACTGCTGGCAGATGGGCTGGTGGCCCGAGCCGCAGGCGCCGTGGGCGCGGGCGCGCACGATGACGTCGTCGGCCTTCGGGCAGAACGCCGCCGAGTTCCTCGCGATCGGGTGCGCGGTGCGCCACCGCGGCGGCGAGAACTACCGCAACAAGCAGGGCAAGCCGTTCCAGTCCGACCTGAGCGGGCAGGACTTCTGGCTGCTCATCCGCACGGGGTACCGGCCGGTCGGCTTCGTGATGGGCAACTGCGTCTACTACGTGCCGCCGAACCTGCTGCAGGCGCCGTCCGGCGAGAGCCGCGAGCTCGGTCACTACACGCACGCGCTCTACGACGCGCGCGAGCTGGCGACCGAGCGGCTGCAGGACGAGGCGGAGGCGCTCGGCGCGACGGGCATCGTCGGCGTCACCTTCGCCGAGCGCGAGCACTCCGGGCGCTTCGCGCCGTGGAACGCCGGCAACGGCGCGCTGCAGAGCGGCGAGGTCATCGAGCTCTTCGTGATCGGCACCGCGGTGGTCCCGTCTCCGGCGCCGGGCGCGCCGCTCGCGCGCCCGCTGCTCGTCCTCTCGGCGAACGACGCGGAGCCGGCTCCTCAGGAGGGCGGCGAATGAGCACCCGCACCGGCCCCGGACTGAGCGAGCTCTCGGTCACCGAGTTCCTGACGCTCTCGCGAGCGGGCTACTACCCGCACGGCCTCGTCGTCGGATCGTGCGTCTACCAGGCGGGCAACCAGTACGACTGGCAGGTGTCCACGCAGGAGGTGGTCGCCCTCAGCCACGCGCTCCGCGCGGCGCGCAAGCTGGCGATCCAGCGCATGAGGCAGCAGGCGGCCGAGGTGCGCGCCGAGGGCGTCGTCGACGTGCGCGTGCAGGTGGAGCACGACGTGTGGCGCGGATCGCGTCAGGTGGCGAAGTTCGTCGCCACGGGCACGGCCATCGGCTTCGACCACGAGCGGGCGCGGCCCGAGCACCAAGGCACGCAATCGCTGCGGCTCGCGGACGGCGCGCCCTTCACGAGCGACCTCACCGCGCCGGACTTCGTGACGCTCCTGCGCGCCGGCTACCGGCCCATCTCGGTGGCGATGGGCGCGTGCGTCTACGGGCTCGACCCGCGGCACCTGCGCGCCTACCGCACGCAGGACGCCGAGGTGAGCGAGTACACGCAGGCCTTCTTCGACGCGCGCGAGACCGCGATGGATCGCCTCCAGCAGGATCTCTTCGCCGAGCACCCGCAGGGAGGCGCCGACAGCCCGGCGGGCATCGTCGGCGTCACCGTCACAGAGTCCATCTACGGCGGCAGCGGTCGTGGCGCGCCCATCATCGAGTTCAACGCGATCGGCACCGCCGTCGCCGAGCTCCACCCGAACGACGCGCGCCGCGGCCCCGCCCACGCCCGCCCGCAGGTCGCCGTGCCACTCGACCGCTGAGGTATGGGGGAGCCGCCAAGCCGCCAAGACGCCAAGATATGCGCCAAGAAGAGTGGGGGTGGATGCAACCGGCGCGATGGATGGCCGGGCTCGTCTGGCTCTGGTCCTCAACGTCGGCATGCAACGCATGCGGTCGGGCATCCCGCGTGTCTTGCGGACCCGCCAAACCCATCTTCTTGGCGCGTATCTTGGCGTCTTGGCGCCTTGGCGGCTCCCCCATGCCCTAGCGTCTCAGGAGCTGCGCTGCGAGCTGGCCCGCCTGCGCGTTGACGTTCGCGTGGCGAGAGAGTGCCTCCGCGAGCAGCGCGACCAGCTGGTCCAGCGGCACGTCCTTCGACTTGAGCGCCACGCCGCGCACGACCTTCTTGTGCTGCGAGACCACGTTCTGGCCCTCACGCCGGAGAAGGAAGCCGTCCTGGCCGAGCATCACCTCGATCACGTGCACGTGCGCGCCGGACGCCTGCACCTTCGTCTCCTGGGGCACCACCTGCTGGAGCATCCGCGCGAGCTGCGCCAGCAGCGCGTCGACGTTGGAGAGGTCCAGCGACATGCCCGCGGCGACCTGGTCGGCGCCCACCGCGACCTGCGCCTGCGTCCCGCAGTATCCGCACTTGTAGACGCGCCCGTCCGCTCCGGGCTGCATCGGCGCACCGCAATGGTGGCAAGAGACCGCGCTCATACCCCCGAGCGTACCACCGGTCTCTCGGCCGATGGATTGGTCGACGTCCGGTAGTCCACGTCGCGGCGCTCGTCCTTCTCCACCTTGCCGTCCTGCAGCGTGACGACGCGCGGCATGCTCGCAGCGAGCGCCGGGTTGTGCGTGACCACCACGATTGTCGTCCCGCGCTGGCGGTTGATGGCGAAGAGAAGGTCGTGGATCTGCACGCTCGTCGCCGAGTCGAGGTTGCCCGTCGGCTCGTCGGCCAGGAGCAGCTTGGGCTCCAGCAGCAGGGCGCGCGCGAGGGCGACGCGCTGCTGCTCGCCGCCGGAGAGCTCGCCGGGGCGGTGGGACGCGCGCTCCTTCAGGCCGACCTCCTCGAGCAGCGCACCGGCTCGCACCTCGAGCTCGCGCCGGTTCTTCCCCTGCACGAGGCCCGGCATCATCACGTTCTCGAGCGCGTTGAACTCGGGCAGCAGGTGGTGAAACTGAAAGACGAACCCTATCGTGCGGTTGCGCAGCTCGGCGAGGCGCCAGCCGGGGAGCGTCGTGATCTCCTCGCCCGCCAGCTTGATCGACCCGCGCGTGGGCACGTCGAGCGTGCCGATGCAGTGAAGCAGGGTCGACTTGCCGGCGCCCGACGGGCCCACGATCGTGAGCATCTCGCCGTCGCGGATCTCGAGGTCCACGCCGCGCAGCACGTCGAGCGTCCGCCCCATGTGGCGGAAGGACTTCTGCACGTTGTGGGCGACGACGAGGGGCTCGGGCACGGGTCGCACCCTAGTAGCACACGAGGCCCCCCGCGTATGCCTGGCCTGCTAATGTACACCTGATGCTTGGGAGTAAGTTGGGTGTGCGGGGGGGGGCGCTCGCCTCGCTCCTGGCCCTCAGCGCCGCGCTCTCGGCCGGTGCTTGCGGCGGCGGCAGCAGCAACGGCGGCAGCGGCGGAGGCGGGGGCGACGATTCGGGCCAGGGTGGCGACACCACGGGGAGCAGCGGGTCGTCCAGCGGGAGCGCCAGCTCGAGCGGCAGCAGCTCCGGAGCGAGCAGCGGCGGCATCGATGCGAGCTCCAGCAGCAGCGGCTCGGGCTCCGGCGGCAGCGGCGGGAGTGACGCGTCGGGCGACGCGACCTTCGCCTTCGACGGCTTCTCGCACCCCGACGGCTGGAGCGACGCCTCGTACTGCCCCGACGACGACGGCGACGGGTGGACCGTGTGCGGCGGCGACTGCAACGACCACGACTCGACGATCAACCCGTGCGCCTTCGACACGAACGACGCGACCGATCCCGTCGGCCACGACGGCATCGACAACGACTGCGACGGCAAGGTCGACAACCTGATCACCTGCGAGCCGACCGCCGCCGCCGGGACGTTCGACACGAACCCGGTCGATTACGCGAACGCGTCCGACCTCTGCGACAACCCGATGTGCCCGCGCCTCGTGAACAGCAAGGCGATCTGGTACGGGCCGTCGCCCGGCAACGCGCGTCGCGTGACGAAGCACGAGGGGGCGGGCCAGTTCAATCCCCACCAGGGGCAGATGATGTCGTTCCTCTCGAGCGGCACGGCGGTCGATTCCACCGATCAGGCGAGCTACTCGACCTGCCCGGGCACCGACTTCTCGACGACCTTCACCAACCCGATGCCGCTCACGGCCGCGCAGAACACCAACCCGTGCGGCACGGGCGTCGACGAGAGCACCGTGTCGGTCCACGACTACACCGAGCTGCGGATGACGGTCCGTGCGCCGATCAACGCCGGGTCGTTCACGTTCGACTTCGCGTTCTTCAGCGAGGAGTACCCCGTCTACATCTGCCAGGGGTTCAACGACACGTTCCTCGCGCTCCAGTACTCGCAGCAGTTTCCGATGGGCGAGCAGATCGCGTTCGACGCCAACGGCCACCGGATCAACGTCAA
>DASVWO010000370.1:0-9555 GCA_036393165.1 Polyangiaceae bacterium | reverse complement strand
TTCATCTTCATGTACCTGGTGCTCGCCGCGCAGTTCGAGTCGTGGCTGCACCCCATCACGATCCTCCTCAGCCTGCCGCTGACGCTCCCCTTCGCCTTCCTGAGCGTCATCCTCTTCAAGCAGGCGATCGACATCTACTCGGTGCTCGGCATCCTCGTTCTCTTCGGCGTCGTGAAGAAGAACTCGATCCTGCAGATCGACCACACGAACCAGCTCCGCGCGCAGGGCCTGCCGCGACTCGAGGCGATCCTGCAGGCGAACCGCGACAGGCTGCGCCCCATCCTCATGACGACGGCGGCGTTCGTCGCGGGCATGATCCCGCTGGTCCTCTCGAAGGGCATCGGCGCCGGCTTCAACCGCGCCACGGCGGGCGTCGTCGTCGGCGGGCAGCTCCTGTCGCTGTCGCTCACGCTGCTGGCGACGCCGGTCGCCTATTCGCTCTTCGACGACGCATCGCAGTTCTTCGCGCGCCTCTTCCGCCGCAAGCCCGCCGAAGCCGCCGCGCTTCCGCAGGACGCCGAGCCGCACCCCGCCGCCGGAGAGTGACGAGCCATGCCGGAGACCTTCGTCCCGGTCCGGGCATTTGCGTTCTCGGCGACGGTGCACCCCAAGACGCTGGCGGATCTATTTCCGCCGTCGGTCGAACGCGTGAGGGTCACCAAGACCATCGCGGTGCTGCGCTACGCCGCGCGGGAATGGGTCGTCGTGCACGACTTCGGCGCCGTCGTCTTCATGGGCGTCGAGCCCGCCGAGTGCAAGCGCATGAGCGAAGCGGTGCTCGCGAACGTGGGCGAAGGCCCCAAGGCGAAGTTCGAGGAGACCTTCGCGATCCAGGTGGCCCCCGAGGAGAAGCCGGGCGTGCGCTTCGACCGCGCCGTCGTTCCCGATCTCGACACGCGCACCGCGGTCATCGTGTCCCTCGGCGTCGCGCAGTCGGTGGCCATGGAGTACTACGAGAGCGATCTGGACGCGCTCGTGGCCGAGCTCCAGAAGCGCTCGAAGCTGCTCGCGACCGAGGGGCGCCTTCGCGGCAGCGCGCGTGCCCTGATGCGATTCATCGGCGAGGGCATGACGATGCACTCCGAGATCGTCCACACGCTCTCGCTGCTGGAGTCGCCGGGCATCACGTGGGAGGACGAGGCGTTCGACCGCCTGTACCGCGAGCTCCGGGCCATCTTCGAGATCGAGGAACGCTACCGCGCGCTCGACCACGAGCTGCGCATCGTGCAGGACAACCTGGCGCTGATGGTCGACATGGCCCGCCAGCGCCGCTTCGAGTTCCTGGAGATCATCGTCGCCGTCTTCGTGGCGATGGAGACCCTCCTGTTCATCGGCCAGCTCCTGCTCCAGCGGAGGTAATTTCAACGCAGAGGCACACAGAGCGAGAGGAAGGCGCCAAAGGCCGACGAGTGGAGAGGAAAGAAGATCGGAAGATCAAAAGATCAGAAGAAGGCTTGTTCAAAACCCCTTTTGATCTTCTGATCTTTTGACTTCTTCCTTCTCCCCTCGTCGGCCTGTAGGGCCCAACAAAAACCCTTCGCGTGTGCCGATTGCTCCGTCACAATGCCCCCGTGCCGCAGGTGGTGTTCACGAGCGCGCTCGCGAGGCACGTCGAGTGTCCGGCGGAGGAAGTGCCGGGAGTGACGGTGCGCGAGGTGCTCGATGCGTACTTCGCGCGGCACGAGCGGGCGCGCGCCTACGTGCTCGACGAGCAGGGGGTGCTCCGGCATCACGTCGTCGTCTTCGTCGACGGCGTGCAGGTGAAGGACCGCGCGAGGCTCGAGGAGAGCGTCCCGGCGCGCGCCGAGGTGTACGTGATGCAAGCGCTGTCAGGAGGATGACCCGTGAGCGATCGCCTGCTCGTCTCGACACGCAAAGGACTTTTCTCCATGGTGCGCGACGGCACGTGGTGGAACGTCGAGCGCGTCTCATTCCTCGGACAGAACGTGTCCCTCGCGCTGCACGACACGCGCGACGGCGCGACGTACGCGTGCCTCTCGCTCGGGCACTTCGGGGTGAAGCTCCACAAGTCGCTCGACGGCGGCGCCACGTGGGAGGAGCTCGCGGCGCCGGCGTTCCCGAAGAAGCCGGACGACCTGGTCGAGACGCTGCCCGACGGCCGGCCGTGGCCCTGGCGCGTCGAGAGCATCTGGTCGCTCGAGCCGGGCGGCGAGCCCGGCGAGCTGTGGGCGGGCACCATCGGCGGAGGGCTCTTCCGGTCGCGGGACGCCGGCGCGAGCTGGCGTCTCGTGCGCACGCTCTGGGACAACCCGATGAGGAAGGAGTGGTCCGGCGGCGGCGCCGACCTGCCGGGCATCCACTCGGTGCTCGTCGATCCGCGGGACGCGCACACCGTCCGCATCGGCATCTCCTGCGGCGGCATGTGGCAGAGCGACGACGGCGGCGAGACGTGGCGCGTGTCGGCCAAGGGCATGTTCGCGGCGTACATGCCCCCGCAGCGCGCATACGAAGAGAACATCCAGGACCCGCACCGGATCGTGCAGTGCAAGGGGCGGCCCGATCGCCTCTGGACGCAGCACCACAACGGCGTCTTCCGGTCCGACGACGGCGGGAAGAACTGGACGAGCATCGACAACGTGAAGCCCGCCGTCTTCGGGTGGGCCGTGGCCGTGCACCCGGGCGAGCCGGACACCGCGTGGCTCGTGCCGGCGGTGAAAGACGAGACCCGCGTGCCGGTGGACGCCCGCGTCGTCGTGGCCCGCACGCGAGACGCCGGAAAGACGTGGGACGTGCTCACGAAGGGGCTGCCCCAGAACGGCGCGTACGACATCGTCTACCGCCACGCCCTCGACGTGGACGGGACTGGCGTCCACCTAGCCATGGGCAGCACCACGGGATCTTTGTGGACCAGCGACAACGGCGGCGACTCGTGGACCTGCGTTTCGAACCACCTGCCCCCGATCTACGCGGTCCGCTTCGCCTGATTCGGCGTGCACCTGCTATCCCCAGCGGTATGATTCGCGCGCCCCAGCCCCGGGAGGCTCGCGATGAAATTCACGGGAAGGTCTTCCTGTTTGCTCCTCTTCGCGATCGCCGCGATCGGCATCGCGTGCGGTAGCTCGAGCGCCGGGTCGGGCTTCAACGGAAGCAGCAGCGGCGGGTCGAGCAGCGGCGGCAGCAGCGGATCGGGCAGCGGCAGCTTCGGTGACGGCGGCAACAACTTCGGCGACGGGGGCGGCGGCGACGGCGGTCACCCCACGCCGACGATGCCCGTCAACATCGACGACTGCCCCGGGCCCATCTCGGCGTCGCAGGCGAGCGCGCTGCAGGCGGGCGGGCCGGTCGACCCGGCGATGAAGTGGCTCTACCCGTACGACCAGACGATCTTCCCCGGCGGCCTCCTCGCCCCGGTGCTGCAGTGGTCACCGCAGTCGGCCGGCGCCGCGAGCGCCGTGTACGTGCACATGCACTCGCAGCTCTTCGACTACAAGGGCTGCTTCGGGCCGACGAATCCGGCGGACATCACGATTCCGCAGATGGTCTGGGTCACCGCGTGGGACCAGAGCAACGGCCCGAACGACCCGCTCGCCGTGGAGCTGACGACGATGGCGGGCAGCACCGTGAGCGGCCCGATCAAAGAGAACTGGACCTTCTCGCTCGGGAGCCTCAAGGGCGTCGTCTACTACAACACGTACACGTCGCCGCAGGTCGGCAACAACGGCGCGGTCATGGCGATCGAGCCGGGGGCGAGCAAGCCGACACCGTTCCTCACGTGGCCGGGTGGAAGCTCGCCGGCGGGGCCGTGCATCTCGTGTCATTCGGTGTCCGCGGATGGGTCGATGATGGTCGCGCAGCACCACCAGTACCCCCCCGGGCTGAAAGACAGCCGATCGTTCGACCTGAAGCAGAACCCCACGCCGAACTCCATGTCTCCGACGGCGTCGACCACGATGGACGATTGGGGCTTCAGCGCGGTCTATCCCGACGGCTCACGCATTCTTACCGACGGGCAGGCCAACATGACCGGGGTCATCTTCCCCGCTGCGCCCGGCAACAATCCGGGCATGGAAGGGCCGAAGGCGAGCCAGATGTACGACCCGTCGACCGGCAACACGATCACCTTCTCTGGCCTGAGCAGCCAGCACGCGATGATGCCGTCCTTCAGCCCCGACGGCACGAAGGTCGTGTTCAACGACTACGACAACGGGGGCGGCCACACGCTCGTGGTCATGGACTTCGCGGCGAGCTCGAACACCTTCTCGAACGCGAAGACGATCTTCCACGACAGCAGCAACTACCCGGGCTGGCCGTTCTTCACGCCGGACTCGAAGCAGGTCATCTTCGTCGACGATTCCTCGAGCAACTTCGCGAGCGTGACCGACCCGCCCGGCAACACGCTGGCCTCCGGTGATCTGTACATCGTCGACGTCGGGAGCGGCATCGCCCACAAGCTCGACGCCGCCAACGGCGACAACGCGAACGGCACGACGTACCTCCCATATCCGGGGCGCGACGAGCATCTGGACTTCTACCCGACCGTGAGCCCCGTGGCCGCCGGCGGCTACTTCTGGGTCTTCTTCACCAGCCGCCGCAACTACGGCAACACGCAGGTCGACACGAACGACCCGCCCGCGGACAAGAAGCTCTGGGTGAGCGCGATCAACATCGGCGCGCAGCCGGGCACCGACGCGAGCCACCCCGCCTTCTACCTGCCCGGACAGGAAGCAGCGAGCGGCAACATCCGCGCGTTCGCGACGCTCTCGCCGTGCAAGTCGAACGGCTCGAGCTGCACGAGCGGCGTCGACTGCTGCGGCGGCGCCTGCAACGGCGGCATGTGCGGCACGCCCATGGGCTGCTCGGGCGACGGCAACAAGTGCACGACCTCGGCCGACTGCTGCAACGGCCAGGGCCTCCAGTGCATCAACGGCTACTGCTCCACCGTCGTGCAGTAGCCGCACGCTACTCTAGGGAGGATGCACTGCCCTGACGACGAGACGGTCGCCGCCCTGATCGAGGGGCGGCTCCAGGGCGACGCGCTGCGGGCTCTCACCGAGCACGTGGACCAGTGCCCGAGCTGCCGAGAGCTCGTGGCCGACGCCGTGCGCGCGGTGGACGTCTCCGGCGGGAAGGACGAACCGACCGCGGGCCTCCCGTTGCCGCGCGGCGCCCGGGTGGGCCGGTACGTCGTGCAGGGGTGTATCGGCTCCGGCGCCATGGGCATCGTGTACACCGCACGCGACCCGGAGCTCGGGCGGGACATTGCGCTCAAGCTGCTGCGCGCCCGCGAAGTCGCGACGCTCTCGTCCTCGAGCTCGCGCGGGCGGCTCCTGCGCGAGGCGCAGGCGATGGCGAAGCTCGCCCACCCGAACGTCATCACGGTCCACGACGTGGGCACCCTCGGCGACGAGGTGTTCGTCGCGATGGAGCTCGTCGAGGGCGGCACCCTCGGCGAGTGGCTGCGGGCGCCCCGGTCGAGGCGCGAGGTGGTCGACGTCATGCGCCGCGCCGCCGAGGGCCTCGCGGCCGCCCACGCGGCGGGCCTGGTGCACCGCGACTTCAAGCCGGACAACGTGCTCGTCGGCCGCGACGGGCGCGTGCGCGTCACCGACTTCGGGCTCGCCAGGCTCGCGCCCTCGACGACGGCCGCGATCGCACCGCCGGAGGACGCCCCCGCGACCGACCATTCTCCGCTCGCCGCGACCCAGACGGGCACCCTCGCGGGAACGCCCGCGTACATGGCGCCCGAGGTCATCGCCGGCAAGCCGGCCGACGTTCGCTCGGACGTGTTCGCCTTCTGCGTCACGTTCTACGAAGCGCTGTACGGCGAGCGGCCGTTCGCGGGGAAGACCCTCGCCGAGCTGCGCACGAACATCGAGGCGCGCCACATCCGCACGCCGTCGGGTCGAGCGCGCGTTCCCGCGTGGCTGCGACGTGTCGTGGTGCAGGGACTCGACGCGCTTCCGGACAACCGGCCGCAGAACATGCGCGCGTTGCTCGACGGGCTCGACGCCGGACCCCGCCGATCCCTGCTACGGGTTGCTCTCATCTCTGCCGGCGCGATGGCGCTCCTCGCCGCGGGCGCGCTCGCCGCGTCGCGCGAGTCACCCGGAAACGCCGCGACGCCGACCGGGGCGGGCGCGCCGGGTGGAGCGACCTCCGCCACCGCCACCGCGGTGACCGACGTCCCGCTGCCGCAATCGTCGAGCGTGGACGCTCAGCGTGCCTACGCGCGCGGTCTCCAGGCCATGCGCGACGGGACCTGGGGCGCAGACGACTTCGAGCAAGCGGCGCGGCTCGATCCGTCGATGGCCGCGGCCCATCTCCGCTACGCAATGCTCGAGTTCTGGCAGCTTCCCACGCAGGCGAGGGCCCATCTGGCCAAGGCCGTCGAGGCACGGAGCACCCTCACCGCGCGCGACCAGGACATCCTGCGAGCCGCACAGGCGTGGATGCAGAGCGACCCCGCCGACGACCGCGCCTACGCCCGGCTGCTCGCGGAGGCGCTCGCGCGCCACCCGGGCGACGCCGAGATTGCCTACTACGCCGGCTTCGCCCTGACCGAGCTCGCCGACCACGCGCAGGCCATCACGCGCCTGCGCAGCGCGACGGAGCTCGATCCGGGCTTTGCCGCCGCCTACCAGCTCGAGGCCGACGAGCAGGCTTACGCGGGCGACTTCGACGGCGCGGTCGCGACCATCGAGACGTGCATCGCCCGCGCGCCCGAGGCCACGCGCTGCCTGATGGAGCGCACGTTCATCGACGAGGCCGAGGGCAACTGCACGCGCCTCGAGCAGGACGGCCGGCGCATCCAGGCCCACGACCCCGAGTCGGACATGTCGTACGGCATGCTCGCGTCCGCGGCGTACGCGCAGGGCAAGCCGCTCGAAGCGGTGCGCGAGCTGCTGCGGCAGCAGGAGGCGCACGTGGCGCCACCCATGCGCCGACGGGCCGCGCTGATCGATGCGTTCGACCTGGCAGCGCTCACGGGGGACTTCGCCGGCGCTCGCACGCTGGCCGACACGATCGTCGAGGAAGCCGGCACGTCACCCGACCGCAGCCTCCGCTCGCGCGCGACGCTGCTCTCCATCGCGGCGTCCCTCGAGGCGGGACAGCCCCAGGACGCCGCCCGCGCGGCGCGCACGTTCCTCGAACGTCAGGACGCCTGGACGCCCGAGCCTCGGTCCGACGACTTCGCCGTGCTCCGCGACGGGACGCCGGGCATGTGGATCGGCGAGCGCGCCGGCGGCTCGCTCTCGACCGCCGAGCTGCACGCGCAGCTGGACACGTGGACGACCGAGTGGGCAGCGCGTCTGCCCGAGCCGTCGCGCGGGTACGCGTGGCTCTACGGGTACGCGCGCTTCGCGGCCACCCCGGAGGACGCGCACGCCGCGCTCGAGGCCCTCCCGCGCTTCGGGGACATCCCCCGGTTCACGCCGCTCGCCTTCGGGGACGCCTACGTCGGCAGGACCTACGTCCTCGCGGGACGCGACGGCGAAGCGATCCCCCATCTCCAGCGGGCGGCACGCTCGTGCCTCGCCCTCGGTCACCCGATCGACCACACGCAGACCGAGCTGCTCCTCGGCCAGGCCCTCGCCGAGGCGGGCGACGTGGAGGGAGCCTGCGCCGCCTACGGGGTTGTCCTCTCGCGATGGGGCCATGCCAAGCCGCGGAGTGTCACGGCGGATGCGGCGCGCCGCCAGGCGACTGTCCTCGGGTGCCGCTGACGGCGGCGCTCGCGTTCGGTATCGTTCGTCACAGTGCGCCCGGAGTACCCCGAGTCCCAGGTCGACCTCTACGAGGAGGGGCGACGCGCCTGGCCCGACATCGCGCTCGACCCGGAGGCGTTCCACCGGCACGTCGCCGAGCGTGTCCCGGCGGGCGAGGGCGCCTCGGTACGCGGGGGAGACCTCTACATCGCCTGCGCGTGCGCATCGGGAGACGAGCGTGCGCTGGCCGCCTTCGACCGCCACTACCTCGCCGAGGTGCCCGCGTTCCTGGCGCGCAGCCGGCCGTCGGAGCGGCTCGTCGAGGACGTGCGCCAGCTCCTTCGCGAGCGACTCTTCGTGGACGGCAAGATCGCGCAGTACTCGGGCCGCGGCACGCTCCAGGCGTGGCTCCGCGTCGTGACGCTCCGGGTCACCGCCAACCTGCGCCGCCAGGACCGGAATCACGAGGAGCTTCACGACGCGCTCCCGGGGACGGCGATGGACCCGGAGCTGGGGGTCATCCGCCGCCGGTACGGCCGGCAGTTCGAGGCGGCGCTGCGCGAGGCACTCGCGTCGCTCGACGCCGAGGATCGGACGCTGCTCCGCCTCTTCTACATGGACGGTCTGAACATCGACCGGATCGCGGTCGTCTTCGGCGTCTCGCGGGCCACCATCGGCCGCCGCATGATCGCCGTCCGCCAGCGGATCGTGGACGAGATGCACCGCCGTCTACGCGAGGCGATCGGGGCCACCCAGGAGGAGCTCGCGAGCCTGCTGCGCGTCGTCCGCAGCGACCTGGCCATGAGCCTCAGCGTGGTGCTGCGGGACCCGTGAGACGAATCGGCCGACGCCGTGTCTTCTCCCACGGAGGAGACTCGTGCCCATTCTTCGTCGCATTTCCGCGCTCGTCGCCACGCTCGTCCTGACCACGCCCGCCGTCGCATCCGCGACCACCTACACTTTCTCGCCACCCGCGAGCGGCACGAACCCGCGCGACTGGACCGACACCATGCAATGGTCCCCCAACGGTGTGCCGGGCGCCGGTGACAGCGTCGTCATCCCGCTGCCGACGATGGGCCCCTCGCTGACGACCGACGGCATGGTGACGGTGGCGAGCCTCCAGGTCTCCGGGTCGCCCACCGGCGCGAACCTGCAGGGCGCGGGCATCACCGTCTCGGCGGGCGGCTCCTTCGAGTGGCAGAGCGGAATCATCAGCGGGATGACGATCACGATCCCGTCGGGCGCGACGATGACCATCGATACCGGCGGCGCGCACTGGCTCGACGGGTCGACCCTCGTCAACCAGGGCACGTCGACGTGGACCGGCGGCACCCTCAACGGCGACGGCGCCGCGATCTTCCAGAACCCGGGGACCCTCACCATCACCGCCGGGGCCACGTCGTTCGCCTACGGCTCTGGCCTCAACACGTGCGACTTCTTCAACACGGGCACGCTCGTCGTGAGCGGGTCGGGCACCACGACCAACCCTGCGGGCATGTGGGGATTCCACAACTCGGGCGTCATCAACTTCACCGGCGGCGGCACGCTCGAGTGGCAGACGTCGAGCAACACGCAGCACACGATGGATGACGGCGGGTCGATCACCGGGAACGGCACGCTGCTCTTCGACGAGACGGCTGCGCAGAACGAGACCTCGGTCGTGACGTTCAACGGCACGACGACGGTGGGCACCGGCGCGACGCTCTCCTTCTCCACGGGAGCCCTCACCAGCGTGGGCACGACGGGCGCGACGCTGCAGGGTCCGGGCACGTTCCTGTGGACCGGCGGCCAGATCGCCGGCAACACCTCGAACAACAGCGGGCCGGCGCTCACCTGGGGCTCCACACTGCAGGTGCACATGACGGGCGCCGCCTCCAAGGACATGGAG
>DASVWO010000369.1:0-60768 GCA_036393165.1 Polyangiaceae bacterium | reverse complement strand
GAAGAACGTGGAGGGCCTGCTGCAAGCGGCCGAGACGACCAACGCGTCGATGACGGAGATGGAGCAGTCGATCGGCGTCGTCGAGCGGAACGCCACGCAGACGGCGATGCTCGCCGAGACCGTGATCAAGGACGCCGATCGCGGGCGCGTGGCGGTCAACGCGACCCGGAAGGGCACCGAAGGCATCCGGACTGCATCTCGCGCCGCGGGCGACTCGCTGCGCGCGCTCGCCGGGCGCATCACCGATATCGGCGCGATCCTCACGGTGATTCAAGACGTGGCCGAGCGCACGAACCTCTTGGCGCTGAACGCGTCGATCATCGCTGCGCAGGCGGGCGAGCACGGCAAGGGCTTCGCCGTCGTCGCCGACGAGATCAAGGACCTGGCCGAGCGCGCCGGCGCCAGCACGCGCGAGATCACGGACCTCATCAAGACGGTGCAGGCGGAGTCGAAGAACGCCATCGCGGCGGTCGAGCGCGGCGCGCACAACGTCGACCGCGGCGTCGAGGTCTCCAACGAGGCCGAGCGCGCCCTGAAGAAGATCCTCGAGAGCTCGCAGAAGAGCACGAACATGGTGCGCGCCATCGCGCGTGCGACCGTCGAGCAGGCCAAGGGCAGCAAGCAGGTCACGGACGCCATCGGGCGCATCGCCGAGACGGTGCAGCAGATCGCGGCAGCGACCGCCGAGCAGGCGCGCGGCTCGGAGCTCATCATGAAGAGCGCCGAGAAGATGCGGATCATCACGCAGCACGTGGAGCGCAGCTCGCAGGAGCAGGCGCGCGGCGGCCGTCAGATCTCGAGCGCGATCGAGAACATCTCGAACATGGTCGGCCAGCTCAATGCGAGCCACAAGACGCAGGCGAGCGGCGCGACTCAGCTTCTCGCCTCGGCGGCCAAGATCGAGCAGGCGTCGTCGCAGCAGGCCGGCAGCATGAAGCAGCTGCAGACCGCCATCGAGCGCCTGAAGCGCGCGGTCTAGCGCCGGCGCCACGGCCGCCACGCCGAGGGTGGCGCCCGCCACCGTGGCGCCACACGTTCGGTCCACTCGCCGGGCCAGGGGCGCCCCCGTGATTTCCGCGACTTCCCGCGTGTCGTGCGCACTGCGCCTTGGCACGGCCGGTGCGAAGGGACGCAGCAGGAGGGCCATGAAGCTGCGGGTTGCCGTCTTGGGTGGGGGAATGGGCGGACTTGCGTGCGCGCACGAACTGGCGCGCACGGGGATCGACGTGACCGTGTACGAGGCCAGCAGCTTCCTCGGAGGCAAGGCACGCTCCCATTACGTCGCCGGTACCGGAACGCAGGGCAGGCGCGACTTGCCGGGGGAGCACGGATTCCGCTTCTACCCAGGCTTCTATCGGCACGTCATCCAGAGCATGCGGGAGATCCCCGACCCACTGAGCCCGACGGGTACCGTCGACGGCAACCTCGTCTCGGTGGACGAAGCCGGCGTCGCCCTGCCCGGCGAAGGAATCGTCACGAGCCCGCGCCGCGCCAGGACGCTGGGCGACGCACGGCGTGCCATCGACAGCATTCGCCGTTCCGGTGGCTCCCCGTCGGATCTGGCCCTCTATCTCGCTGCCCATCTCAAGTACCTGACGGCCTGCGACGCGCGGCGTGAAGGCGAGATCGAACGGACGCCGTGGGCGGAGTTCATCGGGGCGCACGCTCCGGGGCGATACACGGAGTCGTTTCGCGAGGTGCTGCTGGCTTGCACCCGCACGATGGTGGCGATGGATGCGGAGCGCGGATCGAGCCGGACCGTCGGCCAGACCTCCAGCCTTCTCTTGATGGACTCGTTCGCGGGAAACGAGACGGATCGCACGATGATGGGTCCGACCACGGAATGCTGGATCGAACCGTGGGAGAAGCACCTGCGGGCCCGAGGCGTGTCCTTCGTGTTCGGGCACAGAATCGAGCGGCTGGAGCACGATGGCAGACGGATCACGCGCGTGTGGGCCACCGCTGCGGATGGGCGCGCCCAGGCGCTGGAGGCGGACGCCTTCGTTCTCGCCGTGCCCATTGAAGCGGCTCAGCGGCTGGCGGGCGAGTCCGTGGCCGGAGTCGACGCAGAGCTCGCGAAGGTGGCCCGCTGCGACCTGTCGACGACGACGACCTGGATGGTCGGCGCGCAGTACTTTCTCCGTGAGGATGTTCCCCTCTGCGAGGGACATCTCTTCTTCCCACAGTCGCCCTGGTCGCTGACAGCGATCTCCCAGGCGCAGTTCTGGAACCGCGGGAATCGCGCGATGGCCAGATACGCGGACGGCCACCTGCGGGGCATCGTCTCGGTCGATGTCTCGAGCTGTTTCTCACCGGACCGAGACGGCGTTCGCCTGGTGGATGCTCGCTCCACCGAGGAGATCCTCGCGCGGACGCGCATCCAGCTCCAGGAGGCCCTCGACGGCCCGACTCGACGCGCGTTCGAGCGTGCCGTGTACGCCGCGAATCTCGATCACGAGGTGCGGGTTGGGCCTGACGGCGTGAAGAACGCCGGACGCTTGTTGATTCATCCACCCGGGTCGCGCGCGGAGAGACCCGATGCGTCCACCACGTTCGAGAACCTCTACCTGGCTTCCGACTACGTGAAAACGGAGATGGACCTCGCCAGCATGGAGAGCGCGAACGAAGCAGGTCGGCGCGCCGCGCGTGCCGTCCTGCTCAGAGCGGGAGAGGACCCTGCGTGCGTCCAGCTCTTCGGCTACCACGAGGTCGATGGCTTCCGGATCCCGAAACGCGTGGACGAGTGGCTGCACGCACGAGGAATGCCTCACGCACTGACCCTGATCCGGCGTTTCGCAGAAACGCAGCTGGGACTGTGGACCTGACACCCGCGGGATTCAGTGAATCGCGGTGAGGGCAAGGATGTAGGCGGCTGCGACGGCGGCGAAGGCCCAGCCACGCTGGGCCCCCTCGCTGCTCGGAGCGCCGTTGTTGGTGCGGCGGACGGCCAGAGGCGAGGTGACCGCGTCGATGACCACGAGCAGCGCACTCGCGTAGACCAGGGCGGGAACGCCGAAGCGCGCACCGAGGACGCCGCCCATGATGCCGGCGGCGAAGATGGTCCCCGCGGCGCCGTGGCGCGCGTAGAAGTGGCCGCCGCCGATGGGGACGAGGAGCGCGAGCATCACCGCGAACGCCGACTTGCGCTTCGCCACCGGCGCCTCGTACGGCTCGGGCGGCGCATCGCGGAACGGGTGCGCCTCGGCGGCGCCGCGCTTCATCGCCTCGAGCACCTGGCCGGCCCGCTCGAGGTCCGCGCGCGGCACGAGGATGCGCAGGTCGGTCGTGCCCATCATCGGCAGCGCCGTGCTCCCGCCGCCGCCGGTCTGCACCGGCACGCCGTGGTCGCGCAGGAAGCCTGCGGTCACGTCCGCTTCGAAGCGGTCGTGCACGCGCACGATCTCGACCCAGTCGATCTCTTCCTCGCGAGCGGCCTCGGTCTCCACGCCACCAGCGTACTAGATCCCGCTCACGTCGATGGGCACCCAGCTCGGGGTCATCGTGCCGTCGCCGAGATCGCCCGACTCGTTCGCCCCCCAGCACTTGGGGGCGCCGCCGGTAGTCACGGCGCACGCGTGGCCCGTGACGACCGCGATGTGCCCGACGCCGCTCGCGAGCGACGGGACGATACCCGGCTGCGCCGGCCCGCTCCCGACGTCGCCCACCGGATCTTCGCCCCAGCAGTGCACCGCGCCGGCGCCATCGAGCGCGCAGCTCTCGTTGCCGCCGGCGGCGATCGCGACGACGCCGGAGAGCCCCGGGACGGCCACGGGCGTCGCGCTCGTCTCTCCCTGCATGCTGCCGAGCTGCCCCATGTCGTCGGCGCCCCAGCAGACGACCGAGCCGCCCATCGTCAGCGCGCACACGTGGTTGAAGCCGGCGGCGATCGCGGTCACCGGCGCGGGCATCGCGACCGACACCGGCGTCGCGCTCGACATCGGGCCCCCGAGCTGGCCGTGCAGGCCGTCGCCCCAGCAGCGCACCGCGCCGCCCGAGACGACGGCGCACGTGAAGCCCTCGCCGGCGGCGATGGCCGTGGCGCCCGACGCGAGCCCGCTGACGGCGACCGGGACGACGCTCGAGCCGGTCGACTGCCCGTTGCCCAGCTGCCCGGACATGTCGTCGCCCCAGCACTTCACGGCGCCGCCGCTCGCGATGGCGCAGGTGTGCATCCCGCCCGCGGCAACCGCCGTGACGCCGCCGGTGATGCCGCTGACCATCGTCGCGGTGCCGCTCGGCGTGCGCGCGTTGTCACCGAGCTGCCCCTGCGTGTCGTCGCCCCAGCAGCGCACCTTGCCGCCGGTGACGAGCGCGCACGCGTGCCGGTCACCGAGCGAGAGCTGCGTGACGCCGCTGAGGCCGTTCGCCTGCACCGGCACCACGCTGAACCCCGCGGTCATCCCGTCGCCGAGCGCGCCGTATTCGCCGCTCCCCCAGCACCCCACGAGGCCGCCCATGGCGACTGCGCACGTGGTGGCCCCACCGACGGCGATCGCGGCGACGTCGCCCATCGTCTCGGCGCCGCAGCAGCTCTGGGTGGCGCACATCGCGTAACCGCCCGCGCACTGGAAGGTGCACCGGCCGGACACGCAGTCGGCGGCGCCGTGCGAGGGCGCCGGCTGCGGGCACATCGTGCAGGACGCGCCGCAGGCCACGACGCTCTCGGGCTGGCAGCCACTCGCGCACACGACGTCGCCGGGGCCGCACGCGGGGCCGTCGTAGCGGCCCGCGTCGCCCGCATCGGTCGTCGCGGGGCTACCGCTCGCGTGCGTCCCGGAGCTCGAGCATGCCGCGGCCGCAAAGAGGAGCACCACGGCCGCGGGAGCACGGGTGCGCACCGGCGATCCTCATTCGACGGTGACGGTCTTCGCGAGGTTGCGCGGCTGGTCGACGTCGTTGCCCTTGAGGTCGGCCATGTCGTACGCGAGAAGCTGCAGCGGGATCACCTCGAGCAGCGGGAGCACCTCGGGCTCGGCCGGCGGAATCTCGACGATGTCCGGCTCGGGCGGAGGCGCGCTCGCGCGGCGCGAGCTGCGGGGGGGCGAATCGAGGCCGGCGAGGAGGATCGCGCGCACGTCCTTGTCTCCGCGGGTGCACACCGCGATGATCTGGCCCTCGCGCGCCTTGACCTCCTGCATGTTGCTGACGGTCTTCTCGTAGTGCGCGTCGCGCGGGCAGAGCGCGACGACGGGCATCTCCTCGTCGATGAGCGCGATGGGCCCGTGCTTCATCTCGCCGGCGGCGTAGCCCTCGGCGTGGATGTACGAGATCTCTTTGAGCTTGAGCGCCCCCTCCAGCGCGATGGGATAACCGGTGCCGCGCCCGAGGAAGAGCATGTGGTTGGAGCGCAGGTACTTCTTGGCGAGGTACCGGATGTCTTCTTCCTTCGCGAGCACCTCGCGCATCTGCTGCGGGGCCTTGGTGAGCGCGTCGAGCACGCGCCGCGCGTCGTCCGCGGCGAGCACGCCGCGCCGGCGCCCGAGGTACACGGCGAGCAGCACCATCGCGACGAGCTGCGTCGTGAAGCACTTGGTGGACGCGACGCCGATCTCGGGCCCCGCGTGCGTGTAGAGCGCCGCGTCGGCGTGGCGCGGGATGGCGCTGTCGATGACGTTGGCGACTGCGAGCACGTGCGCCCCGCGCGCCTTGGCCGTCTTCACGGCGGCGAGCGTGTCGAGCGTCTCCCCGCTCTGGCTGACGGCGACGACGAGATCGTCCGGGCCGATCACAGGCTCGCGGTAGCGCACCTCGCTGCCGATCTCGACGACCGCAGGCACGCGCGCGAGCTGCTCGACCCAGTAGCGCCCGGCCATCGCGGCGTGGGCGCTCGTCCCGCAGGCGACGAAGTAGACGCGCTGGATCTTCTTCGCGAGGTCGGCCGAGATCCCGAGCTCCTCGCCGACCACGTCGCCCTCGGCGAGGTCCACGCGCCCGCGCAGCGTGTCCTCCACGGCGCGCGGCTGCTCGTGGATCTCCTTGAGCATGAAGTGCTTGTAGCCGCCCTTCTCCGCCTGCGTGGCCGACCAGTCGATTCGCTTGGACGCGCGCTGGACGACGCTGCCGTCGAGCTTCGTGATCTCGAACGCGGTGCGCGTGAGGCGAGCGACCTCGCCGTCGTCGAGGAACACCACGTCGCGCGTGTGCGCGAGCAGCGCCGGGATGTCGCTCGCGCAGAGCATCTCGCCCTTGCCGATGCCGATGACGAGCGGGCTGTCGGCCTTGGCGACGACGATCTCCTCCGGCGCCTCGGCGCAGAGCACGGCGATCGCGTACGCGCCGCGCACCCTCTTGAGCGCGTTGCGCACGGCGGCGGCGAGCGGGTGGCCCCCGCGCACTTCCTCGTCGACGAGGTGGGCGACGATCTCGGTGTCGGTGTCGCTCGCGAAGCGGACGCCCTTGCCCTCGAGCTCGCGGCGGAGCGCGACGTGGTTCTCGATGATGCCGTTGTGAACGACGGCGACCTTGCCGGCGACGTGCGGGTGCGCATTCGCCTCGCTCGGGCGTCCGTGCGTCGCCCAGCGCGTGTGGCCGATGCCCGTCGTGCCCGCGAGGGGGTTCTTCTTGAGCGCGGTCTCCAGGTTGCCGAGCTTGCCGACGGCGCGGACGATCTCGATGCCCTTGGGCCCGGTGTGCAGCGCGAGCCCGGCGGAGTCGTACCCGCGGTACTCGAGCCGACGAAGCCCCTCGACGAGGATCGCTGCGCAGTCTTGCGTTCCGACGTACCCGACGATTCCGCACATGGTCTCTTTCCTAGTGTAGCGAGCGGTGAACGGATGTCCGCGATTCTTCGTATCGCGTGCGCTGCATCAGCCCGCGCTCGGAGCAACGACCACGCCGCGGCCGCCGCTCTTCGCCTCGTACAGCCGGCGATCGGCGGCCCGGACGAGCGCATCGACGGTCGCGCCGTCGCGCGGGAAGCTGGCGATGCCGGCGCTGAAGGTGACGTGGAAGGGCTCGCCGGACTCGCTCCGGAAGCGGATGGCGCGGAACTCGTCGAGCACGCGCGAGAGGACGCCGGCGGCGGTCCCCGAGGTCTCTCCGGGGAAGACGACCATGAACTCCTCGCCGCCCCAGCGGCCGCGCAGGTCCTCGAGGCGGAAGCGCGCGTCGAGCAGGCGCCCCAGGGAGACGAGCACCTGGTCGCCGACGAGGTGCCCGTACGCGTCGTTGACGCGCTTGAAGCGATCGACGTCGAGGATCGCGAGCGAGAGGATGAGCGAGTGCCGGCGCGCCTCCGAGAGCCGGCTCGCGAGGGAGTCGAGCACGGCGCGGCGCGAGAGCAGACGCGTGAGTGGATCGCGCTCGGTCATGTCGCGCATGAGCCGGCGGCGGTCGAGGCGGACGCGCACGCGGGCGAGCAGCTCCTCGGGGACGAGGGGCTTCGCGAGGTAGTCGTCGGCGCCGGCGTCGAACGCCGCGACGCGGCTCTGCAGGTCGGTGCGGCCGGTCACGAAGACGATCGGCAGGTCGCGATGCTCGGGATCGGTGCGCACGATGCGGATGGCGTCCCAGCCGTCGACCTCGGGGAGCATCGCGTCGAGGAGGAGCAGGTCGGGGCGGAAGTCGTCGAGCTGCTCGACGATGCGGCGCGCGTCGGGCGAGTGCTTGACGCCGATGCCCTCGGCGCCGAGGACCGCGGTCACGACCTCGGCGAAGTCCGGGTCGTCGTCCACGACGAGCACGCGCATGCGCTCGTTCTGTCCGAGGGCGAGCATCTGATCGATCGCGGCGCCGAACGCGTAGGGCTCGATCGGCTTCGTGAGGAACAGGGACGCGCCGGCGTGCGCCGCGGCGATGCGGAGCTCCATCCCGGCGTCGGCCGAGAGGAACGCGAGCGGGATGCGCCGGTGCCCGGGCATGGCGCGCAGGTCACGCGCGAGCGACGTCGCCGCCGTGCCGAGAGAAGCGTCCACCAGCGCCGCGTCGAAGTGCCCGCTGGCCGCAGCCGACATCGCTTCTTCGGGCGTGGCGACCGCGACCACGTGGAGCAGCTTGTCTCTGGCGAGCGTCTCGAGCTGCTCGCGCGTCGCCGCGTCGCGGTCGACGACCAGGATGCGCGGCTCGCCGCTTGTGGGCCTGGGTGGTTGTGACGGACGGGACGCCACGCGTCGCACCCCGAGTGCACAGGGGGTGCCGGGCTATCGATCGCAGGAAAGGTCCGGCATGTCGGCCGGATCGGCGCCATCCGCCACGAGACGCGCATATGCCACGAGCTTCGGCGCCTGATCGACGCGTGCGAAGACGGAGCGGGCGCGCGTCGTCTCGTCGTGGTCCATGGCGCTGAGGCTGACGACGCCGACGACCTCGTGCGTGCGCACGTCGAGGACGGGCCCGCCGGAGTCGCCCGGGCAGATGCTCGCCTGAGCCTCGAAGGTGCCGGGGCTGACGGCCATGACGGTGCCGCCCTCGCGCTCGCGGCGGCGGATGCCCTCGTCGGAGAGCGCGCAGCGGCCGAATCCCTGCGGGTAGACCCCCTCGCCGGCGTGCGGCACCTCGTCCGTGACGCCGATGGTGGCCATGCCGACGAGCTTGCGCTCGAGGACGAGGACGGCGATGTCGCCCTTGCCTCCGGCCTCGCCGCACGACGGCGCGAGGATGGCGCGCAGGCCGACGTTCCCCCAGGGCAGGAAGTCACCGCCGAGCTCGACCTGCACGGCCCCGGACGCCACGAGCTTCGGCGTGAAGCCACCGCGCGCGTCGCGCTCGACGACGCAGTGGTGCGCGGTGAGCACGAGGTCCTCGTCGATGAGCGTCCCGCTGCACGTCATCTGCGGGCCGACCACGCGGACGACCGCGTCGTCGGGTGACGCGAGCGCCGCGGGCGGGGCGCCGAGCAGATCGAGGTCGTCCTGCGCGGCGCGGCTCGCGGGGCGGACGTCCGGCGCGCTCGACGCGGGATGCACGAAGGGGAACCGCGAACACGCGGCGCATGCGACGCCCGCGATGCCGAGCGTCACGAAGAGGGAGCGCGACGTCACTGCACGACCACGCGCGCCTCGCGCGTGGCATTCTGGTACGCGAGCGCGCTCATCTCGGGATGCGCCTGTGCGTCCTGGACGCCCATGGACACGAGCTCGCGCAGGATGTCGGCGCGACGCATGGCGGACGCGAGCAGCACGGGATCGCAGCCTACAGGCGCGGGGGCGCCGTCGGCCAGGGGGCGGCACGTCGAGACCACCTGGCTCTCGACCGTCAGCGCTTCGTCGTTCCGGCCGGCGTCGACGAGCGCGCGCGCGTAGACGTGCTGCATCCTCACGTCGGCCCGCACCGCCGGCGTCGCGCTGTCGACCAGCACGATGGCCAGGCCCGGCTGCCGCGCGTCGAGGTACGCCTGCGCGAGGGCGCGACGGGCCGCCAGGTCGTCGGGGCGGGCGGCGGCGGCTGTCTCGAGGGCGCGCACCTGGTCGGGCGCGGTCGCGGCCAGCAGCGGCTTCTCGCGCTCGGTCCCGCTCATCGCCCAGAGCACCCCGGCCGCCGCGAGCACCGCCACGCCATACGCTCTCAGCCCCATGTCCGTCCCTCGTTCTGGTGTTTGAGTCCGCACCCTTCGGGCGTGCGGCACTCAGTGTCGAGTCAGACGTGCAAAGCCACGAAAGGGTGCACCGGCGGCGACCACGAACATGACACGACCGTGTCACCCACGCATGCGACAAGGCGTGTAGGTCGGAGTGTCACAGGCGCGGCAAGGCAAGCGAAAGGACGCGAGGGGCCAGACAACAGTCGCGCTGAGGATGTTCCCGGGAAGTGAGCCGGCTTCGCGGAGACCTCGTCCTTCGACGAGGTAACACGCGAGCCGCGGGGCGCCTTGGGTCGGCTACGCTGCGCGCGCCATGAAGGCGTGGAAGCTCGCGGTTCTCGCCTCGCTCGCCGCGTGCTCCCGCGGAACGGGCGACGACGGGCGCCGCGCCGCGGCATCGGAGGTGGCGCCGCCGGCTCCCGAGCGGGCGGACGCCACCGTGCGACGCATCGAGTCGCGCGACGAGGTGCCGCTCACGGGGCCGCGCGTCGACGCGAAGAAGGGCGACTGGATGCTGCGGGGCTCGGGCGGCGTCGCCGTCGTGTCCACCCAGGGGCGGGTCGTGGACTTCGGCGCTGCCGGAGGCGAGGACGCCCTCTCTTCGATCTTGCCGGCGGTCTTCGTGGGGCTCGACGAGCAGACCGCGGTCGTCGATTCGGTGGAGGCGGCGGGTGTGGGGCAGGACGCGGTGCTCGTGAAGCGGCGCGTGCTGAGCGACCCTCCGCTGCTGCTCTGGACCTACGTGACGTTCGCCGACGGCGCGCTGCGCATCGAGTCGGTGGCTACGGCGGGCCAGGACCGCATGCCGGCGGCGACGGTGGGCGAGATCGTCTTCTGGGGCAACGTGC
This sequence comes from Polyangiaceae bacterium, assembly GCA_036393165.1. GTDB lineage: Bacteria > Myxococcota_A > Polyangia > Polyangiales > Polyangiaceae > Palsa-1150. The sequence continues at coordinate 50,403 of DASVWO010000369.1, read as the reverse complement.
CGACCTGGGTGGAGGGCCATGGCTTCGTGAACGACCACGGGTCGCTCTCGGGCGAGTTCATCGGTCGTCAGGGCGCCGGCATCGCCTACGCGATGGCACCCGAGCAAGGGCACATCGTCGCGCGCTTCCCCGAGCTGACGCCGGGCTTCCACGAGTGGCCGCGCACCGGCGAGACGGTGGAGACGATCCCCGCGCACGGGAGCTCGCGGCGGCGCGTCGTGCTCCTGACCGTGGCCAAGGGGGCGGTGGGCGACGCGGTGACGAAGCTCTCCCGCTTCGCGGGACCGGGGCTCGACCCGGTCGCGCTGCCGAAGGGCCTCCCCCAGCATGCGTTTGCGGAGGTCGCGCCCTGCGGATCGTCGACTCCGGCGCCGTTCGCGCGTTTCGACGCCGCGGGCGACGCGCTCCGGCTGCCGCACGGGTGCTGGCGCGCGCGTCTCGGCGCACCGGGGTACGCGACCGGGCCGTGGACGCCTGCTGGGTCGCTCACGGTGGCGTCGCTGCCGCAGGCGGGGACGCTACGCTGGCGCGTGCGCGAGAAAGGCGCGGGGTTCGTGCCGGCGCGCATCCTGCTCCGTGGCGCGGGCGGCACGCCCGACCCTGACTGGGGCGAGGACGCGAGCGACGGCGCGTCGCTCGCGGTGCTCTACGCCGACCGCGACGGCGAGCGCCCGGTCCCGCCGGGCAAGTATCACGTCACGGTGACGCGCGGCTTCGAGTACACGCAGCGCGAGGCGGACGTCACGGTGCAGGCGGGGAAGACCACGGACGTCGAGGCGGAGCTCGAGCGCGTCGTCGACACGCACGGGTGGATCGCCGCCGACCTTCACGTGCACGCCGTGCCGTCGCCGGACGCGCCCGCGCTGCTGACGGATCGCGTGCGCACCCTCGCTGCCGCCGGCGTGGAGGTCGCGGTCGCCACGGACCACAACGCGGTCACCGATTACGGCGCCGCGATCCGCGAGCGCGGGCTGGCACCGTGGCTCGCGTCGGTGGTGGGCGACGAGGTGACGACGCGCGGGGTATCCCTCGGGCACTTCAACGTGTTCCCGCTCGCGTCAGGCGCCGACCCGGTGCCCTTCGACCACGTGGGGCCCGCGGTCGTCGCCTCGGCGGCGCGCGCCGCGGCGCCCCCAGGCGACAAGGTCGTCCAGCTCAATCACCCGCGCATGGGGAGCATCGGCTACTTCGAGCTCCTGCGCTTCGACCCGCGCGACGTCGCCGGCTGGCGCACGCGCAGCCCGCTCGCCGACACGGACTTCGACGCCATCGAGATCTTCAACGGCGACCACTACGACCATCTCGACGAGGTGGAGCGCGCGATGCGCGACTGGTACGCGCTGCTCGACGCCGGCGTGCGCATCACGGCCACCGGCAACTCGGACTCGCACAAGGTGACGTACCAGGAGTGCGGAGTGCCCAGGAACCTCGTGCGCGTGGACGACGACGACCCGGCGCACTGGGAGGCCGATCACGCGTCGCACGAGGCCGCGTTCGTGGCCGCCGTGCGCGCGGGCCACGTGGTCGTCTCGAGCGGCCCGTTCGTGCGCGTCGACGTCGACGGCGCCGGCCCGGGAGACGAGACGGCGGCGGGCGCGCACACGGTGCACGTCACGGTGGACGCACCGCCGTGGGTCGACGTCTCGCGCGTCGAGCTCGTGCACCGCGGCGGCGAGACGCTGCACACGTGGACCGGGCCCTTCGCCACGGGGACGCGTCGGCTCGACGCGAAGCTCCCACTGGACCTCGCGGCGGGCGACTGGGTCGTCGCCATCGCCCGCGGCGAGCGCGAGATGCGCTTCCTCCCGCGCACGGGCGCCAAGCCCTTCGCGTTCACCAACCCCGTCCGGGTCCGCTAAGGGACCGTCAGCATCGCGGCGCTGGCGCTGATGGCGCCCACGGAGGCCGTGATCGAGGTGCTGCCCGCGGCGACTCCCGTGGCAACTCCGGCGCCGTGACCGCCGCTCGTGATCGTGGCGACGCCCGTCGCCGACGATTGCCAGCTCGCGACGACGGTCATGTCGCACGTGTTGCCCGACGAGAAGAGGCCCGTCGCGGTGAACGCCTGCGTCGCGCCGACGGCGACCGAGGCGGATGCGGGAGCGATCGTCAGCGTCACCAGCGTTCCGGCGGCTTCGGTCAGCGTCGCGGCCGGACTGGTGACCCCCTGGTAGCTCGCGAACACGAGGGTCGACCCGGGCCCCTGACCGATGGCGAGGCCGGTCTGGTCGATCGTGGCGACTCCGGTCGGCGCGGTTGACCACGCCGCCTGCGTCGTCACGTCTTGACTGGAGCCGTCGCTGTACTGCGCGGTCGCGTGGAACTGCACGGGGCACTGCAAATCGACCCCGATCGCGCTCGGGCTGACCGCGACGCTGGTGACGCCCACGACCTTCAGCGTCGCCCCGCTGGAGGTCAGCCCGCCCGAGGTCGCCGTGATCGTCGTGGTGCCGGCGGCGAGCCCGGTCGCGAGGCCACTGGGCGAGCACGTGGCGACGGCGGGCACGGAGGATTGCCACTGGGCCGAGCCGGTGAGGTCGGCGGTCCACCCCGCGTCGGCCGCGCTCCCGGAGCAGCCGTACGTCCCGATGGCCGTGTACTGCAGCGTCGCGCCGGCATCGATCGTGGCCGTCGCGGGTGTCACGGCGATGGACTGGAGCGCGGACGGGCTCACGACGAGCAGGGCGTGGCCGGTCTGCCCCGCGTAGGTCGCGAGGATCTCCACGCTTCCCCCTCCGATCGTCGACGCCAGACCCGTCGCGTCGACGGTCGCGATCGTCGTATCGGCGGACGACCAGGTGGCCTGGCTCGTGACGTCGACGCTCGATCCGTCGGAGTAGGTCGCGCGCGCCGTGAACTGGGCCGTGCACCCGGGCTGCGTGGACGTCGTCGCCGGAGAGACCGCGACCATCGTGACGACGGCGGCGTCGCTGGCCTCACTACCGTCGCTGGCGTCAATCGCGTCGCTGGCTTCACTGGCGTCACTGGCGTCGGCGGGGTTGTCGCCGTCGACCGTGTTCCCCATGTCGCTCGTTTCGCTCGCGTCGGTCGCTCCCGGAGACGCGTCTGCATCGCTACCGCCGTCCCCGGGCCGGTCGGCGTCGATCGAGGCATCCTCTCGCGCCGCATCGGCCTGCTCGGAGGGCGCCGTGACCCCTCCGCCGCACGATGCCATGGCGCAGCAGACCGCGATGAGCCACGCAGCGATGACCGCGCCCTTTCCCACGTTCCAGAGCTTAAACGCAAAAAGCGCCCCCGGCCCCCTCGTGTTGAAACGAGGGAGCCGGGGGCTTGCACGACATGGCGACGACTAGGACTTCGACGTGCCCGTTGCGCCACCCGGCGCGGGTGAAGCGGGGGCCGGCGGCTCCCCCGTGGGCGCAGCAGGCGCCGCAGGCGCCTTCTTGCCCTTCTTGCCCGCGTTCGGGTGGTTCGCCTCGCGCGTGGCCTTGGCCTTTGCTGCAGCCTCGGCCTTCTGCTCGGCGGTGAGCGGCGTACGCACCTTCGGCGGCTTGAGCCCGAAGTCTCCGAGCTGGTCGGCCTGACCAGCGAAGGCGACCTTGAGGGCCTGCCGCGCTCCGGACACGAGCGCCGCGGTTTTCGCGATCTCGTCCCGCATCGCGGCCACTGCAGCCATGAGGGCTGCCTTGGCTGCGATTGCGGCCTTGATCGCGGCGATGCGCGCCTGCAGCACGAGGACGAGATCGCTCGTCTTGACCGTGCTCCCACCCACGAGAAGCGTGAGAAGGGTTGCAGCGTGCTTGGTGAGACCGTCGATCATCGCCTGATCGGCGGCCATCTGCGTTGCGTGATTGGTCTTGGGTCTCTGTGTCATGTGCCTGTCTTTCGATGGAGCGATCCGGTGCGGCGCAGCATGCGCCGCCCGCCCGCCCCGTGATCCTCCACCGGCACGAGCCGGGACCTTTCGCGAAAAATAGATCACCTTTTTTCGACCACCCTCTCGGCGGCCCGAGATCACTGGAGATTTCGGCGGTAGCACCGGTGCTCCCGGCGTGGTGCAGCGGTGTCCATGGCGTGGTGCACCGGTTCTCCCGACCAGGAGCACCCCTGCTCCCGGCCCCACATCCGGTGCCCCAGCGCTCGGACACCGGTGCTCGCGGCATCGGACACCCGTGCTCCTGCCATGGGTCACCGGTGCACAGGGTCTGGAGACACGGTGCTCCCGGCATGGAGCAGCGGTGCTCCACGCCACGGTCACCGGATCACCCGGCGTGGAGCACCGGATCCCCACGCCGGGAGAACGCGTGCTCCACACGTCCCGATCCGCTCCCCCATGCCTCACAGTCCGCTGTTCCACGCCACGCGGATCGGTGCTCCACGATGGTAGCCTCGCCGCCCGCGTGTACGACCCCCGGGCACCGTCGTCACTCCGGGCGCTCGCCGAGTACGGCAAGCCGGACATCGCCCGAAAGCTCCTGCGTTATGCGATGTGGCGCACCCAGGACGACGCGGCCGCCAAGGACCTCATCGCCGACGCGATGGTCCGGGTGTGCGATCCCGACGACAAACCCTGGGACCCCGCGCGCGCCACCTTCTTCCGCCACATGCGCCTCGTCATGGGCGACGACGCCATCGAGCAGCGGCGCAGGGGGTTCGGCAAGTACGAGACGGTCGACTCCGAGCACGACGCGTTCGATCGCGTCGTCCAGCCGTCGCCCACACCGGACATGGCCCTGCAGGCCAAGCGGCGGCTCGACTGGCTGCGCGGGCTGATGCTCCGGCTCATCGCGCGACTGAAGGGCCGAGACCCTCTCGCGCTGCGCATCTACGAGCTCGCGTGCGAGAACCGGCACGACGAGCCGGCGGAGTTCGCCGAAGCGCTCGGGGTGCCCGCCGAGGAGATCTACGAGGCCATGCGGCGGCTGCGTCACCACGGCAAGATCGTGCGCGACGAGTGGGAGGACGAGGAGAAGCAGCGCATGGCTGGGCTCCGCCTGCGCGACGAGGCCCGGCGAGCTAGAAAGAACGAGAGGCCATGACGGCGCCCCGAGAGCTCGACCACGAGGCGGGAGCCCGGTTCATCGAGAAGCTGATGAACGCGGACCCGGCGAGCCTCGACGTCGCGACCGACGAGCAAGTCGACGCGATGATGGATGCCGCGGGGATCGAAGCGGGCGAGCCTGAGACGGCAGAGCAGGTGCTGGCGCGTGGCGAGCGGCGTGCGAGGGAGCGGCAGGAGCGCGCGCGTGTCGCGGGGACGGCGGCGAAGCCGGCCTCGGTGGCCACGACGAAGGAGCCGGCGCCTGCGTCGCGCTCTCGCCGCGCCTGGATCGCCGCGGGCGTAGTGGCTGCTGCCGCGGGGGCTGCGGGCATCGCGGCGGAGATCGGCCGGCCGCACCGCGGGACCGAGGAGATCCGTCCCGAGCCTCCGGCGCCCGCGCCGGCGCCGCTGGAGCAGGCGGCGCTCCTGCGCAGGCAGGCCCTCGCGGCGTGCGACGTGCGAGACTTCAGCGCGTGCTCGGCCAAGCTCGACGAAGCGAAGCGCCTCGATCCCGCGGGCGAGTCGGATCCGCGCGTCGTCGCGGCGCGCGCGGCGGTCGAGGCATCGACTGCGGCACCGCAGCCCGCCGGGCCCAAGCCGCCCGTGCCGTCCAAGCCGCGCTGACTAGCCCGAGCCGCAGGTGGCGATGCAGCGACCCGTCGTGGGCTCGCCACCGTCCGGCAGCTTCGGCATGTCGCAGCGTCCCTTGCACGCGTCGACGGCGGGACAGATGGCGCTCGCGGGCCGCTTTGGCTCGCACTTGCCCTTCGTGCCGCCCGCGAGCACCTCGGGCGTGCGGTTGCACCACGAGCCGAAGGCGCAGTCGCTCGTCGAGAAGCAACCTGCGCCCGGGGCGCCGATCTTCCCGCACTTGCCCATGACGCACGCCAGCCCTGCGGCGCAGCTCGCGGCGTTGACGCATGCCTGCCCCGCAGCGATGCGCGGCTGGCACGTCTTGCCGTCGCACCATGCGCCGGGCGCGCACTCGGGGTGATGCATGGTCGCGGCCTCCTCGTTGAGGAGACTCGCGAACCGCTGCTGCGTGCACGCCTCGCCGGCCTTCGGCGGCTTCTTGCACGCGCCGTCGGCGCCGATGGCGTAGCCGACGCACGCGAGCCCGTCCTTGCACTCGATCGAGAAGCGGCACGGCTGGTCCTCGGTCTGCATGCCGAGCAGAACGCGGTCGCACGGGAAGTGCTGGAAGAACGTGTCCGTGTCGCTCGAGCGCGGCGCGTCGGAGGCCTTCAGCATCGAGATGCACTGCTTGGCCGCGTCGGGATCGAACGACGCGCGCCCGCGCGCGACGGCGACGTTCATGTCGTCGGCGCACAGGTTCGACGCCGCGCGAGCCATGCCACGGGCGAACCCCAGGTCCTGCGGGGTGCAGCGCTCCGACAGGCGCGTCGCGTCGGCCGTGTACGCGTCGGTGCAGAAGTCGCGCAGGTCGGCGCGTCCCGCGTCGGGGCCGGCGCCCGCGTCCGCGCCAGCGGCGCCCCCGAGCGCAGCGGGCATGCCGGCGAGCGAGCCGAGCGGCGAAGGAGCGCCTGCCTCGATGGGCGTCGGCGTCTCCTCCGGCGTGCGGTGACAGGCGAACGAGAGCATGACGGCAGAAGCAGCGAGAGCGAAGGAGATGTGTCGCATAGGGGTCATCAGTCTTGGTGTTTGAGTCCGCACCCTTCGGGCATGCGGCACTCAGAACGCGTGCGCGAGCTCGCCGAGCACCCAGTCCCCCACGGCGCGCGTGCCGAGCGTCCCCCCGACGTCGGGCGTGCACTTCTTCTCGGCGACGGCGCGCGCGACGATCGATTCGAGCCGCCGCTCTTCGTCCGGCCAGCCGAGGTGCGCGAGCAACATGCCCACGGTCAGCACGCTCGCGAGCGGGTTCGCCACGTCCTTGCCCGCGAGCGGCGGCGCCGACCCGTGCACCGGCTCGAACATGGCGACGCGCGCGTCGCCGTGCACCTCTTCGCAGCAGCGGGCCACTCGCGGGTGCACGTTGGCGCTCGCGGCCATCCCGAGCCCGCCCTGCAGCGCCGCGCCGAGGTCGGTCACGATGTCGCCGAAGAGGTTGCAGGTGACGACCACCTGGAACTGCGACGGGTCCTGCACCATGTAGAGGCACATCGCGTCGACGTAGACGTGCTTCGCCTCGATGCCCGGGTAGTCCTTCGCGACCTCGAAGAAGACGCGGTACCAGAGCTCGTGCGCGTGCTTCATCGCGTTGCTCTTGTCGGCCATGTGCACGCGGGTCTTGCGGTGGGCGCGCGCGTGCTCGAAGCCGGCGCGGATGAGGCGCTCGACGCCCTTGCGCGTGTTGACGTCCTCGTTGATCGCGACCTCGTCGCGCGTGCCGCGCTTGAACTGGCCTCCCATGCCGACGTAGATGCCCTCGGTGTTCTCGCGGAAGATCACCATGTCCACGTCCTTCGCGGCGCGATCGCGCAGCGGGACGAGGCGGTCGCCGAGGGCGCGCACCGGTCGGACGTTCGCGTAGAGGTCGAGGCCGAAGCGGAGGCCGAAGAGGATGTCGCGCGCGTGCTCTAGCCCGGGGACGCGCGGGTCGCCGAGCGCCCCGAGGAGCACGGCGGCGGCCTCGCGCGCGATGCGGTCGCGCACCTCGGCGGGGTACGTGGTGCCGTCGCGGAGGTAGCGGTCGGCGCCGAGGTCGAGCTGCCAGAGGTCGAGCGGGAGGCCGCGCTGGGTCCTGTAGAAGTCGAGCACGCGCGTCGCCTGCGCGATCACCTCGGGACCGATCCCGTCACCCGGGATGACGGCGATGAGCTTCGGGTCCGGCATCGGGCCCTGTCATGCCACGGCGCGAGCCGCGTTGTCGACGACGGCGTCGATGATCGCGGGCCACGCGCCCGGCGGCAGGTCGTGCCCCATGCCGGGGACCACGACGAGGCGCGCGCCCGGGATGGCCGCGGCGGTCGCCTGCCCGCCCGCCAGCGGGACGAGCGGATCGGCGGCGCCGTGGATGACGACCGCCGGCACGCGCACGCGCCCGAGGTCCTCGGTGCGGTCGCGCTGTGTGAAGATCGCCGCCATCTGGCGCATCACGCCCAGCGGGTCGTGGTCGCGGTCCCACGCGACCTCGGTGCGGCGGCGGATCCGCGCCTCGTCCACGGGGAAGCCGCGCGAGCCGATGACGCGCCAGATCCCCAGCGCCCGCTCGATGGCGCCGGCCCTGTCGGCAGGTGGAGGCGTCATGAGCGCGGCGCTCGCCTCCGGCGTGGGCTGCCCGATGTTGCGGGCACCCGTGGTCGACATGATGGACGCGAGGCTGAGCACGCGCTGCGGGTGGCGAATGGCGAGCTCCTGGACGATGAAGCCGCCCATGGAGGCGCCGACGACGTGCGCGGCGCGCAGGTCCAGCGCGTCGAGCAGTCCTGCGACGTCGTCGCTCATGTCGGCCAGCGTGTAAGGCGCGACCGAGGCGTCGCCCATCATGGCCCGCATGAAGTCGGGCACGCCCAGCTGCGTCAGGTGCGTGGAGAGGCCGATGTCGCGGTTGTCGACGCGCACGACGCGGAAGCCGCGCGCGGCGAGGGCGGCGCAGAAGTCGTCGTCCCACGCGACCAGCTGCATCGCGAAGCCCATGACGAGAACGATGGGCGGCGCCTTCGGGTCGCCGGTGACGTCGTATTCGAGCTCGATCGTGGGGGAGATGCGCGCGCGGGGCATGGTGAGGCGTGGTGCATCCTACTCCGGGCGCGCCGTCCTCGCCTCGTCTAGCCGCGCTTTGCGCCGTCGGTCCGCCCTTGGCGGGCCCTCAGGAGCACGCGCGCGACCTCGCGGGCACCGGGGACGCGCGGGACGTCGGGGTGGCGGCCGTCGAGGTGTCCGTACGGGTCGACGAGGGCGACACGCACGCCCGCGGCGCGGGCGCCCAGGACGTCGGTCGCGTACACGTCGCCCAGGTGCAGCGCGCGCTCGGGCGGCACGGCGAAGCGGTCGAGCGCGATGCGAAAGATGCGCGGGTCGGGCTTCTCGACGCCGACGATCCCGCTGTCGATCACCAGGTCGAGCGCGCCGCGCAGCCCCAGGTCGACGAGGAGCGGCTCGAGCTGTCCCTCCGAGTTGCTCACGATGGCCACGCGCACGCCCGTCGCTCGCACCGCCGTCAGCGCGTCCACCAGGCCGTCGGGCACGAGGGACCAGAGGTTGCGCGCGGCGTGCTCGGGCCACACCGCGTCGAGCATCGCCGGCAGGCGGTCGAGCGGGAGCCCCGCGACGTGCAGCGTCGTCGCCACCACCGCCGCCCAGCCGCGCGACGCCTGCACGTGCGCGCGCGACCACGTCACGTGGAGCTCGCGCTTCTCCTCGAGCGCCACCTTCGTCTCGCCCTCGGCGCGCACCAGCGCCTCCGCCGTCGTGACGAATCCGTGCTGCGCGGCGATGCGCGCGAGGCGCGCGTGATCGAGGAAGGCCACGGTGTTGCCCGCGTCGAGGCAGAGCAGGTCCACGTCGCGCACGAGCGTCGCGAGCGCTACGCTTTCCGGCATGGGCATGCGGGGAGTCACTCTAGCGGCGATCTGCGTTCTCGCCGTCGCGCCGAGCTGCGGCAGCTCGTCGGGCGGGAACGGCTCGGCGGGGGGCGGTGACGACGGCGGCGCATCGAGCGGCAGCGGCTCGGGCGGCGCGAGCTCGGGCAGCGGCGGCTCGAGCGGCGGATCGTCGAGCAGCAGCGGCTCCGGGAGCGGCTCGAGCAGCGGCGCATCGAGCAGCAGCAGCGGCGGCTCCGGAAGCAGCAGCGGCGGAGGGGGCGACGGCGGCGGCACCTGTCTCGGCTCGTCGCTGCTCGCGGCCCTCGGCAAGACGCACATGATCGTCGGCGGCTCGATGGCCGCGATGACCGCGACGCAGGCGCCCTTCGACCTGCAGTACCAGTACGTCTCCGGCGGCTTCCCCGACGGCACCGGCCCGTGCGCCTCGTGCGCGAGCGGATGCACCACGAACGGCACGACGTGCGCCAACAGCGGCCCGGGCTGCGCGTGGTGGGGCTGCTGGCAGTACGACCAGGACCCGCCGGGCGCGTACGTGCGCACCTTCGATTCGACGTGCGCCATGGAGAGCCCGGCGCAGGTGCCGATGATCACGTATTACGAGATCCTGCAGGCGAGCGGCGTCACCGAGGGCGCGCCCGAGGTCACGCAGGCCGCGGCCGACGCGACCTTCATGGGGCGCTACTTCGCCGACTGGCGCTTCCTGCTGCAGCAGATCGGCATGACGACGGCCCTGCTGCACATCGAGCCCGACTTCTGGGGCTACGCCGAGCAGCACGCGGGCGACCCGACCAGCGAGCCCGCGGCCGTCGCCACGGCCAACGCGACCGACTGCGCGTCGATGCCGAACACGATCGCCGGCATGGGCAAGTGCATGATCGCGATGACGCGCAAGTACGCGCCGCACGCGCTCGTGGCCCTCCACGCGTCGGCCTGGTCCACCAACATGGACGTCGCGCTCAACACCGACCCGAACCTGAACGTCGCCGGCGAGGCGCAGAAGACGGCCGCGTTCCTCGCGGCGTGCGGCGAGAGCGACGCCGACTTCGTCGTGGTCGAGACGAGCGACCGCGACGCCGGCTACTACCAGACGGTGCAGAACCGCAACACGTGGTGGGACGCGACGAACATGGCGCTGCCGACGTTCCACCAGGACTTCGCGTGGGTGAAGGCGCTCACCGAGGCGCTGAACAAGCCGGCCCTCTACTGGCAGACGCCGCTCGGCAACGCGAGCCAGAACAACACGGCGAACCACTACCAGGACAACCGCGTCGACTACTTCTTCGGCCACATGAGCGAGCTCGCGGGCGCCCACGCCGTCGGCGCGGCGTTCGGAGCGGGCGCCGGAGACCAGACGACCCCCGAGAGCGACGGCGGCAACTTCGTCAGCAAGGCGAAGGCGTACTACGCGGCCGGCGGGCAGGCGCTCTGCCCCTGAGCGGGGTCAGTCGCTGCACTCTCGGCGCTCGTAGAGCGACCACGAGCTCGATTCGCGCACGAGCTGGACGCGGCACTGGTCGTTGTCGAACAGGCCCACGGGCACCGGCGCGGTGTGGTGGACGAAGAAGTAGCGGTAGATCGACGCGTCGTCGCGGTGCCAGTCGAAGTCCTGCACGGCCGCCTCGATCTTCGGCGTTCGCCCGGGGCGGAAGCGGACCATCTCGGGCAGCATCGCGGCGAAGTTGAAGTCGACGAACCCGCCGCGATCGACCTGATACCAGACGGCGTACGTGTGATAGGCCCACGGGTGAGGCCACGCGGCGCTCGTCGGGTCGAGCACCACGCTCATCGCGCGCTCGTTCGGCTCTGCGGCCGCAAGGACGTCCTCGAACGACGCCGACTCGCGCGCGAAGCGTCGCTCGCGGAGCGCGACCGCGCCGAAGAACAGCCAGCAGAGCGCGGCGAGACCCGCCTCGACAGCCATGGTGCGGCCCTTCGGCGTCGACCCGGCGTCGCGAAAGAGGAGCGCGTAGGTCGGGAGCAGGAACAGCGCGAAGCGGTGATAGAGGTAATTCGTCCGCGCGGCTTCGCCGGGGACGATCAGCCACAGGCCGACGACCACCGCGAAGGGGACCCACACCCAGAGCTCGCGGCTGGGGCGATCGCCGAGGGCGAACGGCGCCGCGGCCATCAGCAGGACGATCGGCAGCAGGCGGTAGTCGTGCAGCGTCGAGGTGACCACGTAGTCCGGGAACGCCAGGATGCGGTGCCATCCGCCGAGCTTGTCCCACTCGAAGTTGATGGGCGCCGGCCCCTGCGCGAGGGCGGGATCGTGGACCCGCGCATTGACGAAGAAGGCGATGGCGACGACGCCCAGGACCGCATACGGCGCGACCGCGCTCACCAGGCGCCTGCGATCGACCTTCACGGCGGCGATGCAGAGCGAGACGGCGACGCTGAAGAGGAAGACGAGCCCGTGCGCGCAGAGCAGCCCGAGCCCCGCGGCGATCATCGCCGCCGCTCTCCTGGGCGTCGGTGCCATCGCGTAGCGTCGCCCCGCCAGCAGGAACAGGAGGCCGAGCGGCGCCGCCACGAGGAACGTGAGGAAGCCGTAGTGGAATGCGAAGCCGAAGTAGCCGGGGAGCAGCAGCCAGTCGAGCCGGCCATCCGCGCCGAACTCCTTGCGCAGCGCGACGCCCGCAGAGACGAAGCCGAAGTAGCCGGCGGTGAGCGTCAGCTTGAGCGCGACGACGACCGGCACCACGAACGACAGGAGAGCCGCCACCGTGAAGCCCAGGAGGTAGGGCGTGAAGTAGTTGATGCGGACGAGATCCGACCAGCGGCAGGTGCCGGTCCACAGCTCGCGGAGCATCACGACCTGGGCGGCGTGCTGCGGCAGGTCGCCCATGGGCGGGCGCGGCACGAGCCAGAAGAGCGCGGCGCCGAAGAGGACCGTGGCGGCGAAGACGAACGATCGCGGTCCTCGCGGCAGCACGGCGAACGCGGAGTATACGTGAGTCGAGATGTCGAACGACGCCCCGACGCCCGCCCGCCGGCGGCGCCAGAAGCTGCGCTGGGCGGGTGCAGCCGCCGCGCTGGTGATCGTCACGGGCGGCCTGGGGTTCGGGAGGGGTCTGCGCAACGCGACTCGTTCGATCGCTCCCGCGAAGCACCCGATACCGCCCGGGGCGCGCGCCGACGCGTTCGCGCGTTTTCCGGATCTGAGGGACGTCGCGTTCACCACGTCCGACGGTCTCACCCTGCGCGGATGGTTCTCGCCGGGGACGAGCCGCGCGGCCGTCATTCTCGTCCACGGCGGCGAGGGCGACAGGACCCAGCTGCTCCCGGAGGCGCTCGTCCTCGCGCGCCACGGCTACGGCTTCCTCGCGTACGACTCGCGCGCCAGCGGCGAGAGCGACGGCGACGCCACGAGCTGGGGCGATCACGAGCGACGCGACCTCGTCGCGGCCCTCGACTTCGTGAGCGCGCAGTCCGAGATCGACCCGCAGCGCATCGCGGTGCTCGGCTTCTCCATCGGAGGCACGACGGCGGCCCTGGTCGCGGCGTCGGACGCACGCGTGCGCGCCGCGATTCTCGCCCCGGTGTGGACGTCGCTCTCCGAGGAGCTGTGGAGCAAGAGCGGTCGCCTGCGTTGGCTCACGTACCACGGCTGGAAGCTCGGGCTCGAGCGGGCCGGCGTCGACGTCGACGGCGTCCGGCCGATCGATGTCATCGAGAACGTGTCCCCGCGGCCCGTGCTGCTCATCGCGGGGACGCGCGACCGGGACACGCCCGTTCCCGTCATGCAGCGGATGCTCGAGGCGGCGCGTCAGCCCGCGAGCCTCTGGATCGTGCCCGGAGCCGAGCACGGCACGTACCTGAAGACCGCACCCGCGGAGTACGAGACGCGCGTGGTCGGCTTCCTCGATGCGGCGCTCACGGACACGAGCGGCCGATGACCTTGTTCCAGAACTGCACCTGCGCCGTGCGCAGGCCGGCCCCGGTCGACACGGTGTCGTCGAGCTGCACGTAGGGGTCGGTCGCCGGGTCGTACCTGGGCCACGCGGGCGAGCTGCTCGGCGCCCCGGAGGCGGCCATCGCGGCCCAGTCGGCGTCGATCGTCGCGCCGAGGGCCAGCTCGCCGCTGCTCGGCGTGTAGCCGCCGACACCGAGATCGAGGAACACGAAGGCGAGCTCCTGACCGTGCCACGCACCGAGGGCCTTCTCGATGGTCGAGCCGCTGTCCAGGTGATGCGCGTAGAAGTAGCGCCACACCGGGGCGTCGCTCTGGCCCAGCGTGGTCACGCACGCGTCGTAGCTCGCGGTGCTCGTGAACTTCGCGTCGGTCGTGACCTGCACGTAGGCCTCGAGCGGGGTCGCATAGTTGCCGGCCGGGTACATCGCGAGGATCTGGTCGGCGAGCGCCTGGCTGCCTCCCGCGTAGGCCGTCACCATCGTCTGGTACTCGGTGGCGGTGATGCCTTGGGGGTACGCCTGCGCCAGCGCGAGCGACGTCTCGTCCGAGTTCGACCCGAAGACGATGGGCACGTGCGCCTGCGTGCCGGCGCGGAGGATCTGGTCGGGCGCCGAGGGGATCACGGCGCCGTCGATGCTCGGCTCGTAGTCGCCCTGCTTCGCTCCGGCGATGCTCGCCGGCTCGGGCTGCACCTGGGCCACTGCGCTCGCGCTCAGGGCGCGCAGGCAGCCGGCGACGTCCGAGGCGCTGCCGCAGCCCGCCTTCTGCGCCCAGCTCTGCGCGAAGGACTGCGCGACGCTCGTGGTCTTCGCGGCGCAGCCCCCGCTCTCCGCGATGGCCGCCGTGAAGAGCCCCTTGCTCAGCGGTGAGGCCACGAGGTCGCACACGTCCTCTGCGCCCGCGGACTGCCCGAAGAGGAGCACGTGCTTCGCATCACCGCCGAAGGCCGCGACGTTCCGCTGGACCCAGCCGAGCAGGAAGAGCTGGTCGCGCAGCCCGTAGTTGCCGGGATTCGCCCCGAACGCCGGGTGCGCCAGGAACCCGAGCGGTCCGAGGCGATAGTTGAACGTGACGACGACCGCGTTCTCCTTCGCCGCGAGCGCCGCACCGTCGTAGACGGGCGTGCTCCCCTTGCCCGTGTCGGCGCTCGAGCCCTGCACGTTGCCACCGCCGTGGATGAAGACGAGCACGGGGAGCTTGCTCGACGGCGTCGCCGCTGGCGGAGTCCACACGTTGGTGGTCAGGCAGTCCTCCTGGCCGAGCACGCTCGACGTGTTGCTGCTGTCGACCTGGAGGCACTCGGCGCCGAACGCCGATGCGGCGAGCGTCGTCGACCAGCACGCGTGCGCCTCGGTGTCGGCCCAGCGCAGCGCGCCCACGGGGGGCGCTCCGTACGGGATCCCGCGGTACGCCCAGGCGCCGTTCTCCATCGTTCCCTGCACGGGCCCGCGGTCGGTCAGCACCACGCCGGCCGACGGCGTCACGCTCGTCGCGCACCCGCCCGCGTCCCCGCCCTCGGGGGCCGTGCCGCCGTCGTTGCTGCTCGTGCCGCCGTCGCCGGCGGGAGTGAACGCCGAGCTACCGCCGCACGCGACGACCGCGAGCCCGATGACGAGAGTGACCGCCGCCCGCATGCCGCCCCGCCCGAGCACCGCGCGTGCCACGGGCGGCTTGCGAGCAACCCTGCTCTTTCCCGTCGGCCTCCCAGGACGCGACGCGCGTCACTGGACGACCTTCGGTTCAGTTCTTTCAGCCGAGGAGCTTCGGCGCCGCGACGAACTCGAGGTTGTGCGCCTGCGCCACCGCCTCGAAGGTCACGTGCCCGGCGTACGTGTTGATCCCGAGCATCAGCGCCTTGTCGGCCTTGGCCGCCGCCACGAGGCCCTGCTCGGCGATCTTCACCGCGTAGGGGATCGTCGTGTTCGTCAGCGCCCAGGTGCTCGTGTGCGGCACGGCGCCAGGCATGTTCGCGACGCAGTAGTGCACCACGCCGTCCACCTCGAACGTCGGGTGGTCGTGCGTCGTCGGCCGGCAGGTCTCGATGCACCCACCCTGGTCGACGGCGACGTCCACGACCACCGAGCCCTTGCTCATCTTGCTGATGAGGTCCTTGCTCACGAGCTTCGGCGCCGCCGCACCCGCGACGAGCACCGCGCCGATCACGAGGTCGGCCCGCATGCAGCACTCTTCGATGTTCGTCGGGTTCGAGTACAGCGTCTCGATGGCCCCGCCGAACACGTCCTCGAGGTACGCCATCGTGTCGCCGCGCACGTCGAGCACCGTCACCTGCGCGCCCATGCCCACCGCGATGGTCGCCGCGTTGCGACCCACCACGCCGCCGCCGAGGATGGCGACGCGCCCGCGCCGCGTGCCCGGGACGCCGCCGAGGAGCACGCCCTTGCCGCCCCTCTCCTTCTCGAGGCACGTCGCCCCGACCTGGACCGCCATGCGCCCGGCCACCTCGCTCATCGGCTTGAGGAGCGGCAGGCTCCCGTCCGGGAGCTCGATGGTCTCGTACGCCACGCCCGCCACGCCGCTCTTGGCGAGCGTGCGCGTGAGCTCCGGCTCGGCCGCGAGGTGCAGGTACGTGTAGAGGATCAGGTCCTTGCGGAAGAAGCCGTACTCCTGCTTGAGCGGCTCCTTGACCTTCACGACCATCTCGGCGCCCCACGCATCGGCCGCGCTCGGGACGATCGTGGCGCCCTGGGCGACGTACTCGGCGTCCTTGATGCCGCTGCCCTCGCCGGCGCCCTTCTCGACGAGCACCTTGTGTCCGCGCGACGTGAGGCTCCGCACGCCAGCGGGCGTCATCCCGACGCGATACTCCCGGGTCTTGATCTCCTTGGGTACTCCGATGATCACGGCGCTTGCTCCTGGGCTCGAGTTCGGCGGGACGATAGCAGACGCGGCGCTGCTTGCCTCCCCGGGGTTGCCTCCCCCGCGATGAGCCCGGGACCGGGCGCGCCGCTTGCTCGCGCTTGCGCTCGTCCGGCGTGATTGCTCGAATGGGTGTGCATGCAACGTAGGCCAAGCGTGCTCGTCGTGGACGATGACCTGGCCATCCGCGAGGTCGTCTCCGAGGTGCTCCGCGACGAGGGCTACGAGGTCACCTGCGCCGCCGATGGGCTGCAGGCGATGGACGCGATGCGGCGCGCCCCGCAGCCGGACCTCGTGCTGCTCGACCTGATGATGCCGGTGATGAGCGGCTGGGAAGTCCTCGAGGAAGTGCACGAGAACAGCGAGCTCTCGCGCGTGCCCATCGTGGTCGTGTCGGCGATGACCGCGCCAGGCGGGCACGAGCACCTGGCGAAGCCCATCGACCTCGACCGCCTTCTCGCCACGGTCGGGCGCTTGACCAGGTAGGCCGCGTCCGGTAGCGGTCGCGCCGTGTACGGGACGCTGCGTCGGCTGCTCTTCGCGTTGCCGCCGGGGACGGCGCACGCTGTGGCCATGGCGGGGCTCGGGCCGGTCGAGCACCTCGCGCCGGTCCGGGCGATGGTGCGCGGCGCGTTCGCGGTGCCGCCCGACGCGCGGGTCGCCGTGAGCACGATGGGCCTCGACTTCGCGTCGCCGGTGGGACTCGCCGGCGGTTTCGACAAGAACGCGCGCCGCCCGCGGGCGCTGGCGGCGCTCGGGTTCGGACATGTCGAGCTCGGGACGGTGACGGCGCGCGCGCAGGAGGCGAACCCGGCGCCGAACCTGTTTCGGCTTGAGAAGGATCGCGCGCTCGTCAACCGCCTCGGCTTCCCGAACGAGGGCGCGGCGAAGGTCGCGGCGCGCGTGGCGAGAGTGAAGGCGCGCGTCGGCGTCCCCGTGGGCATCTCGATCGGCAAGTCGCGCGTCGTGAAGGCGGACGACCTGGACGCGGTGGTCGCCGACTACGTGGAGTCGCTCGAGGCGGTGCGCGAGGTCGCGGACTTCCTCGTCGTCAACGTGTCCTCGCCCAACACGGCCGGCCTGCGCGCGATGCAGGCGAAGGAGTCGGCGCGCTCACTGCTCGGGGCGCTCGCGCCGCGCACGGGTGGAAAGCCTCTCCTCGTGAAGATCGCGCCCGACCTGGACGACGCGGCGCTCGAAGCGGTGGTCACGGCGGCGATGGAGGCGCAGCTCGCCGGCGTGGTCGCGACCAACACGACGACGGCGCGCGTCGGGCTCGCCTCGGCCACCGCACGGATCGCGGCGGCCGGCCCGGGGGGCCTGAGCGGCCCGCCGCTGCGTGACCGGGCGGTGGACATCGTGCGCCGCGTGCGCGCGATGCTCGGGAAGCAAGCGACGGTCATCGGCGTCGGCGGCGTCGAGCGCGCCGAGCACGCGATGGCGCTGGTGCGCGCCGGGGCCGACCTCGTGCAGATGTACACGGGCTTCATCTACGAGGGTCCCGGCGCACCGTCGCGCATCGCGCGGGAGCTCGCGGCGATGGTCGAGCGCGAAGGCGCCAAGTCGTTACGCGAGCTCCGCGGCTGACAAGAGGAGAGGAAAAGAAGATCAGAAGATCAAAAGATCAAAAGGCTTGGTTGGGTGTCCTCGCTTCCCACCCACCCCCCTTCTTGATCTTTTGATCTTCTGATCTTCTTTCCTCTCTTCTCGTCTTTTCTATGGCATCGCGATGCGCGCCATGACCATGCGCACGATCTCGCGCTTTCGTGCCTCGACGAACGCGGGGTCCTTCGGAGTCATCCCCCAGACGGTGTCGATGAACGACTCCTCCATCGTGGGGAAGCACGCCATCGCCACGGTCGAGAGGCACAGGTGGCGCGGCTCCACGTCCTCGCGCACCTCTCCCGCGTCGCGCATCTGCTCGAAGCGAGCGACGATGTCGTCGAGCTGCGGCTTGATGTGCTGGCGCACGAGCTCGTTCGCGAGCGTGCCGCCGCGCATCGCTTCGCTCCGGAGGATCCGCAGCGCGTGGCCGTGCGTCGTGTAGAAGTCGACGAGCATCCCGACGAACGCCTCGATGAGGCCCTCGAGCTCGCGCCTTCCGAACCGCGATGCCCTCGCGCGCTTCTTCGGCGGGGCCTTCGTGTCGAGGATCTTCCACCCCTCGCTGGCGATGGTGCCGATGGCTCGCTCGAGCACGGCGCGGTAGAGGCCCTCCTTGTCGTCGAAGTAGTGGTGGATGAGGGCCTGAGGCACGCCCGCCGCGCGCGCGATCGCAGCGAGGCGCGCACCGTCGAAGCCCTTGGCGGCGAACTCGAGCTCGGCGCCGTCGAGGATGCGCTTGCGCGTGACCTCGCCGCTGCGCTCCCGCTTCGGCGGGAGGAGCGATTCGAGCGGGGTCGTGCTCACGCCGTCGCCTCCCAGTGCTCGTACTCGATGACCCCGAGCTCCTCGAACGCCTTGCGCACGTAGGGCGTCAGCAGACCGAGCCGCTTCACGTTGGGGACGATCTTCGAGAAGCAGAGCCGCCGGAAGAGGCTCATCGACTCGCTCTTCGTCACGTGCTCCTCGCACTCCTTCATCGGGAAGCCGAGCCGCTCCCACACTTCCTGGCCGAGGAGGCGCTCGTACATCAGCTTCGACGCGAGGATCACGAAGTCCTCGCGGTCGCGAAGCTCCCTCTCGCCGATCTCCTTGTACATGTCCTTGAGCGACAGGACGCCGAAGGCCACGTGGCGGCTCTCGTCCTGCATGATGAGCTGCGTGATCTGCTTGATGAGCGGCTCGTTGGTCGTCTGGTGGATCATCCCGAACGCGCCCAGCGCCAGCCCTTCGACCATGATCTGCATCCCGAGGAACTTGAAGTCCCACCGGGCGTCCGTGAGGATCATGTCGAGCAGCTGCCTGAGGTACTTGCTGATCGGGTAGACCATCTCGATCTTCTCGCGCAGGTACCGGTCGTACGCCTCGACGTGGCGCGCCTCGTCGAACACCTGCGCCGCCGCGTAGAACTTCGCGTCCGCCGTCGGCGCGAGCTCGACGATCTGCGACGTGGCGAGGAGCGCCCCCTGCTCGCCGTGGAGGAAGTTGGAGAACATGTACGCGGCCTGGTGGCGGCGCAGCTCGGGGATGTCCTTCTTCGGGTCGAGCTTCGCCCAGATGCTCGTGCCGAAGAGCGGGTTCATGGGGTCCGGCACGTTCTCGGCGGTCGGGTCGACCGGCGTGTTCCAGTCGATCGCCGTGCGCGCGTTCCAGAGCAGGTCCTTGCTCTTCTCGTAGAGGATGCGCAGGTCCGGCCTCGTGCAGGCGTAGTCCCACGTGTACGTGAGCTCCTCGGTGACCTTCAGGCGCTCGGTGCCGCTGGGCCCCTCCTTCGGCCGCTTGGCGGCGGCGGACGCGACCGCGGCGTACTGCGTTTGCGGCGCGGCCTCGGGGAGAGGCGCGGATGCGGACACGGGCTGGGCCATGAGAGACACCTCCGGGGACGGACGAGTTGATTATTTAGTCAACTGGTCAACCCGTCAAGGTGTCCCCGGCCTCGTGATGCGGATGTCGGTGACGGTCGCGCCCGAAGTGCCCGGAAATCCTGTCACTCCGACCGCAACGCGGTTGCCCAGTCCAATCGAGTTGCAGCTCGTGTGATACGGGCCGCCGTCGATCGAGAAGCTGAGCGTCGCGCCGGTTCGCTGAACGTCGAGCGTCTTGCCCGTGGTGAAGCGCTGGCATCCGGGCTCGCTCCCGAGGTCGGGCAGGGTCATGGTCTGACCGCTCGTCGTCCGAAGCACGACGCACGCGCCCTTCTCCTCCGTGCTGGTGACGTGAACCGTGACGTCCTCGTAGGTACGGTCGTTCACGAAGGCCGCCGCCGCGCTGCTCACCGTGATGCCCGTCGCGGGACTGAAGGAGACGACCGTCGGCGACGGCAGCTCGTCGGGCGCCGTGTGGTTCGCGAGATCGACCGAGCCTCCCGGCATCAGCTCCGAGTACGCATTCGTGGTGTCGAAGCGCAGCGCGACGAGCTGGCGCTCGTTCGGGTCGAACCAGATCCCGAGCCCCGGATCGGGCGACACGATGGTGCCCTGGACGTTCGGTGCCGCGCCGCCGAGGGTGACGAACTCGCCCCAGGTGGCCATCCACGGCTGCCAGTGCAGGAAGCGGCCCGGGGTCCCCGCGACGCTGCCGGTCCAGAGGACGGGCGCGCCGCCCGCGCCACCGAAGAGCACCGGGTTGGAGAGCATCCCGAGCGTCGCCGAGGACGCCTGCCTGACGTCACCGTGCTCCGCGCCGACGACCCACGTGCTCTGCGCGCTGTTCTCGACCACCAGGGCGCCTCCGCCCTCGAGCGCAGTCATCGTGAACGGCGCGCCGCCCCAGGGCAGGGCCACCGAGGCCTCGAGGGTGCCCGCCTCGTACGAGATCCACTCCATCGTCGTCACCGGCGCCCCGGTCGCATCCTTGCCGCCGGCCACGAGGATCTCGCCCGACGCCAGCCGCACCACGACGGGATCGAGCCGCGGCGTCATCAGCTTCGCGAAGCCCTCTTCCTGTGCGCTCATCGTCGTCGGATCGATGACGTCGAGCGTCGTCAGGAGCGTCTTGCCGCCGGCGTCGGCGCTGCCGCCGATGAGCACCGTGCGCCCGTCGGCGAGCACCGCGGCGGCGTGGTTCGCGCGCGGCTCGCTCAGCGCGATCGGATGCGCGTCGTCGAAGCCTCCGATGGACGGCGAGTACACGTAGGCGTCGTTCTGGATCACGAGGCTGTCGGACAGTCCACCGGCGACGAGCGCGCCGTCGCCGAACGGCGTGACCGTCGCGCCGAGTCGCGCTGGCCGCAGGTCGGGCTCGGCCTTGGTCACGGCGCCGGTCGTCAGGTCGGCGACGAAGGTGGGCGGCACGTTGGAGGAGTTGTTGCCGCCGACGATCATCACGCGGTTCGCCCCGATGGACGCGAGGGTCGAACCCATTCGCGCATCGACGGCACCGGAGAAGGCGCAGGGCGACAGGTCGGGGAGGACGAGCACGTTCACGTCGCCGCTGGCGGGAACCGGCGTGAGGCCCTCCCAGCTGCCGGCCCCCTTGCCCGCGCTGATCACGAGCTCTCGGGCCTGCGTGTCGATCTCCGGAAGGCTCATGCCCACGGCGCTCAAGGGGCGGACGGGCGGCTGCTGCGGCCCGTCGAAGTCCCCGAGGGCGAGGTAGGTCGCGGTGCTCTTGGAGTCGACGGCGCACGCGGCGGGCGCCCAGGTAGTCACCGCGCGCGAGGTGACCACGGTGTCCTTGTGGCAAGCGGCCGCCAGCGCCATCGCGAGCGCGAGGCCCGTGAGCCGGGTGCTACGATGGCCGTGGGAGCGCAGGGTCACCTCGGGTCGAATGTACCCCCAAGTCTTCGGCAAGTACGTGCTCGAGCGCGAGCTCGCGCGGGGCGGCATGGCGCGCGTCGTCCTCGCCACCCTGCGCGGGGCGGGCGGGTTCGAGAAGAAGCTCGTCGTGAAGCAGATCCGCGACGAGCTCGCGTGCGACGACGACTTCGTGCGCCGCTTCGTCGAGGAGGCGAAGACGACGGTCGCGCTCGCGCACCCGAACATCGTGCCCGTCTACGAGCTCGGGGTGGAGCTCGGCACCTACTTCCTCGCGATGGAGTACGTCGAGGGCGCGAGCCTCGCGGAGCTCCTGCGCTCGGTGGTGAAGGAGGGCAAGCCGCTCTCGCCCGAGGAGGGCGCGTACGTCGGCGTCGAGGTCTGCCGCGCGCTCGACTACGCGCATCGACGCATGAACGTCGTGCACCGCGACGTGACGCCGCGCAACGTGATGGTGGACGAAGAGGGCGGCGTGAAGGTGATCGACTTCGGCATCAGCGCGCCCGTCGCCACCGCGCCGAGCGGCGCCGGCGTCTTCGGCTCGCCGGGCCACATGCCGCCGGAGCAGGTGGAGGGCAAGGAGCTCGCGCCCGCGGCCGACGTGTTCGCCGTCGCCGTGCTGCTGATGGAGCTCTGGAGCGGCAAGGCGCCCTTCCGCCGCCACACGAACGAGGCGATCGCCGACGCGATGCGCGCGCCGCACCCCAAGCCGAGCGACGCCGACGTGCGCCTGCTTCCGCTCGACGGCGTGATGGCCGCGGCGATGTCGCTCGACCCGAAGGAGCGCCCGCAGCAGGCCGAGGAGCTGGCGCGCGCGCTCCGCAAGTTCCTCAGCGGCGTGGATCTCGGCGACGTCGCGAAGCAGCTCGGCGCGCGCGTGAAGGCGGTGCGCGCGAGCCCGCCGCCGCCGTCGAGCGAGAAGCGCCCCGCGCTGCAGCGCCCACCGTCGAGGCCCCAGGCCGTCGACATGGGGACCAAGACGTTCGCGGCGCGCCAGGATGTCCTCCCCACGTCGGACGGCGGCGGCACGCGCAAGCTCGCGAGCGAGCCGCCGCCGAAGCCGGGCAAGGAGATCGAGACCGTCGCGACGCGCCCCATCGAGTCGGGCCCGCGCGAGGCGGAGGCAGCGCCCGCGTCGACGCGACGGAGCAACGTCACGTGGATCGCACTCGCCGGCGCCGTCGCCGCCGCGGTGGCCGCGTTCTACGTGGGCCGCGGCATCAGCCCGACGCCGACGCCGACCGCGACGTCGACCACGGCCGCGACCGCGACCGCCGCCTCGACCGCGACCCCGACCGGGACCGGGACGCCGACCCCGAATCCGACCCCGTCGCAGACCCCGATGCCGACGCTGACCACGTCACCGACGCCGACTCCGACCCTGCCGCCGACGCCGTCGCCGCCCCCGACGCCGACCGCCTCCGTCTCCACCGAGAAGGCGACCCTCACGCTCCTCGGCGATGGCACAACCGTGACTGTCGACGGCGCCTCACGCGGCGCCGCCCCCACGAAGGCCTCGGTCGACCCGGGCACGCATGCCGTCCTGTTCACCTTCCCCGCGACCGGGGAGGTCAAAGGCACGAGCATCACGGTGAAGGCCGGCGACAGGACCACCCTGCGCGCCGACTTCACCGGCGCCACCCCGACCATCCGTATCCAGCGGTAGACGCGCCCGCCCCGGGGGTCGACGCGCTGACCGCCGCCGTCGACGTCCTCGCCCCCGGGGTCGACGCACCGAGCCCGGGGGCAAACGCGATGGGCCCTGGGAGGGGTCAGTGCGTCCGGGTATCGATCCCTCGACCGCGGCCCGACCCCTTGGTCGCCGGCGGCGCGGAGCCAGCAGCGGGCTCCCTACCCCCGGTGAACGACGGATAGGGCCCGCCGGTCGACAGCGAGCTGCCGATCGACCCGTGCCGACCGCCGGATGACGGTGGGGGTCCCGCCGGTCGCGACGTCGGCCCGCCACCCGTGGGCCCGCGACCTCCTGAGGGAGGAGGCGTCGGAGCTCCGGTCGTCGCTGGCGCGGGAGTGGCCGGCGGTGGCGTTCCGGTCCGGCCGGGCCTCGACGGCGCACCTGCGCCGGTGCCGGCGGGCGGCGGTGTCGACGAAGGCGGCGTGGCCGGTCCCGGCGACGTGGACGGCGGCGCGGGCGGGGGCGTCCGCGGCCCGGTCGACGGGGGCGTCGGCGTGGGCGGCGTCGTCCCGGGCCCGGTCGATGTCGATGTCGGCGCAGGCGGCATCTTCCCGTGCTCCGTCGCGGTCGACGTCGGAGCCGGCGGTGTCGTTCCCGGCCCGGTCGATGTCGACGTCGGCGCGGGCGGCATCATCCCGTGCCCGTGCTCGGTCGACGTGGGCGTCGGCGGCGGCATCATCTCCCCGCCGGTCGACGTGGGCGCCGGCATCCCCGGCGGGGCACCGTGCTCGTGCCCCCTCTTGGGCGGCGGGTTGCCGGGGAGCTGCGGCGTCTCCGCCGGCGTCGGCTGCTGCTCGCCATGCGTGACCGGCTCACGGTGGTGCGTCGTCGGCGCCACGTCTTCCACCGCGCCGATCGGCTCGGTCGTCTGCCCGAGCAGGTTCCCGTGCCGATCGCGATGCTCGATGCGGCTGTCGCGGTCGGTCCCGATGGAGAACGACCGCCCCGAAACGAGGCTGAACGACGTCACCGAGATGCTCGCGCTGAACACCGCGCTCTGCTGCACGTCCACCGAGAGCGCGACCGCCGACTGCAGCTGGAAGCCCGCGGGCGGCAGCAGCGCGGCGACGAACGGGCCCTGGAACCAGGAGATGTAGACGAAGTGCGCGCGGAACGTCGCCGACTGGAACACGACGAGCGGCACCTCGCACACCGGGTACAGGTTCGAGTCGAGCAGGATCACCTGGAAGCCGCTCTGCAGGTACTGCTGGTACGAGGTGACGCTGCTCGCGAACTCGAAGTCGACGTCGAGCGAAGAGAAGGCGCTCTGGTCGACGAGCCAGCAGTGCGGCGCGAGCACCCACGCGCCGCCGCTCTGCACCGTGAGGCTCTGCGCGAACGCGAACTGCAGGGCCAGCGACGCGTCGCCGCTGACGACCAACCCGCCCGGCGGCAGCGCACATGTCACGAACCCGTTCGCGTCGAGCCCCGAGAGCTGGAGCGTCTGCACGCTCGACACCTGCGAGAACTGGCTCGTGTCGAATCCCTGGGTCGCGTACACGCTGGCCGCCCCCTGCCCGTCCTGCGCCTCGATCGCGGCGCCGCCCAGGCGGAAGCGCATCGCGGTGTAGCGGCCGGCCTGCACCGACTGCTGCGCGAAGATGGACCCGAGCTGGTCCTGGAGCGCGACCAGATCCCCGGTGAAGGGCGCGCTCGAGAGCGCGACCGATTGCCCGCTCTCGTCCACCAGCTCCAAGTCGCTGAGTGACACCGTGGCTTTCGTGATCGTCTGCCCGGAGACGATCGGACCCATCCCCCCGCGGAGCGCCAGCGACATCCGCGAGCCCGACTTGACGTCGAGCACGTCGGCGGAGCTGCTGGACTGAGCTCCGGGGTCCGCCGCCGACGTTGAGTCTCCGGCGACGTTCGCGCGGTCGTCCGTGGAGCCACCCGACGCGCAGGCGCCGATCACCGCGCCCGAGCTCGAGATCAGAGCAAGGAACAGCACTCCCCTCGTTCGCTTCCTCATGGGACACCTCCGCCCGCGCTCGTTGCAGGTGGGGTGCCGCGAGACAGCCGTCGGCGCGCGTCTGTGGTACGTCCCTCGAGCCATGCCCGATCTGCTCGACCTGGCCCGTCACTTCACCCCGGAGGAACGCGAGGTGCAGAGCACCGTCCGCTCCTTCGTCGACGCGCGCGTGCTCCCGACCATCGGCGACCACTGGGAGAAGGGCACGTTCCCGTCGGAGCTGATCCCGGAGATTGCGGCGCTCGGCCTGCTCGGCTGCAACCTGCACGGCTACGGGTGCGCCGGCCTGTCGGACGTGGGCTACGGCCTCGCGATGCAGGAGCTCGAACGCGGCGACTCGGGCGTGCGCTCGTTCGCGAGCGTGCAGGGCTCGCTCGTGATGTACCCGATCCACACGTTCGGCTCGGAGGAGCAGAAGAGCAAGCTCCTGCCCGAGATGGCCAAGGGCAAGATCATCGGCTGCTTCGGCCTGACCGAGCCGGACTACGGGTCGAACCCTTCCGGCATGCGCACGACCGCGATCGACGACGGCGACGCCTACGTGCTCAACGGGACCAAGCGTTGGATCACGAACGGCAACATGGCGCAGATCGCGCTCGTCTGGGCGAAGGTCGGCGGCGTCGACGGCGAGGTGCGCGGGTTCCTCGTCCCCACGGACACGCGTGGCTTCGAGGCGCGCCTGATTCACAAGAAGGTGAGCCTGCGGGCCAGCGTCACGAGCGAGCTGATTCTCGAGGACGTGCGCGTCCCCAAGAGCGCCATCCTCCCCGGCGTGCGCGGCATGAAGGGGCCCCTCTCCACGCTGACCGCCGCCCGCTTCGGCATCGCGTGGGGCGTCATCGGCTCGGCGAGCGCGTGCTTCGACTGCGCCGTGGACTACGCGAAGCACCGCGTGCAGTTCGCCGGGAAGCCCATCGCGTCGCACCAGCTCGTGCAGGCGAAGCTCGCCGAGTGCCTCTCGCAGATCACGAACATGCAGCTCCTGGCCCTGGAGGTCGCGCGCCTCAAGGCGGACAAGAAGATGATCCCGGCGCAGGTGAGCCTCATCAAGCGCCACAACGTGCGCGCGGCCCTGGAGATCGCGCGCACTTGCCGCGACATCCTCGGCGGCAACGGGATCACGCTCGAGTACCCGGTGATGCGGCACATGTGCAACCTGGAGACGGTGTTCACCTACGAGGGGACGCACGACGTGCACACCCTCATCCTCGGGCAGCACGTGACGGGTATCCCCGCGTTCGAGTGATAGAATGGGGCGATGGCGCAACCCGCGCGCCTCGCCACGGTGGTTCTCCTTGCGCTGACGCCGAGCGCCTGCTCGCTGCTCGACGGGCTGGGTGGGCTCACGGGCGGCGGCGGCGACGACGCGGGCGGCGACGTCGTGGAGCCCGAGGTGCCGGTGGACGCCCTGGGGGCGGACACGATGGACACGCAGGCGCCGCCGATGGAATCGGGCGCCGACGCCCCGCGCGATTCGGGGCGCGAGACACAGCCGGACACGTCGACCATGGACGTCGCGCAGGACACGACGCCGCCGCAGGACGTGCAGCAGGAGCCGTACCCCTTCCCGTACTTCCAGGTCGTCGCGATGGACGGGCCGCAGGCGTACTGGCGCCTCGACGAGCCGGCGGGGTCGACGACGGCGAAGGACGCGACGGGCCACGGCCACGACGGCACGTACACGGGCGGCGTGACCCTCGGGTCCGCGGGCGCCATCGCGAACGACGCGGACACGGCGGCGACCTTCGACGGCACGAGCGGCTACGTCGACGTGAAGAACGCGTTCCAGTTCGCCGGGATGACGGCGTTCACGCTCGAGGCCTGGGTGAAGCCGAACCTCGACGGGCAGTACCACGCCTGGCTCGCGTGCAACGACGGCCAGCCCCCGAGCGAGGGCTACCTCGCGTACGTCGAGCCGATGGGGCCTTTCTACGTGATCGAGCGCATCGACTCGGCGACCAAGGTCTTCGCGAACGGCAACGTCGCGCCGGCGAATGCCACGTGGGCGCACGTCGTCGTCACGTACGAGGCCGGCACCGGCGCCAACGTCTGGGTGAACGGGCAGATCGGCACCGGGTCCACGAACGACGTGTCGCTCGCCGGCGCCACGAGCGACTTCGTCATCGGCGCCGAGAACGGCGGCGCCACCTCGTGGTGGTCGGGCGAGATCGACGAGGTCGCCGTGTACAGCTACGTGCTGCCGGCGTCGCGCATCCTGGTGCACTACCAGGTGGGCACGGGCCAGTAGACGATGCCGAGGAGCACGGACGCGACGCCGCGCCTGCGCGCGAAGCCCCTCGGCGTGCCGCTGCACGTGGTGCTGGTGGAGCCCGAGATCCCGCCGAACACCGGCAACGTCGCCCGTATCTGCGCCGCGACGGCGTCGCCGATGCACCTCGTCGGCACGCTCGGGTTCCGCATCGACGAGCAATCGGTGCGGCGCGCGGGCGTGGACTACTGGCACCTCGTCGACGTCCGCAGACACCTGGACTTCGAGCATTTCCTGCACGCATTCGGGAAGGAAGCAGGGGGAGGCAAGCTCCACCTCTTCTCGGCGCTGGCGACGCGGAGCTACCTCGACGTCGAGTACGAGCCGGGTGATGCCCTCGTTTTCGGCCGCGAGAGCGTCGGTCTGCCCGAGGAGCTCCTGGCCCGCTTCCCGGACCGGGCGGTCGGGATCCCGACCCTCGGCGCCGTGCGATCGCTGAATCTGGCGAATGCGGTCGGCATCGCGCTCTACGAGGCGCTGCGCAAGCTCGGAGCCCTCTCGGCGACCTACGTTGGGTGAGCGACCTTGACGGTGCTGGCGCGCAAACCGTAGCCTCGCGAGTTGACACCCCGCACGGGAGCCCCATTGCGCACCCACGAGAAGGTCGCCCTCGCCGTCCTCGCGTCTGCCGCGGTCTTCGCCGCCCGTTCCGCGTGGGCAGCGCCCATGGATCCCACGCCGGACCGGCTGTTCCTCGACAACCCGGGGCTCGCCGGCTCGGGGCTGAACTGCCAGGGCGTGGCGTCGAATCCCGAATCGGTGCTGGCGAACGCGGGCATCCAGAAGCGGGGGGGATCGGCGGCCCTGCCCAACGCGTACCCCTGCCTGCCGAACAACGCCGCCTGGGCGAACATGATGTACGAGCTAGGGCACGCCATTGCGCCGACGGCGTTCCACCCGGCGCGCACCACCGGTTACGGCGGCTTCGCCCTGAGCCTCGAGGCGAGCTACGCGAAGATCAACGCCGACGGGACCGACGGCAACGGGGTGCAGTACTGGCACCAGGGCACGCAGGGCAATCCGCAGCCGAACGGCTCCTTCAGCACCGTCAACAGCGGGCCGGATTCGATCCTGCAGATCTACACGCTCAAGGCGCGCAAGGGCCTGCCCTTCGGCTTCGAGATCGCCGGGGCGCTCGGGCTCATCGCGAACACCACGCTCTGGCTCGGCGGGGCCGACCTGCACTGGGCCATCCTCGAGGGCTACCGCACCGGCTTCCTCGGCTACATCCCGGACATCTCGATCGGCGGCGGCGTGCGCACGCTCAGCGGGCAGCAGTCGTTCTACCTGACGACGGTCGGCATCGACGCCGAGCTGTCGAAGCCCATCGCGCTGGCCGACAGCGCGGTGCTCACGCCGTACATCGGCGCGCAGCGCCTCATCATCTACGCGAACTCGAGCATCGTGAACCTCACGCCGAGCGTCGACCCGCTGCAGGCGTGCGGCTACGCGGGGCAGAACGTGGCGGACAACCCGCTCGCGCCCGGCAACACGGGACTGACTGTGCCGAACGACCCGAAGAGCAAGCCGTGGACGAAGGGTCAGTTCGACGGGTCGCCCGTGTGCAAGAACACGCTCTCGAACCACGCGCCGAACAACAGCGACTTCAACAACCAGTCGGTCTTCCAGAAGCAGACGTTCAACACGTGGCGCGGCATCGCGGGGCTGACGTACCGCTACGAGCTGCTCTACCTCGCGGCGCAGTTCGCGCTCGACATGGAAGACTCCAGCGCCGAGAACTCGGGGCTGTCCGGCGGACCGATCGACCCCAAGACGGGATCGTCGACGACGTTCGCGCTCTCGGGAGCGAGGCAGTGGACGCTGTCGCTCGAAGCCGGCGTCTTCTTCTAGGCGTCGCCAGCGCCGTCTTCGCGGTGGCCGCGTGCCGTGCGCCGGCGATGGAGGCCGTGGGCACTTCCATGCCGAAGGGCGTCCCCGGGAGCCAGCCGGATGCGGCGGCGCCGAAGCCGTCGCCCGTGGCGGCGGACTTCAAGAAGACGATGGCGCGGCTGACGGATCGGCAGGTCAGCGAGGGGCACGGGCAGCGGTTCGACGCCGTCGTGTGGGCGAACGACGCCGCGAAGGGCGCGTGGGACGCGGGGACCGCGATGCCCGACGGCGCGATGCTCGTGGAGGAGGCTATCGAGCGGCCGGGGCGGAGCGATCGCGCCGACAAGCCGGCGGGGCTCTTCGTGATGAAGAAGGACGGCGGGAGCTGGAGCTTCGTCGTCGTCGCCCCCGACGGCGACGTGGTCGACGACGCGCGCGTCGCGCCGTGCAAGGCGTGCCACGCGCTCGCGCCCGTCGACTACGTCTTCAAGAATCAGACGAGCAGCGCGAAGACGAGCGCCGCGATGACGGCGATGGCGCCGATCGCGGTCGCCACGACGGCCGCGAGCATCGACGCCTGGAGCGCCGGCTGGGCGGACTTGCCCTCGAGGTGATATGTGCCCCTGAGGAACGCCCGCGCGCTGCGCCCCGGGAGGCCCACGCCGACGCTGGCGATCGAGAGCGCGGCGCGCGCGCCCTCCTTGAGCGCCACGACGAGCGCACCGAGCGGCCCGACCACGAGGTCCCACCCCGTCGAGTAGAGCCCGAAGCGCACGGCGCGCGTCGTCGCCCCGCGAGCGCCCGCCCGGCGAGCCCCGCGATCGAGCGCCCAGCCGTGGGCGACGTGCGCCGCGACGAGCAACACGGCGAGCGCCGGGATGCCCGCGACCACGAGGCGCACGAGCGTCGGCGCCTCGTCGATCACGAGGTGCTTCAGCCACCCCGGCGCGAGAAAGCCGAGCGGCACGAGGCACGCGGTGGCCATGGCGGCCGAGGCGATAAGCTCGCTCACGACGGCGAAGCGCAGCGCCGGCACGATCGGCCCGTCCGGCAGCGTCTGGAAGAACGCCTCGGCATCGAACGTCGTCGCGCGCGCCGTGGCCCAGAGGCGGGTGAGCGCGGGCGCGCCCGGGCGCTCCCACGGGACGACGGCCACCACGCCCGACTTGGTGATCTCGTTGAGGCACCCTGGGCAGTCGGCGTCGCCGCAGTGCGCGCACACGACCGCAGCGGGAACCTCGGAGTCGACGAGCTCGTCGAGCTCGACGCGCTCTTTCGCCGCGCCGTTCCTCGCGCCCCTCATGACGGGGCGGAGTGTGACACGGACGGCCGGTCAGTGCACCACTTGGCCGGCCGACGTGCCGCGACGTACGCGGATGTCGTCCACGCGCCCGCCGAAGAAGAGACCGAACCCGACGGCGACGATCGAGAGCGCCAGCGTGGCGTAGAGCCCGAATTCCCAGGTGAATCGCAGGGGGACGCCGTACGAGCCGTGCGGCGGGCGTGCCAGGAGCAGCGCGGCGGCGACGCCCGGGATGGCGGCGAGGAACGACGCGGCCACGCGCGCGCCGCGCATGTGCATGATGGTGCGGCGCGTGACGACGATGGGAAAGAGGACGAACCAGGCGACGCCCGCGCCCCACGCCCAGCCCAGGCGCCGCCCGAGCTCGAAGCCGGTGTAGCTGACGATGTCGGGCAGCGTGAGGTGCACCCAGGGCAGGAAGAACGCGACGAGCCCGAGCACCGAGAGCACCACGAGCGGGCCGCGCCCGCGGCGCCAGTACGTGATGGGGAGCAGGTCCCACTCCGGCTGGGGCGGCATCCCGTCCTCGCTCAGCGCGTCGTCCGAGAGCGGCAGCTTTCCTTGCGCGACGAGGGGCACGCCGCAGACGGGACACGTCTTGCGCTCGTCTTGCGGGAACATCTCCCGGCAGAACGGGCAGGCGAGCAGACCCACCCGCCGAGCATAGCGTGGGGATATCGGGACGACGTGCATGCCGGGGTGGACAGCGGCGGCCACGGCCGAGTTCCGCGCCGCTGTCATCCACTCGGGCTACATTGGCCACATGGCTCGGCCGGGAAAGCTGGACGCGGCGCTCGTGGACGCCTGGCTCGCCAAGCACGCGGGCTGGGCGCGCGAGGGGGCCGGCGCGATCGCGAAGGGATTCACCTTCCCGGACTTCGCCGCGGCGCTCGCCTTCACCGTCCGCGTCGGATGCTGGGCGGAGAAGCACGACCATCACCCGGACGTCGCGCTCGGGTGGGGGAAGGCGCGCGTCCTCTGGTCGACGCACGACGCCGGGGGCGTGACGCAGCTGGACCTCGACGGGGCGGAGGCGTGCGACGGAGCGGCCGGTTGAATGAGTGACGCGGAGCTCCTCGCGACGGCGCGCGCGGCCTTGCTCGCGCACATCGAGGGCGTGATCGGCCCCGGAGCCGTCCCGCGGCTCGAGGAGGCGCTGACGCACCGGAGCTTCGCGAACGAGGTCGGCGTGCCGGACAACCAGCGGCTCGAGTTCCTCGGCGACTCGGTGCTCGGGCTGTGCGTGAGCGAGCTGCTCGCGGCGGCGCACCCGGATGCCGACGAGGGGAAGCTCACGCGGATGCGCAGCGCGCTCGTGAACGGCGAGGCGCTCGCGGCGTGGGCGCGCCGCGTCGGCGTCGGAGCGTCCGTCGCGTTCGGGCGGGGGGCGAAGCTCGGGAGCGAACGCGAGCAGACCAACGTGCTCGCCGACGCGGCCGAGGCGATCATCGCGGCCGTCTACGAGGCGCGCGGCATCGACGGCGCGAGGGCGCTCGTGCGCGACGTCGTGGGCAACCTGCTCGACCGCGCCGACGAGCTGAGCGCGGCCGATCCCAAGAGCGCGCTGCAGGAGCGGGTGCAGGCGCGCGGGTTGCCGGCGCCCACGTACCGCGTGGTCGACGTGCGCGGCCCCGCGCACGAGCAGATCTTCGTCGTCGAGGTGCTGGTCGGCGACGCGCCGGTCGCGCGCGGCGAGGGGCGCAGCAAGCGGCTGGCCGAGCGCGCCGCGGCCGCGAGCGCCATGGCCAACCTGCCCAGTGAGTAAGGATCCGCCGAAGGCGGGCCGACGGCCCGAAGGGCGACCCGACGCGCTACTTCGCGGCGGCGTCGTGAGGCGCGGAGACGATGCCGCCGTCGACCACGATGACGAGCGACGGATCGGTCACCGGCGCCTCGTCGTAGTCCTTCAGATGCGTCGCGCGCAGGCCGGCGACGAGCTTGTCCGTCTCGTCCTTCACGCGCTGCTTCCACAGCGTGTCGCGGATCTGCGCCGCCACGTCGTCGACCGAGCGCTTGTTCGCCGGGATCGACCCGCGGCGCCACACGACGTCGTAGCCGTCGGGCTCCTTCACGGCGGCCGGCACGAGCTGCCCGTCTTTCACCGTCTGCACCGCGCGCACGACGGCCGGATCGACCTTGAGCCCGGGCTCGCTCGAGGTGCCGTCGGGGTTGATGAACCCGATGTTGCCCGCGCGCAGGTTGCTCCCCTTGTCGATGCTGTGGTCGCGCGCGAGGTCCGCGAACGTCTTCGGCGTCGGGTCCTTCTTCGCGGCGTCGAGCACGCCCTGCGCTTCCTCCTGCGTCTTGCAGAGGATGCGCCACACCTGCCAGCGCTCGGGCGTGTCGTACCGGTCGCGGTTGGCGTCGTAGTACGCCTGCACGTCTGCCATGGGGATGGCCGACTCGGGCCCGAGGCGCTCGCGGATCGCGCGGATCGACGCGCGCGAGCGCGCCCGCTCCACCTCGAACGCGGTCGGCAGCTGCTCGTCGAGCTTCTCGGCCGCCGCGCCCTGCGCGAAGAGCGACTCGGGGATGAGCACCTGCAAGAGAAACTCGTGCTTCACGGCGTCAGGCGTGGCGCCGAACGTCGCCCGCTGGAACGGAGGCATCGCGGCGATGCGGTCCTCGAGCTCGCCCACGGTGATCGTGCGCGACGGGCCGATCTGCGCGACCGGCATCGCGCGCCGCGCCGCATCCGCCGCGGCGCTCGGGGGCGCCGACGCGTCATCGGCACGCGTGTCGGCCCGCGTGGCGAGCAGCGTGGCGACGAGGACGGGGAAGACGAGGAGGCGCCGCATTCAGGCTGCTCGACGGCGCGCGCGCGGGCGCTTCTGCGACTCGGCCGACAGGACGCCCGCGCTGCGCAGCACGTCGTCGTCGACGCCGACGAAGCGGTAGCACTCGGGGCGGAAGCCGTACGCCTTGTGAAGGCGGCTCACGACCTCGACGATCGACTCCGGAGGCACGGTGTGCTTGCGCACCTTGGTCACCTTGCGGATCGAGCTCAGGGGCTCGCCGAGATCCAGGAGCTCGTTCACGCGCTGCAGGACGTCGAGCGGCTTCATCTCGCGCGAGCCGCGCACCTTGCCGGACTCGAGCTCGCGCATGAGGCGCTGGCGGCGCTTCTCGGTGCGGCCGTCACGCTTCGCCGAACCGGAGCCGCGGCCACCCAGGATGTCGTTGAACAGCCGCGCGACCCTGCGCTTCTCGATCGCTTCGGGGCTCCCGCGGCGGTTGGGTGGCTTCGGGGCAGGCTTCACCGTCTTGGCCATTGCGCGCACACATTAGCGGTTACAAACGGTGATGGCCAGGCTGACTACCGCGACAATCAACCAGATGGGCCACGTGCGGGCGATGAATCCGCGGAAGTCCGCACCGAGGGCTCCCACGCTTCGACGCGCAGCGGCGGCGCGCCCCACCATGCGCGCGTGCTCGCGCACGATCTCGGCCCGCTCCTCGTCGTCCATCGGGTCGTGGCCGACGAGCCAGCCGTCGTGGTGCTCGAGCTCGTGCTCGATCGTCTCGGCCAGCTCCGCGTCCCAGTCGTAGGGGCCGTCCTCGGTCCACATGGCCTCGAAGGTGCGGTGGTAGACGGTGACCTCGCCGACGCCGACGGGGGCCGTGGGGTCGCCGCCGGGCGGGACGTAGCCGCCGAGCAGCGGCTCGCCGCCGTCGTCGCACGCGGGGACGTTCGCGTCGACGATGAGGGTGACGTGGTCGGCCCGGGGACCCGCGACGGACTCGAAGATCTCCTTCGCGCGCGCGGAGAAGGCGTCGAAGCTCGGAAAGAGTTCCTCGTTTGATTGCGGCTCGAGAGGCGCCGGCTCGAACTCGCGCTCGTAGGGCGCGTCCACGTCGTTGCGGGCGCCGCACTTCGGGCAGATCGCGACCGCCGCGAGGCGCGGCGGGTAGTGCGCGCGCAGGAACAGATCGCCGATGGCGATCCACGCGGCGTCGGAGCAGCGCTCGAGCGCGCCGGCGATGCGCCGCAGGTCCCTCTCCGGACCGAGCGACTCGAGCCCCATGGCGCCGACGAGGCGGTCGGTGATCGCGATGCGGCGCCTGCGCAGCGCCCGGTGCAGCGGCATGGCGTCGGCCACGGTGACGTCGCGCAGGCTGACATGGCGCGCGGTCGCGCCGCCGGGCAGGCGCACCGGAGGGATGGGGTGAGGAAGCGTCAGGGGAAGCCTGCGATCGAGGTCCTCGTCGTCGAGCTCGCCGTCGGCCCAGGGGCCGAGCTCCAGCGACGCGCACGGGGTGATGCGCATCGGCTCCTCGCAGTTGCGGCACCCGATCTCGATGGGCTCCTCGGCGAGCCAGCCGAGGCGCGTCGCGATCGCGCGAAGCGCATGGAAGTCGGCCAGCGCGAGGGAGCGCACGTCGACGGCGGCGTCACCCTCGCGCAAGACGAGCTCGCCGCTCGCCACGAGCTCCACGAGCTCCGAGAAGAGCGGCCCCTTCGGCGCCCTCTTCCGAGGGCCCGCCACCTTCGCCTCGAGCGCGAAGACGCGCCCGCTCGGCAGGTGCACGCGCTTCGGTGGACGGGCCGCGGCCATGCGTGCTCCCATAGCGCGCGTGGCGCTCGCCGTCGTGACCGGCGCAGGTAGCGGCATCGGCAGGGCCACCGCGCTCGCCCTCGCCGGACGCGGGATCGACGTGGCGCTCGTCGGCCGTACCGAGAGCACGTTGCGCGAGACGGCCGCGGCGGTCGAGAAGTCCGGCGTTCGCGCGCTCGTCGCCGTCGCCGACGTGGGGGTCGCGGACGACGTGCAGCGCATGGCCTTCACCGTCGGCACGAGCCTGGGCACGCCCGTGCTCGTCGTGAACAACGCGGGGACCGCGGGCCGCAAGGTGCGCATCGAGGCGGTCGAGGACGCCGAGTGGGACGCGGTGCTCGGCGCCAACCTGCGGAGCCTGTTCCTCGTCACGCGCGCCTTCCTGCCCGCCATGCGCACCGCGCGGGTCGGCCGCTTCGTCACCGTCGGGAGCATCTCGTCCACGCTGGGCACCGCGGGCCTCGCGCCCTACTGCGCGTCGAAGTGGGGCGCCGTAGGCTTCACCAAGAGCGTCGCCGAGGAGCTCCGCGGCAGCGGCCTGCAGGCGCTCGCGGTGCTGCCGGGCACCGTGGACACGCCGATGGCGAAGGTGGGCGGCTTCATCCCGCGCATGACCGCCGCCGAAGTCGCGCGCGTCATCGTCTACGCGGGCCTCGACGCGCCGCCGGCCATGAACGGCAGCGCCATCGAGTGCTTCGGCGCCTAGCTTCGTTTCCCCTCGTGCGCGGCCGGCTCGATGCCGAGGCCGCGGACGACGGCGCCGTGCACGGCGTAGATGGCGGGCGTCAGCAGCACCGCGACGCAGAACTTGATGACGTACTCGCGCCCGATCTTGGCGCCGATGAACCCCCAGCCCCACCCGGCGGTCACGCGGCCGAAGATGAGATTGATCGTCACCGTGTCGATCGCCTGGCTGAAGATGGTCGACCCCGTCGAGCGCAGCCAGAGGTGGCGCGACTGCGTGAGCCCCTTCCAGAACTGGAACACGTGGATGTCGAGGAACTGCCCCACGAGGTACGCGAGCATCGACGCGACGAACAGCTGCGCGCTGCCGCCGAAGACCTTCGCGTACTCGCTCTGCGTGAAGTACGTCGAGCCGTCGACGGGCATCAACGTCGTCACCTGCAGCAGCACCCACGCGAGCAGCGCCATGTAGAAGCCGATCATCGTGAGGAAGCGCGCCCCGCGCCGCCCGTAGAAGTCGTTCACGACGTCGGTGAGCAGGAACGTCACCGGGAACGGGATGATGCCCACCGAGATGGGGCCGAGCGGCGTGCGGATGATCTTGCCGCCGATGACGTCACCGAGCAGCAGGCACGCGACGAAGATCGCGCACATGTACACGAAGAGCTTCTGCGACGCCGCGAACCGCGTGAACGCGGACGTGGCGCTGCTCTCGGGGGCGTGGACTGCAGGAGCGGCCATCAGGCCGCAGCATAGAATTGCGGTCGATGCCGCGTCTAACGTTCGAGTCCGCTCTCTTCGAGCGTGCGGTACTCAGCGAGCCGTCAGCTTCATGCACGCCACGAGGCCGTCGGTCGTCTGCGAGGCCATGCCGCAGCGGTACTTGCGCGGCGTGAGGCTGTAGAAGCACGACTGCTCGAACTTCTCGAACGTCCCCTTGCGCGCCAGCTCCTCGGCCCAGCCGGCGCGGAACGCGGCCCGCTCGGCCCTGTTCATCGCGAGGCCTTGCTCGCTCACGTACTCGTCGGCGTAGAGCTCCACGATGTGGTCACGGAGATCCAGGCAGGCCATGAGCTTCTGCTCTTCGCTCACGAACCCCGGAGGCTGTCCCTCTTGGGCGGAGGAGGAGTGGCTGGGCGCGCGCGAGGCGCAGCCCATGGCCATCCATGCGACCAGTGACGCGACGGTGGTGAGGCGGACCATCAACGGCATCCACCTGCAATCAGTGTGCATCGCCGAGGCTCGGTTCGCCACGCGCGATGCGTCGGAACGCTACCGCTGCGTGGCTACCACCTCGACCCTCGCCGGGAGCGCCGGCTTGGCTCTCCACAGGGTCGCCACGAGCAAGCCCGCCACGGTTGCCGCGAAGGCCCACCAGGCCGTCGCTCCAGCCCAGCCGTAGTGCTTCCTCAGGAAACCCGTGACGACGTCGCCGCTGAACGCACCCACGTGCCCCATGAAGTCGACGAACCCGGCGGCCGCCGCCGTGGCGCCGCGCTTCGCGAAATCCTGCGCCGCCGTTCCGACGAGCAGGATGTGGGCGCCGAACAGGCAGAACCCGACGAGCGCCAGGCACAGGACGGTGGGTCCCGTACCCAGGGCGACGACGCCTCTGTAGGCAACCGTGAGTACGGCCACCGCCACGAGGAGCAACGCGCCGACCGGGGCACGACGCGACTGGAAGAAGCGGTCGGTCGCCCAGCTCGCGCTGAGCATCCCGGCGGCGCCGGCCACGGGCAGGATCGCCGTCTTGGCGGCCGCGGCGAGCGCTCCCGTGTGCTGCATCTCGGCGAGCTGGCTCGGTACCCAGTCGAGGAAGCCGTAGCGCACAGCGTCGACACCGAAGAGGCCGAGCGCGAGGATCCAGATGCGTCCGTTACCGACCGTCGCGACGATCGCGTCGCGCACCGTGAGTCGCTCGAGATGCAGGTCCGCGGCGCCCGCCGCCGCCACCGGGGGCGACTCCTGCAGCCGCAGGCGCGTGTGCACGTAGGACAGGGCGAGCAGCAACGGCGGGACGATGAACGCGACGCGCCACGCGCCATGCACCGCGTCGAGCAGTCCGCCCACGACGAAGAACGCCGCGGCCGAGCCGAGCGTGTAGCTCGTGCCGAGGATGCCCATGGTGCGGCCCCGATCCTCCACGGGGAACCAGCGCGCCGCGATCTTCACCGTCGGCGGCCAGCCGCCCGCCTGGAACCAGCCGTTGGCGAAGGCCAGGACGACCATCGCGTTCACCGCGGGCACGCCCGGGATCGACGGGGCGGCGACGAAGAGCATCGTCACCACGGCCGAGCCGAGCATCCCGATCCCGAGGATGCGGCGCGCCCCGAAGCGCTCGGTCAGCTGCCCGTTGAAGAACTGCCCCACCGCATAGCCGAGCTTCAGCGCGCCGAGGACGAAGCCCATCTCGAGCGCCCCGATCCCGAGGCTCTGGCGTATCGACGGAACGGCGGGGCTGACGTTGACGCGGCAGAGATAGAAGCTGCCGTACGTCGCCCACAGGACGAACAGGGTGCGGGCGCGCGCCGAGGCGAGGGTCTCCGCGTCCGCTCGCGCTGCGGCCGTCATGGCAGCCGCACGATATCCGAGCCGCGCCTGGAACGGTGGTTGCGACGACCTGAGGTCTATGAGACCTCGACCGGTGCGCGCGGTGGCTCTCGTTGCCCTCTCTCTCGCGAGCAGCGCGTGTGCGTCGGCCAAGGCGCCTGCTCAGCCGGCGGCCGTCCCCGGCGGGCAGGCAGCCTCTGGGCTGGCGCATCGCGCGCCCGACATCCCCGACTCGCGCATCGTCGCCGTGCTCCTTCGCGAGCTCCGCGACGATGCAGCGGTGTGCCACGAGTCGATGGGCATCAGCGCCGTCGGCGGCGTCGTGACGCTCAACGGCACCGTGTCGATGCGTCTGGCGCACGACCGCGCCATCGAGAGGGCGCGCATGGTGCGCGGGGTGCGCGCCATCGTCGACCGGCTCGAGGTCGCGCCGATCCCGAGGCCGGACTACGAGCTCGAGTTCGCCATCGCGGGCGCGCTCGGACGCGACCCCGTGACCCTCGGGCAGCGCATCGCCGCGCAGGCCCACGGCGCCATCGTGCGCCTCTACGGCGATGTCGACTCGAACGCCGCGCGCCGCGCCGCCGAGGCCGACGCGCTCGGGATCCCCGGCGTCGCCGACGTGATCGACGACCTCGCCGTCCGGCCCGTGCAACGCACCGACGCGCGCATCGCCGACGAGGAGGAGCGGATCCTCGCCGACGATCCGATGCTCGACACGTCGGGGCTGCGCCTGGAGGTGCAGGACGGCGTCGTGCGCCTGACGGGCCACGTCCGCTCGGGCGCCGAGCGCGCGAGGGCCGAGAGCGACGCGCACGCCGTGTCCCCCGAGGGGGTCGACGTGCACCACATCCGGATCACGGGCGGCTACGACGACGGCACCCTGCGCGGCGGCGACCCGCCGGCGTACACGGACGCGGACATCGCGCTCGCCCTTCTCGAAGCGTTCGCGCGCGACCCGCGCGTGCGCTCCTTCGTCCCCTCGATCGACGTGCGCGACGGCGCCGTCGCCCTCTCGGGGCTCGCGCCCACGAGGCAGGCCGCGATCGCGGCCAGCGAGGACGCGCGCAACGTCACCGGCGTCACGCGCGTGCGCAACGCCGTCGAGGCGGGTCCCGAGCCGACCCGCCTCGACGTGGGCGTCACGTCGCTACAGCCTCGCTGAGTCCGGTGTTCGACTCCGCACCCTTCGGGCGTGCGGAGTCAGTTCGCGTTCCCGCGCTCGAGGGCGATGTAGCGGGACTGGTCGCCGCGCTTCACCCGCAGGAGCACCGGCTTGTCCGCGGGCGCCGCCTTCACCTTCGCGCCGAGGTCCGACGACGTCGTCACCGGCTGGTGGTTGATCTCCTCGATCACGTCGCCGCGGCGCAGCTTGCCGTCGGCCGGGCCGTCGGGCGTGACGCGCTCGACGACCACCTGCCCGTCCTCGTCGCCCACGGCGATGCCGAGGGACGACGGCTTGGAGCCCGGCTCGGCGGGCCCGCTCTGATCCTGGTCGCCCTG
Source organism: Polyangiaceae bacterium (assembly GCA_036393165.1). Taxonomy (GTDB): domain Bacteria; phylum Myxococcota_A; class Polyangia; order Polyangiales; family Polyangiaceae; genus Palsa-1150. The sequence continues at coordinate 10,389 of DASVWO010000369.1, read as the reverse complement.
CGCCGTCTCCTCCTTGAGCGATGCGAGCGGCACCGTCATGCTGCGCGACGCGCGGTCACGCCACACCTGCAGGTTCACGCTCGTCCCGGGCTGATGCGGCGCGATCATGCGCGGCAGGTCCTCCGAGTGCGGCACCGCCTGTCCGTCGACCGAGAGGATCACGTCGCCCGACTTGATGCCCGCCTTGTCCGCGGGGCTGCCGGGCTCCACCTGCTCGACGAGGGCGCCCTTGGGCCGGTCGAGCCCCACCGCCTTCGCGAGGTCCTCGTCCATGCCCTGGATGACGACGCCGAGCCGCCCGCGCTGCACGTGCCCCGTGGAGATGAGCTGCGGCAGCTCCTGCTTCACCTCGTCGATCGGGATGGCGAAGCCGATGCCCTTGCCGTTGGGGTTGATGGCCGTGTTGATGCCGACCACCTGCCCGTGCAGGTCGAACAGCGGGCCGCCGCTGTTGCCCGGGTTGATGCTCGCGTCGGTCTGGATGAAGTCGTCGTACGGCCCCGCGCCGATGGTGCGGCCCTTGGCGCTGACGATGCCCATCGTCACCGTGTCGCCCAGGCCGAAGGGGTTGCCGATCGCGACCACGTACTCGCCGACGCGCAGCGCCTCGCTCTTGCCGAGCGAGACGATGGGCAGGTCCTTCGGCGGGTTGTCGAGCTGCAGCACCGCGACGTCGAGCCGCGTGTCCTTGCCGACGACCTTCGCGCGGAACTCGCGGTCGTCCGAGAGCTTCACCTTCACGGTGGTGGCGCCGTCGATCACGTGCGCATTGGTGACGACGTGCCCCTGCGCGTCGACGAGGAACCCCGAGCCGAGCGCCTGCTGCTTCATCACCTGATCGCCGTCCTCGCCGCCGCCGTTGCCGCGGGGCATCGGGCGCATCTGGCCGTTGGGGCCTTGCCCGAAGAACGGGAAGAGCTTGCCGAGGTCCGGCATGTTGCCGAAGTCGAAGTTGCCGTGCGGCATCTTCGTCTCGGTGACCGTCGTGATGTTCACGACCCCCGGCTTCACCTTCGCCACGAGCGTCGCCACGTCGGGCGTGCCGGGCAGGATCGGGGGCGACGCGAAGGGCGCCGGCGACTGGGCCACGCCGTCGCCCGGGGGGGCGGCGGAGGCCGCGTGCTGGCATCCGGTGCCGAAGACGAGTGCGAGGGTGGTGAACGGAACGAGCTTTCTCAGAATCATGGCGCCCTTAACAACAGGGAGCCGCGCGCTCTAATTCCTGTCGGTCGCGTACACGATCTCCCCCAGGCGGGCTTCCTCTTCCGCAGCCGCCTCGCGCTCGGCCTCGACCGCCTTGGCCTCGGTTTCCAGGTCCGCGAAGCGCCAGCGTGTGGCGCCGCTGTCGCGGATCTCGACGTCCCCGCCGAGGGCCACGAGCTCGCGGTCGATCCGCTTGCCCGGCGCCGCTTCGCCCGTGGCGCTCTTCCACGCCGCCGCCACCGCGTCGTCGGTCACGGGCTGCTTGCTGCGCACGCGGTCGAGCACGGTGCGCAGCACGGCCAGGCGCCCCTTCTCTTCCGTCGCCTTCTTCGCGCGGAACGGCCGCGCGATGGCGCGCCCGATGGGCAGGAGGAACAGCAGCGCCGAGCCGACGAGCGGCACGATGCCGAGCGCGATGGGCGTGCCGAAGTCGGTCAGCTGATACGGCACGCGATCGAAGAGGTGCGTGATGCGCTCGATCGTCATGCCGTTCTGGATCGCCCACCAGCCCATCGCCAGGTTGAACCCGTTGAGCGCGGCGATGAGGAAGTTGGCGATACCGGGGTTGCCCGTGAGCGGCGCCAGCGGCTTGGTGCGCGTCCACGCGGGCGGCGGGTCGGGCTCGTGCACGTCCGAAGCGGTGCGGCGGATCTTCTCGAAGCGATAGACGATGCCGCCGTCCTCGCTGACGTCGACGTCGCCCTCGTAGTCGAGCATCAGCCGCGCCATCATCGGGTCGGCCTGCTCGCGCGGGAGACCGGTGACGCGCATCACGTCGGCCAGGCCGATGCGGCCCTTGCCGGCGCGGATGGCGGCGAGCACGAGCTGCTCGTTCTCGCGCGGGTCGACCGGCGCGGGCGGCGGGCCGAAGAAGAAGCGGTTGACGCGCTCGTAGAGCGGCACCTTGGGCTCCTCCCGGCGGCGGCGCGGCTCCCTCCAGCCGCCGTAGGACTGGCCCGCGCCCCACCCGGGGCTCGCGTAATAGACGGAGAACGGCGAGAACGGGTGGAACATCCAGAAGAGCGCGTCGCCGATGATGCGGAAGAACACGTAGAACAGCGCGCCGCCCGGGAAGCCGCCGCGATCGCGCGATCGCGAGTCGCCCCCCTGCTGCGCGAACGTCATGCCGATGAGGAGCGCCAGGAAGATCGCCGCGTAGCCCACGAGCACGATGGCGACCCACGCGCGCACGACGAACCGCAGCGTGCCCATGGCGGCCTTGCCGACGGCACCGAAGAAGCGCGCCGCCGCGTCTCGCGTCTCCCACGGCTTCGAGAAGCCCGTGGGGAAGACGTGCACCAGGTCCCCGTCGTTCGTGACGCGGAGCTGCCCGCGGTACTCGCTCGAGAGCCACGTGAGGCCACTCTCGGCGTCGCGCAGGGCGAGCCCCGTCTTGGCCGCAACGTCGGCAATCGTCAGGGGATTCTTGGGATCCACCTTCCCCCGGATGACCTCAGCCGCCGCCTTCGGCGCCATGAACGTCGGGGGGTGCTCCACGGGCCGCAACATAACCACGCGGGCGCCCCGGGCCAGCTAAAGTAGGCTCGTGCGTCTCGGCCTTCTCGGTCCGTCCAACGGCGACCTGGCCGGCCTTGCGCGTGCGGCCGAGTTCCTCCTCAACGTGGTACGCGTCACGCGCGCCATCTACCTCGGCGCCGACGACGCGCTCGAGGAGACGGTCGGGCTCTGGGCCGAGTCGCTCGTCGGCAAGGACCCGAGCGACGAGGGCGTGTGGGAGCGCGCGTTCGAGGTCGCCGCGACGGGCAACACCGAGCAGCTCGACACGTTCCTCCGCAACGAGCGTGCGAGGCTCAGGCTCAAGGCGCTCGAGCGGCTGCCTCTGCAGGAGCTGCGCGCCGTCGAGATGTTCGGCGACCGCGTGGCGGTGCTCATCCACGACAAGGCGCACCTCGACGAGGAGGACATCTTCTCGGCGACGTTCCTCGTCTACGGCAAGAGCGACTCGCCGCTCGTGAAGAAGATCGGCCCGCGCTGGTTCGTGACGCCGGGGCCGCTCGGCGACGTGCCCGGCGGCGTCATGGTGCTCGACGACTCGGGCGACGAGGTGGTGGCGACGCTCTACGACGACAGCGGGCAGGTCCTTCGCAGCGAGGCGCTGCCGGCGGGCCGCGCGGCGAAGCTGAGCGTCCAGGGTTAGCTGCGCTAGGCTGGGCCGACCGTGAAGGTCGCGGTCTTCGGAGGCAGCTTCAACCCGCCGCACGTGGCGCACGTGCTCGTGCCGGTGCTCGTAAGGGCGACGCACGACGTGGACCGCGTGCTCGTCGTCCCGACGTTCCGGCATCCCTTCGCGAAGGACCTCGCGCCCTACGACGACCGCGTGCGCATGTGCGAGCTCGCGATGGCGGGAGCGTGCGACGTGGAGGTCTCGCGCGTGGAGGAGGAGCTCGGCGGCGAGAGCCGGACGCTGCGCACGCTCGAGCACCTCGCGGCGAAGCACCCGGACTGGCGCATGCGCCTCGTGGTGGGGTCGGACATCCTCGCGGAGGCGCCGCGATGGTTCGGGTTCGAGGCGATCCAGACGCTGGCGCCGCTCGTCGTGCTGCACCGCGCGGGCATCGACGCGCCGGCGGCGGGCAAGGTGCTGCTGCCGGAGATCTCGAGCACCCAGGTGCGCGGCGCCATCGGGCGCGGCGCGTGGGGCGAGATCGAGGAGCTCGTGCCGCGCGGGGTGGTCGCGTACATCCGCGAGAAGAGGCTCTATGGCGCGCCGGCGTGAGCCCACGTGGCGCGTGTTCGTCTTCGGCGCGGGCAAGCTGGGCACGGCGCTCGCGCGCGCGCTGAAGGCCGCGGGCGCGAAGGTGGCGCTCCGGCCGGCGCGCAAGGGCGTGCCGAAGCGCATCGATGCCGACGTGGTCGTCGTCGCGGTGCGCGATCGCGACGTGACGCCGACGGCGCAGGCGATGGTCGGCGCGGTGCCGCGCGATGCGGTCGTGGTCCACGTCGCCGGTGCGCTCGGCGCCGACGTCCTCGCGCCGCTGCGCGGTCACTGCGCGGGCGTCGCGCAGATGCATCCGATGATCTCGTTCGCGTCGAAGCGATTCGCGCCGGGGCTCGCGCGCGGCAACGTCCACGTCGCGGGGGACACGCGCGCCGTCGCGGCCGGACGGCGCATCGCGCGCATGCTCGGCATGACCGCGCGCACCGTGACGGGCCTCGACACGATCGCCTACCACGCAGCCGCCGGCCTCGTGGCGAACGGCGCCGCCGCGCTCGCGGCCGTGGGCGCCGAGCTCCTCGAGCGCGCGGGGGTCGCGCCCAGGGACGCGCCGAAGATGCTGGGGCCGCTGCTCCGCTCGGTCGCCGACAACGTGGAGACCCTCGGCTTTCCCGAGGCGCTGACGGGCCCGGTGCGCCGCGGCGACGCCACCGGTGTCGCCAAGCACGTCGCGACCCTCCGAGGGAAGCTCCCGAACGCCGTCCCCCTCTACCTCGCCGCCGCCGAGGCCCAGCTCCCCCTGGCCCGCGCGATCGGCGACGCGTCCGCCTCGAACCTCGACGCCGTCGCCGCGACCATCGCCTCCGAGAAGGCGAGCACCTGAGCGTCCAGCGCGGGGGTGCGCCTTCCCCAGGTGAGGGCGGGCATTCCCCTCGTGAGGCTGCCCTCTCCCGTCGTGAGGCCACGCCTTCCCCACGCGAGGCTGCGCTTTCCCCTCTCGAGGGCACGCGTTCCCCTCACGAGGCCGCGTTCTCCCCTCGTGGGGCCACGCCTTCCCCTGGTGAGGCCGCGCCTTCCCCCGGTGAGGCCGCGCCTTCCCTTCGTGAGGCCGCGCATCCCCCTCCGGGGAGCGACCTCTCCCCGCGCAAGGAGGCCTGCTCCCCGCGTGAGGCCGCCCTTTCCCCCGATGAGGAAGCGCCTCCTCGCGGCCTCCCTCGTGCTCCTCCACGTCGCCGCACCCGTGCTCGACGGGCACCAGCCCCTGCTTCACTCCCCGTACTCCCCGCTCCCCCGCTGACGCCCCTCCCCGTGCGTTCCCTGACGGTCCCTGCACCCCGGCGGCAAAATCCTGAGGTTCCGCGCCCTTCCCTCTGGTCGCGCCGAGGCACGCCCCCTGCTGTGCCGGGGGCGCTCCTTCGCATCACCGGCAGTACCCCGTTTGAATCGCCCGTCGCAATTCGAGAAGATCATTCTGCATACGCCGAAACGGCTGTTTTTCCCGAGGAAATCGGGCAGCCGAGCCTTGACTACGAACCTCGCGAAGGTACCGTCCATGACCCTGGTGGCCCACCCGCTTTCTCCGCCGCGCGTGCCGGGCAGTGCTCCCGGCGGCGCCAGCCCGGCGAGGGCCGAAACAGCCGCGGCGCCCGCTTCCGCTTCGTCCCGCGGCTTCATCGAGCTGGACGATCGAGTCTGCGGTGGGCTCGCGGGAGTCGTCGTGGTGCGCGCGCCGTCGCAGGAGGCGTGCGACGCGATGGGCGCGCACGTGGCGCGTCGCGCCGTGACCGTGGGAATGTTCGCCATCGAGACGCGCGCGCGCGGCGGCTCGCCGCTCTGGCGCGACGTGGCCTCGCGCCTCGGCGTCGACGTGCTCCCGAGCGACCCGCCGGCCGCGGCCGACGCGATCGCGCGCGTCGCGGCGATGCGCCGCGCGATCGTGGTGGCGCCGATGCCGCCGGCGGGAACGTGGGACCGCGCGGTCGCCACCGAGCTGGCGGCCCTCGCCTCGCCTCCCTCGATCGTGCTGCTCGCGCCCGACGCGAGGCCGACGGAGGATGTGGCGGCGGACGTCTACGAGGTCAGCGCGACGCTCGCGCCGGCCGAGCGCCAGCGATGGTGGACCGCGCTCGCCGAGGCCGCGCAGGCCGAGGTGGCTGAAGACGCGCTGGCCTCGCTCGACGCGTGGTGGTCGAACGCTCGCGGCGCCTCGGTCGCGCGCGGGGCGACGGACGCGGCCCTCGGCGCGGACCCCGAGCGGCTGATCGCGGCGATGGCGCTCGCGGCGCGCGCGTGGCCCGTGGCCGACGTGACGTTCCTCGGATGCGACGAGGCCGCGGTCGACGCGGTCGTGCGGGCGGGAGCGGCGAAGGTGTCCGGCGGGTGGATGGCCCTCGAGCCGGCGTGGGACGTGCGCGCCGAGCAGCTCGCGGGCAAGGCGCCGCGCGAGCTCGCGCGCCTCGTGGCGCGGTCGATGGCGGCCCGCTTCGAGCACGACGCGTGGGCCCAGGCGCGGGCGGCAGAGCTCCTCGTGCGCGCCGGCATGACGGACGAGGCGGACGAGGCGCACGTGCACGCGCTGTCGCACGCCGACGGATCGATCGCGCGGCGCGAGCTGGTGACGCGCTGGATGCGCACGGTCGAGAAGCTCCCGCGCGCCGAGCAGCTTCCTCTGTGCGTGCGGGCGGCGGAGCGGGCGATTCGCGTGGGCGAGGCCGAGGAGGCGTTCCGGTGGGCGCAGGCCGCGACGGGTCTGGCGCCGCACGATCCGCAGCTCGGTCTGCTCTTCGGGCGCGCCGCGGTGGGCCTGGGCGACCTCGTCGCCGCGCGCGTGGCGCTCGAGCGCGCCGCCGAGCACGCGGTGGACGACTCGGCGCGCGCCGTGGTGGCCGCCGAGCTCGCCGAGGTCGCGTACCTCGGGGGCGATCTCGCGCTCGCCGCGAGGCAGGCCGAGCGCGCCGTGGCGATCGACCGGACGCCGGCGACGCGCCTGAAGGCGCGCAACACGCTGGGCAAGCTCCTGCTCGCCGAGAGCAAGTGGGACGAGGCCGACGTGCACTTCGCCGAGGACGCGTGGGCCGCCGCCGCGGCGGGCCTGCGCACCGAGGAGCTGCGCGCGCGCCTGAACCGCGGCATCGCGCTGCTCTCCAAGGGGTTCACCGACGAGGCGCGCGCCATCTTCGAGGCCGTGCTGGCCGAGGGCGAGCGCGCGGGCGATGCGCGGGCATGCGCCTTCGCCGTCGAGAACCTCGCGGTCGTCGCGACACTGCGGCACGACTACGCCCAGTCGCTCGCGCTCACCGAGCGCACGCTCAAGCTGCGCGAGCGCATCGGCGACCGCCTCAAGACGGCGCTCGCCCTGACGAACCTCGCCGAGCTGCGGCGCCGCCTCGGGCTGCTCGACCACGCCGAGCACGCGGTCGTCTTCGGCCGCCGCACGCTGGGCCCCGGCATGCCGCCGGCGCACTCCGCGTTCTTCTCGCTGCAGGCCGCGCGCAACGCCCTGATGCGCGGCAACACCGTGGAGGCACGCCGCGAGGCGACGCGCGCGCTGGCCGAGAGCGAGGCCGCCGGCCTTCGCAACTACGTGTGCGAGGCGTACTGCATCGGCACGCGCGTGGCGCTGGAAGACGGCGACCTGGCGCGCGCCGCCGAGCTGCTCGACCGCGCGCGCGCCGACGCGACGACCGCCGAGCTCCGCGCCGAGGCGGCAATCGTGGGCGCCATGCACGCACGCGCGTGCGGCGACGATCACGACGCGATCACCCTCGAGGCGCTGGCCGCCGCCCGCGCCTGCGGCAAGGAGGACCTCGTCATCGAGGCGCACACGCTGCTCGCCGAGGTGCACCGCGCCGCCGGCAGGCACGAGACGGCGCGCGCGCACGTCGACAGCGCCGTGTCGCTGCGCGACCAGATCGCCGCGACGCTGCCGCCGGAGGTGCGCGCCGCGTTCCTCTCGCGGCCCGACCTCGTGGCGCTCTCGCGCCTGCACGCGATCCTCGCCGAGCCGATGGGCATCAACGACGTGGCGCCGGCGTCGCAGCCGTGCCCCCCCGGCGAGGGACGATACGGACGCCAGAGCTCGCGCCCGCCGTCGGCCCTCCCGCGCGAGATCGTGGGCGACGACCCCGCGGTGCGCGGGCTGCTCGCGGCGATCCGCAAGGTCGCCAAGTCGAGCAGCACGGTGCTCGTGCGCGGCGAGAGCGGGACGGGCAAGGAGCTCGTGGCCGAGGCGATCCACCGCGCGAGCGACCGCGCGGGCGGCCCGCTCGTCACGGTGAACTGCGCGGCGCTCGTCGAGACGCTGCTGCTGAGTGAGCTCTTCGGGCACGAGAAGGGCGCGTTCACGGGCGCCATCGCGCGGCGCCGCGGGCGCTTCGAGATGGCGGAGAACGGCACGCTCTTCCTCGACGAGATCGGCGACATCTCGGCGCGCACCCAGGTGGCCCTGCTGCGCGTGCTGCAGGAGCGCACCTTCGAGCGCGTCGGCGGGACGACGCCCATCCGCGCCAACGTGCGGGTCATCTGCGCCACGCACCGCGACCTCAAGGCGATGGTCGAGCGCGGCGAGTTCCGCGAGGACCTCTACTACCGCCTCCGCGGCATCACGCTGGAAGTGCCCGCCCTGCGCGCCCGCATGGGCGATCTGCGCAGCATCGGCGAGCACCTGCTCGCGCGCATCGCGACCGAGCGCAGCGAGGTCAAGAAGTCCCTCTCGGCCGACGCGCTGGACCTTCTCTCGCGCCACCGCTGGCCGGGCAACGTGCGCGAGCTCGAGAACGCCCTGCGCGCAGCGTCCCTCTTCGCCGAGGGCGACGTCATCACCGCGGCGACGCTCGCCGAGAACGTGGACGACCTGCGTGACTGCCTGGCGAAGGCCGGGATGACCGGTCAATCGATGCGCACGCGCGCGGTGCAGGTGGAAGAGTCGGCCGCCGCCGACGACGAGGGGGATACGGGCGAGGGGCCGCTCCCGACCGACGAAGCAAACGCGACGGCGGTCGCCTACACGCAGGTGCGCGGCGGCACCACGTCGCTGCCGGACCTCAAGCGCCAGATCGAGCGCGACTGCATCGCTCGCGCTTTGGCCGAGACCAAGGGGAACATCACGCGGGCCGCAGCGCTTCTCGGAATGAAGCGCCCGCGCCTGTCGCAGCTCGTGAAGCAGTACGGCCTGGCGGCTGTATCATCGGAGGATCACTGAGATGAGGGTCGTCGGAATCGCAATCATCACGGCTCTGCTGTCGGCGGGCTGCGCGATCCAGGCGGGCGAGCCGGTTCCCGAGGAGACGCAGCGCCCGAACGAGCTCGTGGGCATCGGCGGCGGCGACCAGACCGGCGTCATCGCGCGCCCCGCAGCGCAGACGAAGACCGCCATCGGCCAGAGCGGCCCCCAGGCCGACAGCCCCAACCCGTCGCCGTGGACCAACGAGGGCGCCACCCCGCAGGCGGGCACCGCCGGGGCGAGCAGCGGCGGCGGCAGCGACAACAACGACAACCCCAATCCGTCGCCGTGGGAAAACCCCAGCGACCCCCGCATGGGCAACATCGGCACGACCACCGGCAAGGGCGGCACCGGGACGGGCGGCTGAGCCAGGGAACGAGCTAGCCTGTAGGCGGTGGAGCCCCTCAGGCCCAAGACGATCCTCTTCTGCGCGGTGCTGGCGCTCGCCATCGCGCTGAGCGTCATCCTGCGCGGTGCCCAGCAGAGGAGGGCGGTGCACTGGCTCTTCGCGGCGTTCGCTGCGGACGTGGCCCTCTGGTACGCGAGCCAGTCGCTCGCCGGCTTCTTCCGCGCCGACCTCTGGGAGCGCGTGACCGGCGTGCTCACGGTGCTCCTCCCGCAGTTCGCGATCCACCTGTTCCAGAACGTCGTGCCCATGGACGTACGCAGCACGAGCACCAAGCTCGCGCGCTTCGCCGCCATCGTGGGCGTCCCGGTCCTGGCGCTCGCCGTGTCGCCGTACCACGACCGGTCCTTCGCGCTGGGAGCCGTCTACACCTACGTCTTCGGGCTGCTCGCGGCGGCGCTCATCACGCTCGCGCGGCGTGGGCAGCGCAGCCCCTCGCGCGCCGTGCGCGACCGCGTGCGGTTCCTCGTCATCGTCGGCGCCGCCGCCACCACGTTCTCGCTCGCCGACTTCCTCTCGTACCTCGGCGTGCACATCCCGCCCATCGGCGCGGTGCTCGCCATCGTCTTCCTCTTCGTGCTCGCCGAGTCGCTCACGCGCCCGCGCCTCGCGGACATCTACGAGCTCGCCGGGCGCCTGCTCGTGTCGACGGCGCTGGCCTTCTGCCTCGCCGGCATCTTCTACCTCTTCGTGATGGTCATCGGCGGCTTCGACACGATGTACCTGAACGCGGTGCTCGCGGCGATCGTGTTCCTCGTGCTCTTCGAGCCGCTGCAGAGCGAGGTCGAGACGCGCATCCACCAGTTCTTTTTTCGCGAGCGCTACGATCTGGAGACCAGCGTGGCCGAGCTCCGCAAGCAGCTCATCCACGTGCTCGAAATC
>DASVWO010000368.1:0-24585 GCA_036393165.1 Polyangiaceae bacterium | reverse complement strand
TGCGAGCCGCAACGGACCGCGGCGTTCGAGCGACAGCTCGCCGAGGATCTCGCCTCGCTCGGGGAGTCCCAGGAGGCCGGCCGGCTCATCGCGGAAGCGGACGACACGATCGTGGGCGCCCTGGGCGCCGACCATCCTCTGCGCATCGGCTATCTCGATGCCCGGGGGTACGTCGCGGGCGAGCACGCCGACTTCGTGCACGCGGTCGAGTACGAGCGGCAGGCGATCGCGCTCGCGGAGCGCGTCGCGCCCGATTCGAGCCGCTTGCCCGTCTGCTACCTCAACGCGTGCGCGTACCTCGGTTCGCTGGACGAGCTCGACGACGCGGTCGCGTACTGCCGGAAGGCGATCGCCGGCTACGAGCGCACGGACGGTCCGGACAGCGGGGGGGTCGCCTACGCGTATTCGAACATGGGCGACGAGCTGGTGAAGATGCACCGCTACGACGAGGCGATATCGGGGTTCCGGCACGCGATCGACATCCAGGAACGCACGGGCGGACAGGGCGATCCCATCTACATGCAGTCGCTCCTCGGCATCGGCCGCGCCGAGGTCTTCGCCGGCAGACCGCGCCTGGCCCTCGAGCCGCTCGAGCGAGCGCTGGCCCTCGACGCGCAGACCGAAGCTGCTTCCGCGACGGCGCAGGACGCTTCGGCGGAGATACGCCTCCTGCTCGCCAAGGCGCTCTGGGCGACGGGCGACCGATCGCGGCGGCCCCCCGAGCTCGCTCGCGAGGCCGCCGAGATCTACGAGCGCGCCGGCAAGCCGGATCGCGCGCGTGAAGCGCGCTCCTCTGCGCGGCCGGGGTTACCCTGAGTCTTCGATGCACAGCGCGGTCCGGCTTCGCGCGCTCGTTGCGTTCGCCGCTCTGGGGGCGGCGACCGCGTGCGGCCTCGCCGTTTCGGGCCTGGGGCCGGTCGATGGCGGCCCCCGCGTCGAGGACGGAAGCATCGAGGAGGTGGCGACCGGCCGCGATGCAGGCTCGGACGTGACGCTCGATGTCGCCGGTGACGCGCTCGAGCGCGACACGTCGAGCAGCGATGGGCGCGTGTGTACGGTCGCGACGTGTGCGGTCGACCTGGCGCTCGGTCCGTTTCACTCGTGCGCCATCCTGGCTGGCGGTGCGGTGCGGTGCTGGGGGAGCAACGAGCTGGGCCAGCTCGGGTTCGGGGCGATCGTCGACGGAGGCGTCGAACCGGGAGCGACACCGACGCCGGGTCCGGCGCCGGTAGACGGCGGCGCCACGCAGATCGTCGCGGGCGGCGTGGTCACCGGCACGACGCCGCCCGCCTACAACCCGTTCTCCTGCGCCCTGCTCGGAACCGGGGACGTCGCGTGCTGGGGCGGCAACGCGGACGGTGAGCTCGGCGGAGGAGCCGAGGCGGGCAAGGACTCCATCCCGCACGCGACCCCGTCTCCGGCCGACATCGCCGGCGCGACCCGGCTCACGGGCGGCGGCGCGCACGCGTGCGCGCTGGCCGCCGACGCCGCGGTGCTGTGCTGGGGACGTGGCGACGACGGACAGCTCGGGCGCGCAGGCGTGACGTTCGATCCGACCCCCGAGCCGCCGAGCCCCTCGCCCGAAGCCTCCGTCACGCAGATCGCCACCGGCGGATACCACTCGTGCGTTCGAGAGCGGACAGGCGCGGTCGAGTGCTGGGGCCTCGACAACCTCGCTCAGCTCGGGCGCACGATCGCGACCGGCAACGGGTTCGACCCGGCCGCCGCGCCGGTCCCGGGCCTCGGTGGCGTGCAGCAGATCGCGGCCGGCTACGTCGACGTTTGCGCGGTGCTCGACGCAGGCTCGGTGGCGTGCTGGGGATACAACGCGAGCGGCGAGCTCGGACGCGGCACGATGGACACGTTCGAAGTGACGCCCGCACTGGTCGCCCTGCCGGCAGGCCCGCCTGTGGTGCAGGTCGCCATCGGCGCCTATCACGCGTGCGCGGTCCGCGCGGACGGAAGCCTCTGGTGCTGGGGCTACAACGGCATGGGGCAGCTCGGAGTCGGCACGGTGGACTCTTCGGGCACGGTGGTCACCCCGAACTCGAGCGCGACGCCGCTGCAGGTGCCTCTCCTGCCCGCGGTCGCGCGCGTCGCGTGCGGCGCCTTCCACACGTGCGCGATCATGAGAGCCGGCCCCGTGTTCTGCTGGGGAGCGAACGACTACGGCCAGCTCGGAGGCGGACCGGGCGACGGCGGAGACGGTGGCGGAATCGACGACCTGGCTCACGTCGAGCCGGTCGTCGTCGCTTTCTAGGCGTGCCCTACGGCAGCCTGGCGAGGAGGGCCTGGAAGCGAGGATCCGCGCGCAGCGAGTCGAAGTCGGGATCCTTCTCCACCCAGACCTTCTGGCCGAAGCGGCCACCGGTGAAGACCTTCTCCAGGCTGGCGATCGCGAGGTCGGCCTCGCCGAGCTTGGCGTAGTTGCAGGCCAGGTTGTAACCGATGGCGTCGTCGTCCGGCATCGCCTCCCCGGCGCGGCGGGACCAGTCGAGGGCCCGCTCGCGATCGCCGAGATCGACCCAGCAGCCGGCGCCGAGGATGAGCGCGCGGCCGTTCTTGGGGTCCACCTCCAGCGCGCGCTCGGCGCGTCGAAGGCCTTCGCGGATCCAGGTGTCGGCCTCGCTCGCGCGACCCAGCTTCTTCAGCGGCATGGCGGCGAGGATGAGACACTGGAAGTCCTCGGGCTGCACCTCGGAGGCGCGGCGATACAGGCGGATCGTGCCCTCCAGGTCGCCGGTCTTGAAGCAGAGGCGCCCGTACTCGTAGTGCGCGTCGAACGACTGCGGGTTCTTCTCGATGGCCTCCTCGAAGGCGCGCGCGGCGGCGGCGAAGTCGCCTCGCATGGCCAGCACGGCACCTCGCGCGACGTGCGCCTCGGAGAGCTCCTCGCCGAGCTCCACCGCCCTGAGGCTCGCGCGGCTCGCGCCCTCGCGCAGGTCGTCGCCGCCCTTGTGCCACTCGACGAGCATCGCGCGCACCTGCGCGAGCGCCGCCCACGCCGGCGCGTAGCGCGGGTCCAGCTCGATCGCACGCTCCAGCTCGCGCGCCGCGCCGACCAGCGCGTGCGTTCCGTGCTCGCGGAGCAGCTTGCGGCCGCGGAGGAAGTGCTCGTACGCCTGCGGCGTCGTCTCCGGGCGCTTCAGCATGTGCGCCGCCGACGACGTGAGGACGCCGCGGAGCTGCTTCGCCACCTCGGCGGCGATCTCGTCCTGGATGGCGAAGACGTCGGCGACGACACCGTCGAACCGATGCGACCATCTCTGGTAGCCGCCGGCGGTCTCCACGAGCTGCACGGTCACGCGCAGCTTGTCGCCCGACTTGCGGACCGCGCCCTCGAGGACGGCGTCGACTCCGAGGCGCGCCCCGGCGGAGCGCGCGTCCTGCGACTTGAGCTGGAACGACGAGCTCCGCGCGGCGACGCGCAGGCCCTCGACGCGCGTGAGCGCGGTGAGGACCTCCTCGGCGATGCCGTCGCAGAGGTACTCCTGGTCGCGCGCCGCGCTGAGATCGAGGAACGGCAGCACGGCGACGGAGGACAGCGTGCGGGCGACGGGACCCTTCGCGGGCGCGACGCGGAGCTCGGGATCGCGCAGCGCCGCCGCCATCTCCTTCGCGCTCTGGAAGCGATTCGAAGGCTCCTTCTGAAGCGCCCGCAGGATGATCGCCTCGAGCGCCTCCGGCAGATCCGGCGCCAGCGTGCGCGGCGGCGCCGGGTCGAGCATCGTGATCTGCTGCACGATGCTGGCGAGGTCGGTGCCGGGGAAGGCGCGCTTGCCGGTCGCCGCTTCGTAGAGGACGGCGCCCAGGGCGAAGACGTCCGAGCGGCCGTCGAGCTGCGCGCCGCGGAGCTGCTCTGGCGACATGTACGGAGCGGTCCCTGCGACCACGTCTGGCGCGGTGACGGCGTGGGCGGGGTCGACCTGCGTCGGCTTCGCCAGCCCGAAGTCGAGCACCTTGGCGGCGCCGCGCGTCGTGAGCACCACGTTGGCGGGCTTCACGTCGCGGTGGACGAGCCCCTGCGCGTGAGCGCACGCGAGCGCGTCGGCAACCTCTGCGCCGACGGCGCGCACCCGCGCGGGCTCGAGCGGCCCGCGCGAGATGGCCGCGGCCAGCGTCTCGCCGTCGAGGAGCTCCATGACGATGAACGTCGACTCGGCCGTCTCCTCGATGGCGAAGACGGTGACGATGTTCGGGTGGCTCAGCGCCGACGCGGCCCGCGCCTCGCGCACCAGCCTGCGACGCCCCGCTTCGTCCTCGGCGCCCGAGGAGAGGCGCTTGATGGCCACGACGCGGCCGAGGCGCTGGTCCTCGGCCTTGAAGACCGCGCCCATCCCGCCCTCGCCGATCTTGCCGAGCACGCGGTAGTGGAGGAGCGTCGCCGGCGCGCCTCCGGCTATGGGCGCGAGCGCCGTCGGCTCCAGCCCTGGCCCCGACGTCGCGCGCGGATCATCGACGCCCATTCCCGCCAGTATAGACGCACGGCGCTAGGACTGACGTAAGGGCAACTCACGGTCCCGACGACACGACCGGCGCCTCGGTAGCGCCGCCGGGGCCGCGACGCGACCAACGCGCGCGCTGGGTCGACGCGAGCCGGACGATCCCGAGCGCCGAGAGCACGCGGATCACTTGATACGCCGGATCGATCTCGAACCAGCGCACCGCGAAGTTCGGGCTCATGCCGAACTTGTGGTGGTTGTTCTGAAAGAGCTCACCGCTCGTGAGCACGTCGAGCACCAGGGTGTTGCGTGACTGGTCGCCGTTGTCGAAGTTCCTGTACCCGTAGCGGTGCCCGCACCAGTTCACGATCGCGCCGTGGATCGGCCCCATCACGAAGTGCAGCGGCAAGAGCGCGTACATCCACGGCGCCGTCGCGAACTTCAGGTAGAAAAGGACGTACGCGGCGCCCCAGGCGACGCGCATGATCCAGTTCTGCCCGAGCCTGTCGATGAGCGGCCACTCGGGATAGCCGCCGTCGAAGCGCGCCTCGGGCGCCACGCGACGGTAGGCGAAGTCGTCGTACTCCTTCTTCGTCGCCAGCATCATCTTCAGGACGTTCGAGAAGTTCGCGGGCGAATGGGGATCCTTCGGCGTGTCGCTGAAGGCGTGATGCATCCGGTGGAGAATCGCGTACGCACGCGGCGACAAGAAGCTCGACCCCTGGGCGACGTACGTGCAGAGGTAGAAAAAGCGTTCCCACCCCTTCGACATCGTCATCATCCGGTGCGCGCCGTAGCGATGGTGGAAGAAGGTCTGGAAGAAGACCGACAGCTGCCAATGCGCGACGAAGAACACGAGGATGATCACGGAGGTCCCTTTCTCAGGATCGCTGCGGCGCGGAAACTTGGTGCCGAGCCGTCACGGCCGCCGTCACGTCTTGGTCAGCAATCACTCGCGTCGGCTTGCGGCACGTCGCCCAGCGCGCTACACAGCACGCACTCACCGGTCTCGCGCGCCCGCCTCGACTCGTTCGGGTCCTCCTCGTGTGGCTGTGACGACGCGGCCATCAGGTGCCCCGTCGCACCCCTTCTCGACCGCGCGGCAGCGAGGACAGGGTCTTTCCACCCAGTGCCTCCTCCACGGAGGCGTCTGCCGCGAGAAAGACCCGCGAGTCCATGAAGGCTGAGAAAGACGAAAGTGATGCGATTCGCATCACGCAGCAGTTTCGGTCCGGCCAGGCGATGGTCTACGACCTCCGCGGCACGAGCGGGCGTCTGACCTTGCGCGTGACGGGACATGGCGGCGCAGACGACGCTCCGCCGACCGAGTGGCGGATCGAGGCGGCGACGGCCAGCTCCCCCGACGCGGTCGTCGTGGCAGAAAGCGCCGCGACGCGTGCCGATGCGCTGCAGGCGGTCGGCCGCACGTGGGGCCAGAAGCGCATGGCGTGCAACCTGCCCCTCTTCGACTGGGAGTCGGTGGCTCGCGCGATGCGCGCGGTCCGCGCGATCTGAAAAGGGCAACCGACGATGAACGAGGCACGGTTCCTGGTGGAGGTCCGGGCGGCCAAGAACGCCATAGCAACGGCGGAAGGTGAACTCGCCAGGCTGCTGAACGAGATGCGGCGCGGGTTGCGCGCCGAGAAGGTCACGATCAGCGAGGCGCTCGAGGAGGCGTTCGAGAAGCTCAGCGCCGCCCGCGAGCACCTCGTCACGCTGGAGAAGCTGGCCGGCGAACCCGACGGTGACGGAATCGAAACGGAACGAACCAAACGAAGGAAGAGGACCATCTGATGGGCAAAGATCCACGCATCATCACGTTTCGCGGCGCACTCGAGTCCCTCATCGAGTCGCTGGACGCGACGGTGCGCATCGCGCGCTGGGAGACGGGCGGCGAGCCGATCCCCGAGCCGCTGCGGCAGAGCGCAGCGCAGTTGCAGGACCGTCTGGGCTCCGCCAATCGCCTCGCCGCAGGCAGGTTCGTCGGGGCACCGGCCGTCGTCGCGACGAGCGACGCGATCAAGGAGGCCGTACGGGACCTGGACGCGGCGTTCGTCGCCTACCGCAAGCGGGCCGAGGAAGGCCAGCGGGAGGAAGCCGTGATCGAGCTGGACGGCGAGCTAGGGCGCATCAAGGTCGACGCGCACCGTTGGGACTGATCGAGGCCACGACGGTCCCGGACGGCAGATTGGCGGTTGCTACTCGCCAGAAGTCGCTCAGCTGCACGTGCCCGGCTTGCAGTTGCCGCCGCCGCTGTACTTGCTGCACACCGTGTACGTCGCGCACGCGCCGAGCGCGTAGCAATACGTCGTGCCCGGCGGGCAGGAGTTCGGCTCGCACGTGTTGAGCGCCAGGTTGTACGTGTAGCCGGGCGCGCAGCAGTAGCCGTTGGAGCAGACGTTGCTGCCGGCGCAGGATCCGCAGTCGACGCTCACGCCGCACCCGGCCGAGTGCGTTCCGCACAAGTCGCCGCTCGGCTGGCACACGGAGGAGGCGGTCTCGGGGACGCAACCGAGGACCTGCACCGGGATGCTGGCGGTCACGGACTGCTGGGACGCGCGGTCGGTGACCGTCACGGACGCCTGGTGCATCCCCACCGTCGCGTTGGAGGGGGCTTGCACCGTCATCTGGACGGCACCCTCCGAGTCGATCGTCGTCCCGGTGGCCAGCGAGACGGTGAACCCGGGCATGCTGCCGGTGCCCACGGCGCCGCTGCCGTGGTCCGAGGCGATCCACGAACCGGTCATGATGAGGTTCGCCGTCCCGGTTCCGCCCTGCACGACTTGCAAGGGACTGTCGTTCGGATCCAGGAACAGGGCGTTGCACGCCGGGATGCCGACGCTGAAGGGCGCGCTGCAGTTGCCGAACTGATCGCACGCCTCGATCGTCTGCGTCGTGCCGGGGGCGGCGCCGGAGACGGAGGCCCCCTGGTTCCCGAGGACGAACGTGTTCGGCGAACCCGACGCGGTCGAGAGCGGAGTCTTCGTCCCGCCGCTGATCAGGTCGACCTGCCAGCCGGTCGCGGCGGGCGGGGAGACGAGCACCGACGGACAGCCGGAAGGAATCGTGTACGTCGTCTGCACGTCGGGGGACCCGGCCGCCGTGCACGTAGCCGTGGTGTTCACGAACGCGCAGCTCGGGTTGACGCCGTAGGCGGCCGCGCTGCTCACGCCGAGCACGTCGCCCGGACTGAGGACCGTCTGGGGAAAGACGGGACTGCAGTAGTTCATGATGGAGTTGCCGTCGTAGATGGCCGTCAGATCGGTACCTCCTGCCTGCGGGCTGTAGTTGGCGCTGATGTCCGACTGCGGGTCGCCGGGCGGCGGAGTGCACTGGAGCTCGATGCCGCCGGGCCAGTTGTCCGGCCGCTGCTGCTCGTGCGCGAAGCCCAGGGCGTGACCGAACTCGTGGATGACCTCGTAGACGAAGTGCGGGCTGCCAGGCAGGGTGTCGTCGGAGACGAGGGTGACCGTGGGCGGGGTCGCATAGGCGCCGCCCGGACTCGTGCTGCCGCGGTAGTTGCCACAGATGCTGGACCCCGTGCACTGGTAGCCGCTCGGGCACGTGCCCCCGTCCGTCGGACACGCGCCGGCCGTGGCGGCGGCGAAGACCACGGTGATTTCCTTTCCCCCGGTGCACGCCGTCTCGAAGGTGAAGTGGATGCTGGCCGCCTTCGCCCAGCTGCCGTTCAACGTGTTCTCCAGGAGCGTCTGCAGATCCGTGCGGTTGGTCGGGACCTTGAAGCACACGGGCACCTGGCCGTTGGGCCATTTCTGGGCGTAGCTGCCAGGGCCACCGTCGCCGAGGCCATAGAGATCCTGCCCCTGCTGCCCGATCGGCTCCGCGGCGCTGCTCCCCGAGCCGGAACAGCCGGAGGCCAGGCCGGCAAGAAAGAGGGGCGGGAGACCGATGCAGAGCGCCGAAAGCGAGAAGAGCGCACGAGCGCGGAACGAGACCATGACGACCTCCGGACTCGGTATTCGCCGGGGGTTTCACGGTTCTGACATGCGTCCGCCCGCTGACCGTTCTTACTCACGCGTCAACGGGCTGGTCGCGAAGTGCAAGTCGCCACGCGTGACAACTTTGTCTCTCGCGAATTCGCGCGCACACAGGTGGCTCCGTGGCGCGTTGGTACATGAAGTCGGTCGCGCATGCGCCCGTGACGTGCGCGAATTCGGGCGCGATTGGCGACAGGGGTACACGGACTGCATGCCGGCGCGGATCGGATCGCGCCCGACGAACGGGCGCCTCAGGGGGTAACCATGCGACATGTCTCGTCACTGCGAGCGGCGGTGCCGCTCGCCATCGTCCTCGGAGCGGGGTGCGCCTCGCTGCCGGCGGATCCCGCCGCACCGTTCCCGGCGCTCCCGGTCCACGGGGAGTCCGGTCCAGCCGTCGAGGGCGAGCGGCGGCCGTTCCTCCGCGGCGACGCCGCTCGGGGCCGCGACGTGTACCGGTATGAAACGTTCGGCAACGAGGGTTTCTGGACCGACGCTGTCCGGCTGCCACAGGGCATCATGGCCGAGCGGATCACGCCGCTCGGCCTCCTCGAGCTCGGCATGCACATCGACATCGATCGGATCGAAGAGGGGCTGTTGAGGGATATCACTGCACAGTTCAAGACCGACCTGTCGAAGGAGAAGGCCCCGCTCCTCCACGACCCGGACGTCACCATCAAGCTCATCGAGGCCAATGCTGTGAGCGGCTTCGCGGCGAAGGACGTCGACGGTGACGGCAAGATCGATCTGCGCGGCAAGGACAAGATGGGCATTTCGTGCTCCATCTGCCACACCGTCGTGGACGGGTCCGTCTACCAGATGCCGGGCAACCGCGGGGCCGTCGGCAAGCGGCTGGACGGACTAGGCACCTGGTCTCTGGACGTGGGTGGGGTCATCGCGACAGGGCTCAACTCCCGCGCGTTTTATCCGAACTTGCAGCTCGAGCTCGGGGGTCAGACGATCGGCCGCGCCCCGCGAGGCATCCGCCGGGACAGCTCGGAGGCGGACGTCGACGCCTACCTGCGAAACAAGGACTATTATCCGCGCGGGACCTTCGACGAGACCAACGACGGAGTGGGGAACTCCGTGCAGAACACTCCGCTGTTCCGCCAGGATCTGGCCGCGCCTTACGGGTCTGCGGGCGAGTTCGAGCATCTCGAGGACGTGGGCAACGCGTCGTACTCGCAGAACCTCGATCCGACCTCCCTCGTCACGCCGCCGGGGCGGGAGTTCCTGCTGCTCCGCGCCGGTCCGCTCGGCAAGGAGCTGGCCGACAACTACGAGGCGATCCTGAAGGAGACGGGCGTCACCGGATACCCGTTCGTGCGGGCGGCCGAGACCGGGCTGCCTCCAGGACATGCCGGCAGCCCGACGGGGAGGCGCCTCGACGCCGGGAAGCTGGCCGACATGAATGCGTATCTCGCGGACCTGCCCATCCCGCAGGGCGCGGAGGTGGATCCGGCTGCGGCCGCCCGCGGCAAGCAGGTGTTCGTGAGCCAGAGCTGCATCGACTGTCACCAGATCGACCCGCAGAAGCCCCTGCCTTACATGCTCGTCGATCTGGCGCGTCTATGGCCCGCTTACAAGCCAGAGGTGATGGGCTATCGAATGCCCCCGTTCGCCCCACTGGCCAATTCGCCTGGCACGTACGACGACAAGCTGGTCGTGCAGGATGCCAGTGACCGCAGCGCCCGCCGGGGTATTCCCCCGGTGTTCCTCGTCGATCTAAACCGCAAGCCGTTCTTCCTGCACGACGCTTCCGTCCCGACCATGGAAGCGCTCTTCGATCCACGGCGGGGGAGCCAGGAGCCTCACCCGTTCTACGTCAATGACAGCGCCGAGCGCGCCGACCTGATCACCTTCCTGCAAGGGCTCGGCGGCCCTGGCCCCAAGCCGCCGCCCAGGTGAGAGTCCTCACGGATGAACGCGGATAGGCGAGGAGGTTGATCGCCACTGCCGGCGCCGAGACCGTCCTGGCTGGGGAGCCGGGTAGGCTCGGTCGTGCAACTCGCGGGCATCCCACTGCTCGACGTGGCGAACGCTTCGTACGATCAACTGCCCGCCGGACCGGTCGTCGCCGTCTCGGGCGACGACGTGCGCGTCGACGGCACCACCGTGGACCACGGACGACGCGCGCGACGAAGGCTCGACGCTGCCGGACCCCGAGGTGATCGCGTGCATCGTGAAGGGGTTCGCGGACCTCTCGTTCCCCAAGCCGGTCGGCGGCCCGGTGACCGTCGTCTACCCGATCCAGTTCAACCTTCAGGACTGAGTCCAGGCGCACTCCGAGCACGATCGCATCCGGGTCAGGGCGCGCCGAGTGGATGCGACGAGCGTGTACTGGACCGCCATCTCGCCGGCGCCACGGAGGCGGGCGCCGTCGGCGACGGTGGATCGGCCGACGTCGTCCAGAACGGCAACCTCGTCATCACGGCGACCCAGGCCGCCGACGGCGGCATCTTCTCGGGCGCGATCGCGACGAAGGGCAAGTTCCAGCAGACCTACGGACACTGGGAGGCGAGCATCAAGGGCCCCGCCGGCGCCGGAACGTGGCCTGCGTTCTGGCTGATGGGCGATCGTCTCTCCCACGCCCGCCACTGCGTACGGGACCATCCACAGCGGCAACACCTCCGACGCGACGCAGAACACCTCGACGGGCGGCTCGTACATGCTCCCCTCGGGCAATCTGTCGGACGGGTACCACCTGTACGCGCTCGACTGGGCGAAGGACTCGATTGCCTTCTCGGTCGACGGCAACGTGTACGAGACCATCACGCCGCAGACCGTCACGAGCGGGCAACTCTGGCCGTTCGATCACGACTTCTACGTCATCTTCGATCTCGCCATCGGCGGGGGCTGGGCCGGACCGCCCAACGCGAGCACGTTCCCCGCGGCGATGTACGTCGATTACGTGCGCGTTTATCAGACGCAGTGATTCGAACGGACGGCCATCAGAACGGCACGGTCGTCACCCAGGAAGGACCGCCGACGAGCGTGCCGGGGTGACCGCCGCTGCGGTCCGCCGTCGTCGTGCCCTTGCCTTCATCGAATGGCCAGTAGTCCTGCAAGGTGCTCCACGCCGGGTCCGTCGAAGGGACCTCGGCGTGCATCGCCCCCTGGATCTGCGCTTGCGTACGCGCGGTCTTCCAGAGACGCACCTCGTCGATGACCCCCGCGAAGACTCCGTCGGGACCGGTGCCGTTCGCCGCGACGCGAGAACCGATGCGCAGCGGCAACTGCATGCCGGAGGCGTACGAGAAGGGCGCGGACGCCTGGAAGGCCGCCACCGTCGTTCCGCCGATGAACAGCGTGAAGAAGGCACCGGATTTGGTGACCGCGACCTCGGACCACGCGTTCGAGGTCACCGGGCTCGATGACACGAGGTTGTACTGGCCGGTGTACAGGCCGTTGTCCCTGCCGGTCGCGTCGGTCATGTAGAAGAAGAGCTGGCCGCTGGCGATGAAGCCGAAGCGGAACTGACCCTGGCTGTATCCGCGCTCGTCTTCCGCCAGCATGTACGTCTCACCGTTGAAGCCGGTGGGGTGGACCCACGCCTCGATCGTGAAATCCGCCGGGATGGGGACGACGCCGCAGTCGACGTACGTCTTGGATCCGTCGAAGGCGAGCGCGTAGAGGTCGGATACGGGACCGGCGTCCGTGCTCGATGCGTCTCCGGAGCTCGCCTCGCCGGGCACGTCGGAGGCGGCATCCAGCTGCGCACCGGGTGCATCGGCGTTCGCCGCGTCGTCGAGTGGCTCGTCGCCAGAACCGTCGCGTGCACCGAGCGAGCCGTCCATCGGCCCGCCCGATGCGTCGATCGGCGGCGCCGCTGCGTCGGCGGCCAATGGCGGCCCTTCCCCGAGCGGCGACAGGCCGCACGCTGGTATGAACAGCACTCCGACTGCGCCTGCCGTGGCACGCCACATCGGACGCTTCATTCTACCTCGCGTCAGCCGTCTCGCCGGCCCGGCGCGTCAGTCAGTCGGCGCAGGCGTCCGGGAGGTCGGGCGAAGTGGCGGCGGCAGCGACGAGCGCAGCACCGCTCTGGTTCGACGTCACATGCGGATGCGTGCTCATGGCCGCACTGGCGCTACTGTTCCCGAATGCGCGTCTGGCGATGGTTCGGTTGCATCCCCTGCCTCGTCGCTGGGGCGTGCGGCCACGGCCGGCCAAGCTCAGAACCCCACGCGATGCTCCTCGGACAACGACTGCTACCCCGCACTTCTGCTCTCTGGCGAACATCTGCCTCGCTCCCGTGTGCCAGTACGGCGACTCGGCTCACCCATGCGAGACCCCCTTCAAGTGCCAGCCGTTCAGCACCGGCAGCTCCGTCGGATCGTGCACGATGTAGCGACTGCCGCGTGTGCTAACTGAGGCAGCTTGTTCGAGGACGTCACCGACACCGCTCTGTGGGTCGCCGCCTACCGCGCTCGCGAATCGGTCCGGCCCGATGCGCTGTTCCGCGATCTCTTCGCGGACCGCTTGTCCGGCGAGCGCGGCAAGGAGCTCGCCCGCAACGTGGACGGCTCCGCGAACTTCGAGTGGTCCATCGTCGTCCGGACGCGCGTCATCGACGACCTGCT
Organism: Polyangiaceae bacterium; assembly: GCA_036393165.1. GTDB lineage: Bacteria > Myxococcota_A > Polyangia > Polyangiales > Polyangiaceae > Palsa-1150. The sequence goes on along the minus strand of DASVWO010000368.1, from coordinate 11,562 downwards.
GCGCGACGCCATCGCCGCCGGCGCAGATACCGTCGTGAACCTGGGCGCCGGCATGGATGCGCGGCCGTACCGCCTCGATCTCCCCTCCGCCCTCCACTGGATCGAGGTCGACGCTCCGCGGATCCTCGAGCTCAAGGAGCAGCGGCTGCCCGTCGAGGGAGCTCGCTGCCGCCTCGCACGCGTCGCGCTGGATCTCTCCGATGCGGCCGCCCGCAGGACGTTCCTCGGCGGCTTGCGCGGCGATCACGCCGTCGTCCTCACCGAGGGAGTCATCGCGTACCTCGACAACGGCGCCGTCACCGAGCTCGCGCGGGATCTGCGCGCATGCACGCCCGTTCGACGCTGGATCGTCGACTACACGTCACCGATGCTTCGGCGTGCGATGCACAAGCGCCGGCGGTTCCGGCGGGACTTCCGCCGCGCACCCTTTCGCTTCGAGCCGGCAGACTGGTACAGGCATTTCGAAGACGAAGGCTGGCGGATCGCGTCGATGCACTACCTCGTCGAAGCGGGCGAGGTGCTCGGCCGGCCCGTTCCGCTGCCCCTTCGGCTGCGCATCTTGAAGCCCTTCTTGCCGCGCCGGATGAAGGACGAGATGCGCCGCATGATGGGACACGCCGTGCTCGTGCCGGCGTGAGAACAGGTCACTCTTCGCCCCAGCCCTCGCTCGAGCCCGCGTCGTCAGCCGGACCAAGCCCGCGGCTCGCGGCGACGTGGCACGTGGTTGGCTTGGGCAGCCCCACATGAACGGCACTCTCCGCGCACCACGCATCGGCCGCATCTCCGGGATCCAAATCGCCGACGACATCATGGTGTTGCCGTGATCGTCCCCGAGATGATGAAGGCCGAGGTCATCGACCGATTCGGGCCGCCGGAGCAGGTGATGCGCACCGCGACCGTGCGCGTTCCCGAGGTCGGCGACGACGAGGTCCTCATCGCAGTGCGCACCGCGGGAGTCGGCGCCTGGGACCCCGAGCTCTGCGAGGGAGAATTCGGCGCCGAGGCCGGGCTCCCGCGCGTGCTCGGCTCGGACGGATCGGGCACCGTCGTCGCCGCGGGCTCGAACGCGCGCCTCTTCGCGATCGGCGACCACGTCTATGCCTACGGCTTCATGAACCCCAAGGGCGGTTTCTACGCCGAGTACGCCGCCGTCCCGGAGAACGAAGTATCGAGAGTCCCCGATGCGCTCTCCCTCGACGAAGCGGGAGCGCTCGCCGTCGACGGGCTCACGGCGCTGGCCGGGCTCGACCTGGTGCACCTCGTGCGCGATGAGACCCTCGTCATCCTCGGCGCGAGCGGGGGCGTCGGTCACCTCGCCCTGGAGCTCGCGAAGCGAATCGGTGCGCGTGCGCTGGCCATCGCCTCCGGCCCCGATGGGGTCAAGCTCGCGCGGGACTTGGGCGCGGACGAGGCGGTCGACGGGCACCGGCCCGATGCCCTGATCGAGGCGCGTGCCTTCGCCACTGACGGCTTCGACGCGGCGCTCGTCCTGGCCGGCGCCGGTGCCGAGGATCTGCCCGGGCTCGTCAAGCAAGGCGGTCGCATCGCTTACCCGAACGGCGTCGAACCCGTGCCGCCCAGTGGACCCGGAATCACTGTTCAGGGTTACGACGGCTATCACGGACGCGACGCGCTCGAACGACTCAATCGATTCGTCGCGATGGGGCCCTTCCACGTCGAGGTGAGCCGGACGTACGCACTGGAGGAGACGCCGAAGGCCCTCGTCGACGTGACTCGCCACCACCTGGGGAAGTTGGCCGTGAGGGTGCAGGCGGCTTGAACCGACTGACCCGGAGTGACTCCTTCTCGTCAGGCGGCGGGCCTCAGAACGACCTTGGTCCAGCCCAAGTCCCGCTTGTCGAAGTGCTCGTACGCCTCAGGGGCTCCGCTCAGCGGCAGGTGGTGCGAGACGATGAGCGACGGCTTGGCCTTCCCCACGTGGATGAGGTTGCGAAGCTCGCGGTTGTAAGCCTTCACGTTGCACTGCCCGGTTCCGACGCGCTGGCCCTTGAACCAGAAGTCCCCCATGTCGAATGCGATGTGGCCGTTCTTCTCCAGCGGATCGGGAGACTTCGGGTCCTTCGGGAGAAAGATGCCGACCACTCCGATCCCGCCGGTAGGCCGCACCGATCGCACGAGGTCGTTCATCGTCATGTCGGGGTGCTCGTGCCCCAGAGGGTCGTGCGCCTGGTAGCCGACGCATTCGCAGCCGAAATCTGCGCCCCTGCCGTTCGTGTGGGCGAGGATCTGGTCAACCGGCGACCCCTTCGAATCGTCGACCGGGATGGCGCCGAGTTTCTCCGCGAGGGCCAGGCGATCCGGATGGCGGTCGACGCTGAAGACCTCAGTCGCGCCACGGATGATCGCCGAGTAGGCGGCCATGAGGCCGACCGGTCCAGCGCCGTAGACGACGCACGAATTGCCCGGCTGTAGCCCGGCGAGCACCGTCGCGTGCCAGCCCGTCGGGAAGATGTCCGAGCACATCACGTAGTCCGTCTCTTTCTCGCGCGCGTCCGGCGGGAGCCTCAGGCAATTGAAATCGCCGAAGGGGACGCGCAGGTACTCGGCCTGCCCGCCGTTGAACGGGCCCATTCCGGCGAAGCCGTAGGCGGCGCCCCACATGCCCGGGAAAGCGGTCAGGCAGTAAGCGGTGAACCCCTTCTCGCAGTTCCGGCAGAACCCGCAGCCGATGTTGAACGGCAGACACACCATGTCGCCCTTCTTGATGCGGACCACGGCGCTGCCGATCGCGATCACCTCGCCGAGATTCTCGTGTCCGAGCACGCGGCCCGGCTCGATGTCGGTCCGGCCTTCGTACATGTGCAGGTCGGAGCCGCAGATGTTGGTCGTCGTGATCTTCACCAGCACATCGGTGGGCTGTTCGATCTTCGCGTCCGGCACGTCCTTCACACTGACGCTGCGGGGTCCCTCGTAGACGAGTGCTTTCATCGGTTGCTCTCCTTCGGAGGTCGGGGCATGGCCGGTGCAACGAGCGTGCGCGGAGGTACGCAGCCATGAGGAAGCTGAAGGGAATGCGCGTCGCCATCCTGGTCGCGGACGGCTTCGAGCAAGTCGAGCTGACCCGGCCGCGCACGGCCCTGGAGGACGCGGGCGCGTACACCGAGATCGTCTCGCCGGCTCAGCGGTACGTGAAGGGTTGGAGCTTCACCAACTGGGGCCGCAAGTTCCGCGTGAACGTGCCGCTCGAGGAGGCCGACGCCCGCCACTTCGACGCGCTCCTGCTGCCGGGCGGCGTGCTCAACCCCGACACGCACCGCCTCCATCCGAAGGCGATCGCGTTCATCAAGGCGTTCGCCGACGCTGACAAGCCGATCGCATCCATCTGTCACGGCCCGTGGACGCTCATCAACGCTGGCATCGCCCGTGGCAGGACATTGACCTCGTGGCCGTCGCTCGAGGTCGACCTGCGCAACGCGGGCGCCGACTGGGTCGACCAGCAGGTCGTACGCGACGGGAGGCTCATCACGAGCCGCAAGCCGGACGATATCCCTGCGTTCAACTCGTGGATGCTCGACCTATTCGCAGAGCATTGCGCGACCGCGACGCAGCGGGGCGCCGAGGCGCAGGCGACTTGAGCGCCCCCTGATCGAGCACGGCAGTCGCCCGCGCACCGTCGTGATCAGCGCCGGGTTCGGCGGTCTCGCTGCTGCAAAGTGCCTGGGCGGCAGTCCCGTCGACGTCGTCGTCAGCGATCGGGAGAACCACCACGTGTTTCAGCCGCTCGTCTACGAGGTGGCCATGGCTGCGCTGGCTGCGCCGAGCGTTTCCGCGCCCATCCGATCGGTGCTCTCGCGCTACCCGAACACGCGCGTCGTCATGGCCGATGCTTGCGCCGTCGATCTGGATCGCCGACACGTCGTCACGGACCACGGCCCGATCCCGTACGAGTATGTCGTCGTCGCCAGCGGAATGGAGCCCAGCTACTTCGGTCACGAAGAGTGGGCGGCCATCGCCCCGAGCCCGAAGGGCCTCGACGCGGCGCTCGAGATCCGACGGCGCGTGCTGCTGGCATTCGAAGCGGCGGAGTGGACGCGCGACCCGGAGAGCCAGCGACGACTGCTCGAGTTCGTCGTGATCGGCGGTGGGCCTACCGGAGTCGAGTTTGCCGGCGCGCTCGCCGACCTTTCACAGATCACGCTCGCGCGCGACTTCCGCAACATCGACCCGCGCCGGACGCGGGTGCACCTCGTCGAGGCGGGCGGACGCCTGCTCCCCGCCTTTCCGCCGGATCTCTCTGCCAAGGCGGAGGCGCAACTCCGCCAGCTCGGCGTGGAGGCCCACTTGCGGACCCGGGTGGTCGACCTGGACCTGCGAGGCGTGACGTTCGCCGACGGCAAGCGGATCGACACCGCCACGATCATATGGGGCGCCGGCGTGCGGCCCACGGCGATCGTGCACGAGATGGCCGCGCCCCACGACGCGCAGGGACGCGTCCTCTCGAGAAGGATCTCTCGGTGCCCGGGCACCCGGAGACGTTTGTCGTCGGCGACGTTGCGCACTTCGAGCAGAACGGACAGACGCTGCCGGGCATCGCGCCGGTCGCCATCCGGCAGGGGCGCGCAGCGGCCCGCGTCATCGATCGCACCGTGCGCGGAACGGAGCGGCGCGCCTTCCACTACTTCAACAAAGCCATGCTCGCGACCATCGGTCGACGGCGCGCGGTGGGGATCATCTTCGGATTGCACGTGACCGGCTTCGTCGCGTGGCTCGCCTGGGCCACCGTGCACGTCGCGTACCTCGTGGGTTTCCGCAACCGCTTGGCGGTCATGATCGAGTGGATCTGGAACTACCTGACGTTCAAGCGCGGCGCGCGCGTCATCGAGGGGCTGCACCCTCCTCACGCGCCGAGCACGCGGCCCTGCTGAAGCACGCTGCTACTTGTTGGCTTCGTTGCGTGGGGGGACCGCGCTCCGGTACGCCACGGCCGGTTGCCGAATGAGCGCTCAGCGTCGGTTGCCGACCTCGTCGAAGTGCTCGAAGAGCGCGGCTGGGTCTTCATAGACGCGGTACGCGCCGGCGCGCACGAGCTCGTCCTCGCCGTATCCGCCCGAGAGGAGTCCCAGGCCGAGGGCGCGCGCGCGTCGCGCCGCGAGCATGTCCCAGACGCTGTCGCCTACTACGGTGACGTGGCTCATCGGGGCGCGCAGTCGCTCCGCCGCGGCGAGGAACAGATCCGGATCGGGCTTGGCGTGCTTGACCTGGTCGCGGGTCACGACGGGCACTCGCTCCAGATCGATCTCGAGCTTCGCCAGGGTCAAGGCGGCGACATCCGCCCGACCGCTCGTGGCGATCGCCCACGGAATGTCCCACTCGCCGAGCGACGACAACAGCCGGTGAGCGCCAGGCAGCGGTCGGACCTCGGCCAGCCGCGCCCGGTAGGCATCCTCGTGCCGCCGTCGTAGGCGATCCGTTTTCGCGCGATCGAGCTCCACGCCCGTTTCGCGGAGGAGCATGTCGGTCATCAGGCCGCCGCTCATCCCCACCTTGCGATGAACCCGCCACATCGACAATTCGATGCCTTCAGCGGCGAGCGCCTCCCGCCAGGCCATGACGTGCTGGTACACGCTGTCGACCAGCGTTCCGTCGAGATCGAACACGAACGCCTCTTGCCAGCGCGTGTGGGTGTGCATGGATGGGGTGACCTCCTGCCTTGGCAAGCCGGAGAAGGCAGCAACGCGCAGGCCACCGCGTCAGCACGCCTCGTGCGACGTGCCGTCGGGCATGCGGCTCGCACCGACGCACGCCATGAATCCCGGGGGCGCGAAGAAGAAGAGCAAGCACGGACACCCGAAGCAGGTCCGCAGCGACCTGAAGGACGTGACTCCCGGTCGTGCGGGAGCGATGTTCCCGCACGATGTCGAGCAGACCCCGCCCAGCCGGCACGACCGCCAGCCGGAGGAGCCGGGCAGTCGTCAGGACCACGTGCCGCACCCGATCGACGAGCCGGAGCCCGAGCGGCGCGGTGGGCGCGATCGCGTGGAACGCAAGCGCGGCTGAGTCGCATCATGCGCCCTTCCGGAGAGCTGATGAAGACCGTGCTCGTGGTCGACGACGACGCCGACATCCGCGAAGCGGTCGCCGACGTGCTCGAGGATTCAGGTTACTTCGTGCTCGAAGCCGGAGATGGACGTGAGGCGCTTGCGCGGCTCGACAGCCTGCACGGTGAGCCCTGCCTCATGCTGCTCGACATGATGATGCCGAACATGAACGGCGCCGAGCTACTGAAGGCGCTGAGCAACGGGCAGCGGCTGGGCGCGCTGCCGGTCGTGGTGATGTCCGCAAACACAACGGACGCCTCGGAAGCGCGTCGTGTCCTGCGCAAGCCCGTCCCGGTGGATGCGCTACTGCGAGTCGTCCAGGAATTCTGCGGATAGCCCAGATGTCGCCCTTCTTCGAAACACCGGACGCATTCGAGCGAGCGGACGAGATGTTCCCGAAGCTCGACGATGCCCAGATCGCGCGGATCGAGGCCTGCTCGCGCAAGCGAAGAGTCACGCGCGGCGAGATCCTCGTCGAGCAAGGCCAGCCGAGCCCGAATTTCTACGTCGTGCTCGAGGGCGCGGCTGACGTCCTGCGCTCCACCTCGTTCGGCGAAGAGTTGATCCGCACCCTGCGGCGCGGGGAGTTCATCGGCGAACTCGACGTGTTGGCCGGGCGGCAATCGCTGGTGTCGGCCCGTGTGCGCGAGGATGGCGAGGTCCTCGAGGTCGACCGTCAAGGCCTACGCCGCATCGTCGTCGGCGACGCGGAGCTCAGCGACGTTCTGATGCGTGCCTTCCTCCTGCGCCGGACCTTCGGCATCGCGCGCCGACTGGGCGACGCGATCCTCATCGGTTCGCGACACTCGGCAGCCACCCTGGGTTTGAAGGAGTTCCTGACTCGCAATGGCCAGCCCTACACCTATGTCGATGTCGAGTCCGCAGGCGACGTGCAGCAGCTGCTCGAGCGCTTCAGGGTGGGCGCCGAAGACGTGCCCGTCGTGCTCTGCGGGCGCGGCACGGTGCTCCGCAACCCGAGCAGGAGGCAACTCGCAGACTGCCTTGCCTTCAGTCCCCGCCTCGACGAGACGCGTGTCCACGACGTCATCGTCGTCGGCGGGGGCCCTTCCGGCTTGGCGGCCGCCGTGTACGCCGCATCCGAAGGCCTCGACGTCGTCGTCGTGGAGGCCGAGGCGCCGGGGGGTCAGGCCGCCTTCAGCTCGAAGATCGAGAACTATCTCGGGTTCCCCACCGGCGTCTCAGGTCACGACCTCGCGAGTCGCGCCTACGCCCAGGCCGAGAAGTTCGGCGCGGAGATCGTCATTGCGCGCACCGCCCAGCGACTCGACTGCGACGAGACCCCGTACAAGGTCCTGCTCGACGGCGGCGACCGGTTGCTCGCGCGTTCCATCGTTCTGGCGGACGGCGCGCGCTACCGCCGGCCTGCCGTGCCCAATCTCTCGCGCTTCGAGGGCACGGGCGTCTACTACGCCGCCACCCCGATCGAAGCACAGCTCTGTCGTCGTGAGCAGGTGGTCGTGGTCGGGGGCGGCAACTCGGCGGGGCAGGCAGCCGTCTTCCTGACCGCGTTCGTCGATCACGTGCACATGCTGGTGCGCTCCGACGGGCTGAAGGAGACGATGTCCGCCTACCTCGTCCAGCGCATCCGTGAGAATCCGAAGATCACCGTGCACACGCACACGGAGCTCGACCTGGCCGAGGGCGACCGAGAGCTCGAACGCGTACGCTGGCGCAACAACGTCACGGGCCACTCGGAGGTCCACGGCATCCGACACGTCTTCGTGATGACCGGCGCGGACCCGAACACCGACTGGTTGAAGGGGTGCGTCGCGCTCGACGACAAGGGATTCATCAAGACCGGGCAGGACCTCGGCCCGGGCGATCTCGCCAGGTGGACCGTCGCCCGGCGCCACCCGTACATGCTCGAGACGAGCGTGCGCGGCGTCTTCGCCGTGGGCGACGTCCGATTCGCCAGCGTCAAGCGCGTCGCCTCTGCGGTCGGGGAGGGAGCGATCTGCGTGCAGCTGCTCCACAAGGTGTTGGCGGAGTGAATGCATCCTGCTGCGCGCCGTGAGCATCGACACCAGCACGCAACCGCCGCAGGTGCTGGAGCTCGAACACCTGGAGCGACTGGTCGCAGTCGGCCTCGCGTTTCCTGCCGAGGCGTCTCCCCGGCACGCCCTCATTGCGACCCTCGGCACGCTCGTGGAGCGGCTGACGGCGGGTGAGGCGCGCGCACTGCTCGCCGCGTTGCCTCCGCCGCTCCAAGAGCTTCTCGCGGATCGGGTCGCGCGACGCGAGGGGCATCCGGTGGTGCCGCTGGATCGCGCCGAGTTTCTGCTCCGCGTTGCCACGCAGCTGTCCATCACGCCGGTCTGCGCCGAACAAGTGGTCTTGACGGTGTTCGACACCCTCCGTCCGTGGCTGCCGCGTGCGGTCGTGAACGGTGTGACGCAGCAGCTACCGCACGGCTTGAAGGAGCTCTGGGAAGGCGCCGCGCCGACGAGAAGCGGGCCCGAAGCGCCGGACGATGCGCGACGTCAGCTCGTTGCCGAGATCGAGGAGAACGCTGCGTTGCCGGAGAGCGTACTCGCCACCGAGGCGTTCGAGGCCGTGATGTGCCTGCTGACGCGGCACGTGAGTCGGGGCGAAGCGCGCGACGTGCTCCTGAGCCTTCCGCAGACGCTGCAGCCGCTCTTGACGCGATGCATGCTCGATCGAGGCGAGAATGCCATCTCGTTCGATCGCGACGAGTTCCTGCACCGCCTCGCCGAGCATCTGGGCACGAGCGTGGAGCGCGCCGAGCAGACGGCCCGGGCCGTGTTCGCCGCGACCAAGCGCGTCTTGCCGCCGAAAGAGGTGGACGACGTTTCCAGTCAGTTGCCGCCGGACTTGCGAGAGTTCTGGAGGTTGGCCTGAGCGCGGATCGGAGAGGACCATGGCAGCGGCATTGTGCGAGATCTGTCAGACGCGGCCGGCGACCGTCAGGGTGCGAATTGCTCGCGACGGTCAGGAGCAGGTACTCGAGCTGTGTGACGTCGACTACGCGCGCTTGCGCCAGAGCGAGGAGCGCGCAGAGTCTCCGTTCGAGTCGCTCTTCGGCGGCGGAGGCATCTTCGACGATGTCCTCGGGCGTCTGGCGGGAATGCCCCCCGGCGACGCTGGCGGGGCCCCCGAGCCCGGAGCCGGAGGCCGACGTCTGCCCGTGCGCCATCGGAGAGCCGACCGCGAAGCCGTGGACGTCGCCGAATATCTCAGCGAGCAAACGAAGGAGCTCCTGCAGCAGGCCGCGCAGGTGGCGGGCGAATGGGGCAAGCGTGAGGTCGACACGGAGCACCTCCTCTATGTGCTCGCGGACAACGAGGTGGCGCAGGCCATCCTCAAGCAGTTTCGAATCGCACCGCAGGACATCAAGACCGAGCTCGAGAAGGCGTCCCCGCGCAAAGAGCGCGCCGTGGAGGCTCGCGAGATCGGCGTCTCACCCCGCGTGAAGAGCGCGCTCGTCCACGCATTCGAAGCCTCGCGCGAGCTCGGTCACAGCTACGTGGGACCGGAGCACCTGCTCATCGGCCTCGCCGAAGAGCAGGACGGAATCGCCGGCGACCTGCTGCGCCGCTACGACCTGACCCCACAAGCACTGCGTCAGCAGACGGTGAAGGTCGTCGGGCCAGGCGCCGAAGACGGCCGCGTCGAGGCGGCGACCACGACGCCACATCTCGACAAGTACTCGCGAGACCTCACGCAGCTCGCGCGTCAGGGCAGGCTCGATCCGGTCATCGGCCGCGCCAAGGAGATCGAGACCACGATCGAGGTCCTCGCTCGGCGCAAGAAGAACAACCCGGTGCTCATCGGCGAGCCGGGCGTGGGCAAGACGGCGATCGTCGAGGGGCTCGCGCAGCGCGTGGTGAATCACGAGGTGCCGGAAGTGCTGCGGGACAAGCGCATCGTGGAGCTGAGCGTCAATTCCCTGATCGCCGGCTCGAAGTACCGTGGCGAGTTCGAGGAGCGCATCAAGCACGTCGTCGAAGAGGTGACGGCCCACTCGGGGGAGCTGGTCGTCTTCATCGACGAGGTCCACACGATCGTCGGCGCCGGCGCCGCGGGAGGCGAAGGCGGTGTGGACATCGCCAACGTCTTCAAGCCGGCCCTGGCGCGCGGCGAGCTGCACCTGATCGGCGCCACGACCCTGAACGAGTACCAGAAGCACATCGAGAAGGACGCTGCGCTGGAGCGTCGCTTCCAGCCGGTGTTCGTCGGGGAGCCCACGGTCGAACAGACCATCAACATCCTGCACGGCCTGAAGGACCGGTTCGAGGCGCACCACAAGGTGCGCATCAGCGACGAGGCCATCGTCGCGGCGGCCCAACTCTCGGACCGCTACATCAGCGGGCGCCACTTGCCTGACAAGGCGATCGACCTCGTCGACCAGGCCGCCGCGCGCGTGCGGATCGCGTCGAGCTCGCGCCCCGCCGAGGTGCTCGAGATGGAGTCCCAGCTTCAGCAGCTGCGTCGCGAGCGTGATTACGCCAAGTCACGAAAACAGTCCGACCGCGTCAAGGAGCTCGGCGAGCGCATCGAAAAGCGCGAGAGCGAGCTCGCGGAGGCGACCGAGCGCTGGAAGCGTACCGTGGGGTCGGGGTCGGTCGAGGTCACCCCCCAGCACGTGGCGGAGATCGTGTCCGCCCTGACGGGCATCCCCGTCTCGGAGCTGACGGCTGAGGAGCGCCAGCAACTGCTCCATCTCGAAGAGCGCCTGCATGAGCGGGTCGTCGGCCAAGAGGAGGCGGTGCGCGCGGTCTCCGATGCCGTCCGCCTCGCGCGCGCCGGGCTGAAGGAGCGCGGCCATCCCATCGCGACGTTCCTGTTCCTCGGGCCCACGGGCGTCGGAAAGACGGAGCTGGCGCGGTCGCTCGCGTGGGCCGTCTTCGGGGATGAGGACGCGGTCGTACGCGTCGACATGAGCGAGTACATGGAGCGCCACACCGTGGCACGCCTCATCGGGGCGCCCCCCGGCTACGTCGGCTACGAGGAGGGCGGGCAGCTCACCGAACGCGTGCGGCGCCGGCCCTACAGTGTCGTCCTGCTCGACGAAATCGAGAAGGCGCACCCCGACGTCCACAACGTCCTGCTCCAGGTCTTCGACGACGGACGCCTCACCGACGGCAAGGGACGTGTCGTGGACTTCACGAACACGATGATCATCTGCACGAGCAACCTGGGCTCGGATCGCATCCGGCGGCGGCTGCATGGGGCGGCGACGACGCACGAGGACTACGAGCGCTTGAAGAGCGAGCTCATGGACGTGGTTCGCCAGCACTTCCGTCCGGAGTTCGTCAACCGCCTCGACGAGGTCATCGTCTTCCACGCGCTCAATCGCGACGACATCCGGGCGATCGTCCAGCTGCAGCTCGAACGCGTCCGCCGAATGGCGCGCGGGCAGGGCGTGGAGCTCGCGTTCGAAGACTCGCTCGTCGATCACCTCACCGAGGTCGGCTACCGGCCGGAGTTCGGCGCGCGGGAGCTCAAGCGGCGCATCCGCATG
>DASVWO010000367.1:0-14258 GCA_036393165.1 Polyangiaceae bacterium | reverse complement strand
CGCTCCATAAGCCCGGCGCGGCGCGTGCCCTCCGGACGCGCAGCGATCGATCCGGAGGCTGCACGCGTCGTGACGGGCGGCGTCCCGCTCGCGACTACGTCGCCGCGCTGCGGTCCGACCGTCACCCCGCTCTTATGCCTTCTTCTGATCTTTTGATCTTCTGATCTTCTTTTCCTCTCCTCTCGTCTCACTCGATCTTCGCTCTCTTCTCTTCTCGTCTCACTTTGGGGTCCACTTCCAGTCGCGCACCTCCGGCATGTCGTCGCCGTGCGCGCGGATGTACGCCGCGTGCTCGACGCGCTTGTCGGCCATCTTCTGGTGGAGCAGCGCCTGGCGCGTGCCGAGCGACGGGACGCGGTCGATGACGTCCTGCACGAGGTGGAACCGGTCCATGTCGTTGCGCACGACCATGTCGAAGGGCGTCGTCGTCGTGCCCTCCTCCTTGTAGCCGCGCACGTGGAGGTTCGCGTGGTTCGTCCGCCGGTAGGTGAGCCGGTGAATGAGCCACGGGTAGCCGTGGTACGCGAAGATCACGGGCCGGTTCGTCGTGAACAGGTTGTCGAAGTCGCGGTCGGCCAGGCCGTGCGGGTGCTCGCTCGGCGGCTCGAGGCGCATGAGGTCCACGACGTTCACGACGCGCACCTTGAGGTCGGGGATGTGCTCGCGGAGGATCTGCGTCGCCGCGAGGACCTCGAGCGTCGGCACGTCGCCCGCGCAGGCGAGCACCACGTCGGGCTCGCCGCCGGCGTCGTTGCTGGCGAACTCCCAGATGCCGATGCCCGCCGTGCAGTGCTTGATCGCCTGGTCCATCGTCAGCCACTGCGGCGCGGGCTGCTTGCCGCAGACGATCACGTTCACGTAGTTCACGCTCCGCAAGCAGTGGTCGGTCACGCTGAGGAGCGTGTTCGCGTCCGGCGGGAGGTACACGCGCACCACCTCGGCCTTCTTGTTGACGACGTGGTCGATGAAGCCGGGGTCCTGGTGGGAGAACCCGTTGTGGTCCTGCCTCCACACGTGCGACGTGAGCATGTAGTTGAGCGACGAGATGGGCCGCCGCCACGGCAGGAGCCGCGTCACCTTCAGCCACTTCGCGTGCTGGTTGAACATCGAGTCGATGATGTGGACGAACGCCTCGTAGCAGCTGAAGAAGCCGTGTCGCCCCGTGAGCAGGTACCCCTCGAGCCAGCCCTCGCACTGGTGCTCGCTCAGCATCTCGAAGACGCGTCCCTCGGGCGACACGTGATCGTCCGACGGGAGGATCTCGGCGACCGAGCGGCGCGAGGTCGCCTCGAAGACGGCGTTCCACCGGTTGGACGCGGTCTCGTCGGGGCTGAAGACGAGGAAGTTGTGCGCGTCGGCGTTCATCGTCATCACGTCGCGAACGAGCTGTCCCTGCACGCGCGTGGCCTCGGCGGTCGCCGCGCCGGGCGCCGGGACGTCCACCGCGTACTCGGCGAAGTCGGGCATCTTCAGCTCCTTGCGGAGCAGGCCCCCGTTGGCGTGCGGATTGGCGCTCATCCTGCGGTCGCCCTTCGGCGGCAGCTCGGCGAGCTCCGGCACGAGGCGGCCGCGCGCGTCGAAGAGCTGCTCGGGGTGGTAGCTCTTCAACCATCGCTCGAGCAGCGCGAGGTGCTCGGGGTTGTGCCCGACGTCGAACGGCACCTGGTGCGCGCGGAAGGTGCCCTCGACGGGGACGCCGTCCACCTGCTTCGGGCCGGTCCAGCCCTTGGGTGTGCGCATCACGATCATCGGCCAGCGCGGGCGGCGCTCGAACCCGCGGGCGCGCGCGTCGGCCTGGATGCGCCCGATCTCGGCGATCGCCTCGTCCATCGTGGCCGCCATCGCGCGGTGCATCGCCGCGGGGTCGTCACCCTCGACGAAGCGCGGGGCCCACCCGCAGCCGCGCAGGAACTGCTCGAGCTCCTCGCGCGGGATGCGCGCGAGCACGGTGGGGCCGGCGATCTTGTAGCCGTTGAGGTGAAGGATGGGCAGGACGGCGCCGTCGGTCACGGGGTTCAGGAACTTGTTGGACTGCCAGCTCGTCGCGAGCGGGCCCGTCTCGGCCTCGCCGTCGCCGACGACGCAGAAGACGAGCAGGCGCGGGTTGTCGAGCGCCGCGCCGAAGGCGTGGCTGAGCGCGTACCCGAGCTCGCCGCCCTCGTGGATGCTGCCGGGCGTCTCGGGAGCGACGTGGCTCGGGATGCCACCGGGGAAGGAGAACTGCCGGAAGAGGTGCGCCATCCCGCGCTCGTCCTGCGAGACGTCGGGGTACACCTCGCTGTAGGTGCCCTCGAGGTACGCGTTCGCGACGATCGCCGGGCCGCCGTGCCCGGGGCCGGTGACGAAGATCGCGTCGAGGTCGTGCTCCTGGATGACGCGGTTGGCGTGGACGTAGAGGAAGCTCAGGCCCGGCGTCGTGCCCCAGTGGCCGAGGAGACGCGGCTTGACGTGCTCGAAGCGCAGCGGCTCGCGCAGCAGCGGGTTCGCGAGGAGGTAGATCTGGCCGACGGAGAGGTAGTTCGCGGCGCGCCAGTACGCGTCCATCTTGCTGAGCAGCTCGGGGTTCATGAATCACCTGGGAAAGAGGACGCGCAGGGTCTCGCGCGCGATGACGGCTTCTTCGTCGGTGGGGATGACGCGGACGGTGCAGGCGCTCGCGTCGGCGGAGACGATGGGGGCGTTCGCGCCGTTGCGCGCCTCGTCGAGTGCGACGCCGAGATGCGCGATCCCGGCGCAGACGCGCGCGCGGACCGGCGGGGCGTGCTCGCCGATGCCGGCGGAGAAGACGAGCGTGTCGACGCCGCCGATGGTCGTCGCCAGCGCACCGACCGCCTTGCGCACGCCGTGGACGAAGAGCGCGACGGCGTCGGCCGCCGCCGGGTCGTGCGCCTCGCGCGAGAGCAGGTCGCGCATGTCGGCGCTCGTGCCCGACACGCCGAGCAGGCCCGACTCCTTCGAGAGCATCGCGTCGAGCGCGCTGGCCGGCAGGCGCTCGGTGCGCAGCAGGTGCACGATGACGCCGGGATCGAGATCCCCCGTTCGCGTCCCCATCGGCACGCCCGAGTTGGGCGTGAACGCCATCGTCGTGTCGACGCACGCGCCGTCGCGGACGGCCGCGAGGCTCGCGCCCGAGCCGAGATGCGCGAGGATCACGCGCCCGCGCGCCGCGCGCTCGCCGGCGACGCGCGCCAGCTCCTCGAGCAGCCACGTGTACGACAGCCCGTGGAACCCGTAACGCCGGATCCCGCGCGCCTCGTAGCGGCGCGGCAGCGGGAGCAGCTTGCTCGTGCGCGGCATGCGCGCGTGGAACGCCGTGTCGAAGCACGCGACCTGCGGCAGCTCCGGCGCGCGCGCGCGCACCGCCTCGACCACCGCGATCTCGGCCGGCAGGTGGTCCGGGTCGATCGGCGCGAGCGCATGGAGCTCCGCCAGCACGCGCGCGTCGATGCGGACGGGCGCCTCGAACGTCGCGCCGCCGTGGACCACGCGGTGTCCCACGGCCGCGACCGCCGCGAGCCCCCCGTGCGCCTCCAGCTTCGCGAGCACCGCCTCGAGCGCCCGCGCCGCCGCGCCCGCGTCCGGCCCGACGCGCTCGACCGTACCGCGCACGATCTGCGCCGGACGCACGTCGTGCGCGAACAGCGCGTACTTGAGGCTCGACGAGCCCGCGTTCAGCGTGAGGATCGCGCGCCCGGCCATCGCGACCGGCGCAGCGTAGCGAGCACCGTGCCGCCCGGTCGTGACGTTCCCGTGGCGGAGGCTACGGCTGCTCGCGCGGGCCGACGGTCCAGACGCCGCTGGACCAGCAACCGGCCACGTCGCCGTAGACGATCTCCTTGGCAGCGTCGGGACCGAGCTGTTGCGCGAGGTCGCCCTCGAGGCTCTTCGATTCGCTGGCGAGAGAGAGGAGGGCGCGCTCGAGCGGGGGCACGTCGTCGTTCGGGCCCGGCATGGGACGCAGGCCTGCCTCGATCTCGGCGGTCTGGCGGACGACCTCGTTGCCCGGGGTGCCGTTCTGGTCCGCGAACGCCTCGAGGATCTTGGTGCATCCGTCCTCGCCGAGCTGGTCGACGTTCGCGCCGGGGAGCGCCTTCGCGCAGAGCGGCTTGATGACGCCCCACGTGCGCGCTTCCGATCGCTTCATGGCCGCCTGCACGACGGGGCCGTCCTGCGGCGCGAGGCCCAGCTTGTCGAGGTCGCCCGGCGAGTAGCTGTGGCCGTCCTTCGGCTGCCAGCAGGGGACGCGCATGGGGAGCCGCCCCTGCTTCGCGAGCTCCTTCCAGTCGTCCTGCGTGAGGTCGAACTTGTTGGCCGACACTTCGAATGCCTTCGGACCGGCCCCGGCGTCGCCGAGCTGCGCCTCGGCCTGCGCGAGCTTCTTCTCCAGCTTCTTCTTGTCGGCGTCGATGGCCTCGAGGCGCCGGCGGTACTCGCGCACCGTGTCGGCGAGGTTCGCGTTCGCGGCGAGCAGCGGATCGGGCTCGGCGCTCCCGGCTTCGGCGGCCGCGCCCTGCGCGCTCGGCGAGAACCCGGTCACGTGCACGCCGCGCCCGTCGGCCTGCGCGCTCTGACCGGCGGCGACGTCGACGCTCTGCCCCGCGTGCGACACGGCGACCTTGCCCTCGTACACGCCCACGAACGCGGCCGCGCCGAACGCCGCGCCCACCGCTCCGACCATCGCATCCCGTCGCGTCATGTCGTTCTCTCCGTCGTTCCGCGTTTGTGCGTTCGCGTCCGCTCCGCTTCGCGGCGTGCGGACGGCCACGCGGAAGCACGTGCCCTTCACCGTCACGTCGGCGGCCGGCGTGTGCACCGTGAACCGCGCGCCCGGCTCGACGCGCCAGAACACGTCGCCGCCCGCCTGCTCGATGTCGTCTCCGTGCCACTTCAGGTGCGCCCCCGCCTCGAGCACCGCGATGGCCCTCGTCCCGACGCGCACCTCTCTGCGCGCGTCGGCCGTCACGTCGCCGTTCGCGGCGCGCCCCTGAAGGTGCACCGCCAGCGCGACGCCCGCCGCCATCGACCCGACGAGCACCAGCCCGGCGAGCGCCCGGCCTCTCTGCGGCCTTGCGGGTCTGCGGTTCTCCGCCCTCGCGGCGGCGACGACGCGCTCCGCGAAGTCCGCCGGCGGCTCCTGCGCCGGCCAGTCGCGAGGATCAAGCTCGCTCATCGTGGTCCTCCCTGCGCATCGGCGCGAGGCGCTCGCGCATGTGCTGCCGCGCGCGATGCACGCGCGTCTTCGCGGTGTTCTCGGGGATCCCCAGCGCCTCGGCGATCTCGGCCATCGTGAACCCGTGCACGTCGGCGAGGACGAACGCTGCGCGCATGTCGTCGCTCAGCTCCGACGCGGCGCGCGCGATGGCCGCGCGAAGCTCGCCCCGCGCGTGCTCGCTCTCGGGCGTCGCGCCGGAGGGCACCGCGTCGGCCGCCGCCAGCTCCGCGGTCGGGAACCGCTTGCGCCTCTTCTCGTCGAGCGCGAGCCGCGTCGCGATCGTGAGCAGCCACGTCGACACGCGCGCCGGCCCCGCCGGGTCGAACGCGGGCAGGGCGCGGAAGGCGCGCAGGAACGTCTCCTGCGCCGCGTCCTCCACGTGGGCACCCGGCCCCATGACGCGCGAGAGCAGCGCGAACACCTGCCGCTGGTAGCGGACCACGAAGGCCCGCATCGCGATGGGATCCATGGCGCGCGCCCGGTCGAGCACGCCGCGGTCGATCTCCTCGATCCGGGGCGGTTCCGGCTGCGACATGACGAGGGCCATCATGACTCACCCCCTTACACGGGGGATGCGCGGAAAGGTTCCCGGGGTCTCGCAAAAGGACGCGCGGTACCGCGTCCCGCCCCTTCGGTACCCCGGCCCGCCCTTGCGGTCCCCTGCATCGCCCTCGTGGTTCCATGCGTCGCCCTCGCGGGTCCATGCAGCGCCCTAGCAGGTCCATGCAGCGCCCTCGCGGTTCCATGCGTCGGCCTCGCGGGTCCATGCGCCGCCCCGGCGGATCCCTGCGTCGCCCTCGCGGGTCCATGCGTCGCCCAGGCGGATCCCTGCGTCGCCCCTCGGGATCCATGCAGGGGTCCGCCCGGCGACAAGAATCGTCCTTCGCGAGTGAGGAAAATTCGGAGTCATCCGTCCACACCCTCTCGAGGAGCGCGCACGGGGGCTGCGTCACTTTCTCCATTTTCCTTGCGACGAATCGCGCGCTCATCCGGCTCTGTGATCAGGAAGAGAAGGATCGGCGATTGAGACGCATTTGATCTCGCTCGCGGTGAGGAATCGGGCCGCGAGCCCGGACTGTGGTTGTGAGGGGCCACGATGGCGACGCATTCCGCGTCGCCGGGAGGGCCCGTTTCGAAGGGACGGACACCTTGAAGACGAACAAGACGACACGGAGCGACAGGAACAGGCAGATGATCGGCGGGGTGCAGACGCACCTCACCGCAGCGGTCGTCGTGGAGGGCAAGCCCTACACGCCGGCCGAGATCGTGACGGTCCTGCAGGACCCCATCACCAAGGCCGACGCGACGGCCGCGGCGAAGGGAGTCTGGCAGCAGGCCGTCGTGGCCGACAAGGCGTCGCGCGCCGCGTCGGACCCCGTCTACCGCGGGGTGAAGCGGGAGGTGCTCAACCTCTACAAGGGGCAGCCCTCCGTCCTCGCGGACTTCGGCCTGACCGAGCCGGCGCGCAAGACGACGACCACGGCCGAGAAGGCCGCGGCGGTCGTGAAGCGCGAGAAGACGGTCGCGGCGAAGAAGCCGGCGGCGGCGGGCGAGCAGCCTGGTCCGGCGGCGGCGGCAGCCGCGGCGCCCGCGGGCACGACGAAGCCGTCGTGACCTGAGCGTGGGATCCCCACCCTCCGGCGACGGGGGGTGGGGACTCCCCTCCATGTCACGTCACGTGACGTGACATGGCCGCGCCTCCCCCCTCAGCGCGTGCCCGGGCGCGGGTTGAACACGATGGGCACGACGATCTTGCCGACGCCCGCCGGCGGCGGCGGGAAGGGCGCGTCGCGGATCACCTCGGCCGAGCAGGCGAGGATCTCGTGCCCGCCCTTCCACTGGTCCACCGCGATGTGCACGCCGTGGCCCTTGGCATCGACGTCCGCCGTCATGACGGCGCTGGCGAAGACGCTCTCGCCCGCGCGCTTCGCCGCCTCTTCGCACGCGTGCAGGCGTGGGCGCATCGTCTCGACGGCCACGTAGGCCGCCGCCGCGTACGCGTCGTTCGCGCCGCGCCCCTGCGGGCGGTCCTGCGTGAAGACCGCGGGCACCGTGACCGTCGCGAAGCCGTCGGCGGGAGGAGCGAGGCGCACGTGCATCGCGACGTCGCGCATGCACACGAGCGCGTCCGGCGCGAGGTCGCACGCGCCCCACGTCTCGACGGCCACGACGTGCCCCGTGCGATCGACGTGCAGCACGAGCCCCACGTGCCCGTCCTGCGTCGGATCGATGATGAGCCCGCGGTTGTAGCAGTGGCGCAGCGCCGCCCGCGACTGCGTGCCCGCCTGCTCGGTGAGCTGCGCCTGGCTCGCCGGCATCGGGGCGACGACCTGGTCGTCCGCGGCCTGCGCCGTCGCGTTCGGATCGCTCGCGTCCACCGCGCTCTCCGGCACCGCAGCCGACGTGGAGGCCGACGGCGGGTGCCACTCGGGCAACGGGGGCAGCCAGTCCTGCCCGATCTCGCCGGGCGGCGGGCAGTGCTCGAAGCGGTCGATCTGATCGTCGCGCACCTCGAAGGCCGCGAGCTCGACGGTCGTGATCTTGCCGCGTCTGTCGACGGGCGCCTTGGGCGGAGCGCTCGCGCAGGCCGCCGCGACCGCGCCGACGCCGGCCACACAGACGGCTCCCGCAACCCTCCGCATCGTCTCAATCATAGGCGTTGCCCCGTTTCGCGCTACGTTCCCGCGCATGGCGAGCCGCGCCAAGCGGAGCGTGGAGGATCCCAGCGCGACCTTGTTCGGCGCGGCGGCCCGGAAGAGCTCCGAGCAGGGCGCCCCCCTCGCCGACCGCATGCGCCCCCACACGCTCGCGGATGTGGTGGGGCAGCGAAAGCTCCTCGCGCCCGGGTCGCTCCTCACGCAGGCCATCGGGAGCGACCGCGTGCGGTCGATGGTGCTCTGGGGCCCGCCCGGGAGCGGCAAGACGACCCTGGCGCGCGTCATCGCGTCGGCCACGAAGTCGCACTTCGTCCTCTTCAGCGCGGTGCTCGGCAGCGTCGGCGAGCTGCGCGAGATCGTCGCGGCGGCGCGGGACCGGCTCGCCTTCGCTCCCGAGGGGCGGCAGCGCACCATCGTGTTCGTGGACGAGATTCATCGCTTCAACAAGGCGCAGCAGGACGCGTTCCTCCCGCACGTGGAGGACGGGACGATCGTGCTCGTCGGGGCGACCACGGAGAATCCCAGCTTCGCGGTGAATGCGGCGCTCCTTTCGAGGTGCAAGGTGTTCCGCCTCGAGCCGCTGCAAGCCGAGGACCTGCTCACTTTGTTGCGCCGGGCGCTGCAGGATTCGGAGCACGGCCTGGGCGTCAAGGGGCTGACGGCGGACGACGCCGCCCTCCGCGCGATTGCCGACGCCGCCGGGGGCGATGCGAGGCGGGCCCTCTCCACGCTCGAGCTGGTGGTCGACTACCTGGAGGCGACCGGTGCCGGGAAGGAAGTGACCGCCGAGGCCGTGGCGACTGCCGAGAGCCACCGGCCGCTGCTCTACGACAAGGCGGGCGAGGAGCACTACAACGTCGTCTCGGCGTTCATCAAGTCGATGCGCGGGAGCGATCCCGACGCCGCGGTCTACTGGATGATGCGGATGCTCGAGGCGGGGGACGACCCGCTCTTCGTCTCGCGGCGGATGCTCGTCTTCGCGAGCGAGGACGTGGGCAACGCCGATCCGCGCGCGCTGACGCTGGCGACGTCGTGCGACGCGACGATCCGGCGCGTGGGCATGCCCGAGGGCCTCTACGCGCTCGCGCAGACGTGCACGTATCTCGCGAGCGCGCCGAAGTCGAACGCGAGCACCGTGGCGTGGACGCGCGCCAAGGAGCTCATCGAGAAGCACGGCGCGCTGCCGGTGCCGATGAAGCTGCGCAACGCGGCGACGCCGCTCATGAAGCGCGAGGGCTACGGCGAAGGCTACAAGTACGCGCACTCGTTCGAGGGCGGCGTCGTCCCGGGCGAGACGTACCTGCCCGACGAGCTCACGGGCGCGGTGCTCTACGAGCCGACCGATCGCGGCGACGAAGCGGCGATCAAGGAGCGATTGGCGAAGATCAGGCGACGCTAAAGTGAGACGAGTCGAGAGGGAAGAAGATCAAAAGATCAGAAGATCAAGAAGGGGGTGGGGTCCGGCGCGACGGGCACCCCCAAACCTTCTTCTGATCTTTTGATCTTCTGATCTTCTTTCCCTCTCCTTCTCGTCAGCCTTTGGCCCCCGCTCTCACCCGAGCGCCCCGAGCGCCGCCTCGAGCTCCGACACGGCGTGGGCGTCCCCCTTGGCGCGTGCGGCGTCGATGCCGGCGGTCATCCAGGTGCGCGCGTCGGGGAGGCGGCCCATCTGTTCGAGCATCTGGCCGCACATGAGGTACATCGGCACGTAGTCCGGAGAGCGCGAGCGGAGCGACTCGAACGCGGCGAGGGCGTCGTCGTTCCGGCCGAGGGAGCGGTACTCCATCGCGAGGCCGTACCAGGCGAAGGCGTCGCCCGCGGCGGAGGCGGTGACCTTCTGCAGGAACTCCAGCCGCTTGCTCGTGGCGCTCATGCGCCCGGCTTAGCACGCCAAGTGTGGGGTCCAGGTGCGGTATGATCCGCCCATGGCTTCCTGCGGCACGTGCGGCGCCGAGGGGCTCGCGCCCGGGCAGGCCTGTCCGCGCTGCGGGTCGATGCCCGCGCCGGACCTGGAGCTCGGGGCCAGGCCGAAGCCCGCCGCGAAGCCGGCGAAGCCCAGGGTGCAGCAGGAGGAGCTCTCGCTGGAGCTCGCGGTCGACCCGCGGGAGCTCGTGGCGCAGCGATCCGCCCTCGCCGCGGGGGCCCCGACGCCGCCCGCACCGGCGGCGTATCCGACCGCGCAGGTGGTCCGCGGCGGGCAAGCCGCACCGCTCGCGCGTCCGCCCGCACCGCAGGCGATGGCTCCGCGTTCCGGACATCCGATGCAGGCGCAGAGCGATCTCGAGACGGACGCTCTCGTCCTCGCCGACTACGGGGACGCGCCGAGCAGCTGGCTCTTCGCCCCGATGTACGCGTGGCGGGTGCTCAAGAGGCAGCGCGAGCTGAAGGCGGCGCTCGCCGTGCGCAAGCAGGAGGCGGAGCACGCGCAGACCGCCCTCGAGGACGCGCTCGTCGCCCTCGCCGAGCGCGCGCGCCCGCTGGCGGAGAAGACGCAGACGTACCTGATGGCGCTCGAAGAGCTCTCGCGCGCCGAGGACGTGCTGCGCTCGCGCGACCGGGTGCTCGCCGCCGAGCAGGACGCGCAGAAGCAGCGCCTCTTGCAGGTCGACGCGCGCATCGGCAAGGCCGAGGGGGACCTCGCGGCCGCGCAGGCGAACGAGCGCGGCATCGCCGGAGAGCTCGCGTCGGCGCAGGGAGCGCTGGCGCGCGCCGAGGCGAAGCTGAAGAAGGCCGAAGGGGAGCTGAAGGCGGTGCTCCAGGCCATGGACAAGCAGCGCGCAGGCGGTACGGCGTAGATGACGAACTTCGCCGCCGCCGAGCCCGACCCGATTGTCGAGCGCGCGCGCGCCCGGCTCGGCATGGTGCTGCAGGACAAGTGGCGGCTCGACGCGCTGCTCGGCGTCGGCGGGATGGCGGCGGTCTACGCGGCGACGCATCGCAACGGCAAGCGCGTCGCCGTGAAGATGATGCACAAGGACCTGAGCGAGAACGACGAGGTCAAGGGCCGCTTCCTCCAGGAGGGCTACGCGGCGAACGCCATCCAGCACGACGGGGCGGTCAGCGTGCTGGACGACGACCTGGCGCCCGACGGCTCGGCGTTCATCGTCATGGAGCTCCTCGAGGGGGACACCATCGAGGGGCGCTGGGAGAAGGCCGGCAAGCGCATGGCGCCACGCGAGGTGCTCGCGATCGTCGACCAGGTGCTCGACGTGCTCGCGGCGGCGCACGCGAAGAACGTCGTGCACCGCGACATCAAGCCCGAGAACCTCTTCCTCACGAAGCAGGGCCTCGTGAAGGTGCTCGACTTCGGCATCGCGCGCGTGATGGAGGCGCGGCAGCAGCGGCAGACGTCGACGCGCGCCGGGACGGTCATGGGGACGCCGGCGTTCATGGCGCCCGAGCAGGCGCTCGCGCACTGGGACGAGGTCGACGGCCGCACCGACCTGTGGGCGCTCGGCGCGACGATGTTCACGCTGCTCACCGGGCAGCACGTGCACGAGGGCTCGACGGCGAACGAGCAGCTCATCAAGGCGGCGACGACGCATCCGCCGTCGATCGCGCAGGTGGCGCCCGACGTTCCGCCGGCGGTCCGGGACATCGTCGACCGCGCCCTCGCCTTCGAGCAGGCGCGGCGCTGGCCCGACGCGCTCGCGATGCAGCAGGCGGTGCAGGCCGCGCTCTCGACGATGGGCGGCGCCGAGCCGCTCGCGGTGTCCGGCCGGCGCACGGTGATGTCGTCCCCGACGATGCCGAGCGCGAGCGGCACGACAACCGGAGCCGCGGCGACGATGCTCGACACGACGCGCGCCGAGTCGGCGAAGGCGGCGTGGGAGAAGGAGCGCGACGCGCACGCAGCGGAGGCCACGCGGATGCGCGCGTCGATCGCCGGCCTCACGCAGCGCTACGGAGCATCGAAGAAGGGCTCGACCGACGCGCTGGGGCGCCTCGAGGCGGTGCGTGCAGAGCGGTCTTCGCTCGAGCAGCAGTTCAAGAAGCAGACCGGCACGCGCACGGCCGCCGTCGAGGAAGCGCGCAAGGTGGTGCGCGTCCAGATGGTGACGCTCGCGCGCCGCGCGATCGGCGACCGGCCCGTCTTCGGCGCCGACTTCGACGGCGCCCGCGAGCATATCGCGAAGCTCGATGCCGCGGCGGAGGCCGCACGGCGCGACGTCGACGTGCACGCGCGCGCGTCGGCGGCGTACGACCCGCGCGCGATGCGCACCGGCATCGTGCTCATGGGCGTCGCGGCGGCGCTGCTGCTCGCGCTCATCATCGCGCCCATCGTGTGGCGCGCGACGATGGTCGCGCCGCCTCCCGTGCTGACCCCGCCGGCGGGGCAGACCACCAGTCCCTGAGTCCGCACGCTCCGAAGGAGAGCGGACTCGAACACCAGACTAGACGCCGAGCGCCTCGTTCGCGACCGCGTCGTCGATGATGCCCTGCTCGAGCAGGCGGGCGATCGTCATCTGGAAGGTGCGCATCCCGTAGGGGTGCGTCCCCTTCTCCATGAGCCCCTTGAGCGGCGGGTTGTTCTCCGGCCGGCGGATGCTCTCCTTGATCGACTGCGACGCGACGAGCACCTCGGCCGCGAGCACGACGCCCTGCCCGTCGGCGCGCGGGAGCAGCCGCTGCGCGATGATCCCCTGCAGGCAGCTGGCGATGCGAACGCGGTTCTCGCTCGCGTCGCCGCGCATCAGCGCGAGCATGCGGTTCACCGTGCGCACCGCGTCGCTCGTGTGCAGCGACGCCAGGACGAGGTGCCCCGTCTCGGCCGCCTTGAGGGCGATCTCCATCGTCTCCTCGTCGCGGATCTCGCCCACGAAGATCACGTCGGGGTCCTGCCGCAGCGCCGCGCGCAGCGCCGCCGCGAAGCTCGCCGTGTCGAGGCCGACCTCGCGCTGCGAGATGCTCGACAGCTTGTCCTGGTGGATGAACTCGATCGGATCCTCGACGGTCACGATGTGCAGCGCGCGCGTCGCGTTGAGGTGCGCGACCATCGCGGCGATCGAGGTGCTCTTGCCGTTCCCGGCGGCGCCGACCACGAGCACCATGCCGTTCTGCTTCTCGGCCAGCTCCTGGGTCACGGGCATCGGCAAGCCCAGCGTCTCCAGCGCCGGGATCTCGGTCGGGATGAACCTCATGACGATCGCGAGGCTCCCGCGCTGCCGGTACACGTTGACGCGGAAGCGCCCGATGCCCGGCGCGGCGTACGAAGTGTCGAACTCGCGCAGCTCCGGCAGGTGCGCCGCAACGTCGTGCCCGGCGAGCACGATGCGCGCGACGGCCTCGGTGTCCTCCGCCGTGATCTTCTCGGTGCGGAAGTAGATCATGTCGCCGCGGATGCGCGCGCCCGGCGGCTGGCCGACCTTCACGTGCACGTCGCTCGCGTGCCCCGCGACGGCCTTCGCCAGCAGCGCGAGGAAGAACTTCTCGTCGGCGAACGGCGTCGGCACGCTTGCGTCAGCGTAACACGTCCGGCATCACGACCGCTCGACGACACCGATGTATGGGAGATTGCGGTATCGCTCGGCATGGTCGAGCCCGTATCCGACGACGAAGCGGTCCTCGATCGTGAAACCGAGATAGTCGACCTGCACCTCCACGCGCGCGCGCGCCGGCTTGTGGAGCAGCGCGCAGACCTTCACGCTCTTCGGGTTGCGCGTGCGCAAGAGGTCGATGACGTATGCGACCGTCAGGCCGGTGTCGACGATGTCCTCGCAGAGGATGACGTCCTCGTGGTCGATGGGCCTCGACAGGTCCTGCGTGATCTGCACGACGCCGCTCGACTCGGTGTCCTCCCCGTAGGAGCGAGTGCCCAAGAAGTCGACGCGCAGCGGCAGGTCGATGGCGCGCGCCAGGTCGGCGGTGAAGACGAAGCTCCCCTTGAGAACGCACACGAGGACGACGTTGCGTCCCGCGTAGTCCTTGGTGATCTGCGCGCCCAGCTCGCGCACGCGGGCGGCGATCTGCTCCTGCGAGAGCATCGTGACGATCCGTTCGCTCATCGTGAAGCGAGCCAATACGGTCCTGGAGGCGGCATGTCAACGCGGGGGAGCTCCCGCCAGGGCCACGACGTCGAGCGACGCCCCATCGGTCGTGACCGTGACGGCACCATCGCGATCCGTGCGCCAGACGCGGGCGCCGGCGCGCCACAGCGATTCGAGCGTCACCGCGTGCGGGTGGCCGAAGCGGTTGCGGCAGCCCGCGGAGATCACCGCCTCGCGGGGCGCGACCGCCGCGAGGAACGCCGGCGTCGACGACGTGCGGCTGCCGTGGTGCCCCACCTTGAGCACGTCGGCACGGAGGCGATCGCGCGCCGTCGCGAGCAACGTCTCCTCCTCCTCGTGCTCGGCGTCGCCGACGAACAGGATCGAACGGGCCCCGTAGCT
>DASVWO010000366.1:0-3701 GCA_036393165.1 Polyangiaceae bacterium | reverse complement strand
CGCCGCGGCCTGCGCGTGCGCGTTGCTGGCGGCGAGGACGACGCTGGACGCCGCGAGCGCGCCCAGGGCAAGAATCGAGAATCGCATCACGACCTCCTCTTCTGCGCCGATGAGGGCACAAGCCGAGGGGGAGGGCCAAATACACGACCGCCCGCCGCGAGGTGCCCGCTCACCAGGGGGAGCGGGCGCGCGACGGGCGGAAGGAAGCCCTAGCTGTGCGCGTGGGTCACAGGTTGATGTCGTACGCGCCGCGGATGCCGAAGGTGAGCCACTCGTGCATCGCGCTGTTGTTGATGGTGCACGTCCCGGCCGACTGGCCGTTCGGGCCGTTGAACGAGCAGCCGCTGTACTCCCCGAGGCTGAACGCGATGAACGGGCCCACCCCGAGGTTCGGCATCACCTTGTAGTCGCCGCCGACCTGCAGGTTGACGAACTGGAAGCCGTTGAAGGACGCGCCGCCCAGGCTCTGGCCGCCCTGCGACGCGCTGCCGTTGAGGATCTCGTAGCCGACGCCGATGCCGGCCCACGGATCGATCGTCTGGTCCGGCATGAAGTGATAGTGGAACTGCGCGCCGAACATCAGGTCGTTCGCGGAGCAGCTCACGCCGCTCGTCCCGCAACCGGAAAAGAGCGACTTGGTGCCGTTGTTCGTGAACGCCAGTCCGTACTGGAAGAACGCGCCGATCATCATGTTCGGGTTCAGCCGGTATCCGGCATCGAGCCAGATGGGGACCATGCCCGAGATGGTGTCGCTGAGGTTCGGCGCCGTCTGGCCCGAGGGCGCGCCCACGAGGTTGCCGAGGGGGATCGCGTATCCCGAGCGCAGCCCCACCTCGATTCCAGTCGGCGTCGCGTCGGCGCGCGCCGTGTTCCCCGACAAGACGACTGCAGATGCCGCGAGCGCGCCCGCAGCGACGATAGCGAATCGCATCAGACCCTCCTTGGTGCGCGTAGGACGCGCCAGCAGGCGATGCTATTCAATCACCCGGGCATGGGCGAGAAAACGGAGGACCCCACACCACGAAGATTGCGCAAGGCGCGCGAAGAGGGCGACGCCGGCGTAAGCGCGTTCGCAGCGCAGGCTGTGGGCTTCCTCGTCGCCGTTGCCGTGGTGCCCGCGGCCGTGAGGGCCCTCGCCGACTGGGCGTCGCAGTCCCTTCGCGAAGCGATCGCCGCCCCGTCGCACGACGCAGTGCGTTTCGACACCGTGGGCCTCGCGACGGCGGTCGTGAGCCTCTCTCTCCCGGTGCTGCTGGCGGCGGGCCTCGCGTCGGGGGTCGCGTCCTTCGTGCAGTCGGGCGGCGTCGTCGCGAGCAAGCGCATGACGCCGCGCCTCGATCGGCTGAACCCCGTCGCGGGGGCGCGCAATCTGCTCTCGGCGGCGCGGCTCTTCGCGGTCGCGCGCGCGCTCGTGGCGGCGGGCATCGTGGGGTGGCTCGCGTACGCGGCGCTGGCCGACCACCTGGTCGATCTCGCTCGCACGAGTGGCCGCGGCGCATGGGTCGGCGTGGTCGTCGCCGGCATTGCCGGGGGCCTCGCGTGGAAGGCGGCGCTCGTGGGCATCGCCATCGGGGTGCTCGACGTCGTGGTGACGCGGACGGCCTGGAGGCGGAGGCTGAGGATGACGAAGGACGAGGTGCGTCGCGAGTACAAGGAGAGCGAGGGCGACCCGCAGCTCAAGGCGGCGCGCGAGCGGGCGCACCACGAGATGCTCGCGCAGGCGACCGTGGCGAACGTGAAGAACGCCACCGTGGTCGTCGTGAACCCGACGCACCTCGCGTGCGCGCTCCGTTACGACGAGAAAGAGGGAGACGAGGCGCCCGTCGTCGTCGCGAGCGGCGAAGGGGATCTGGCCGAGCAGATCAAGCGAGCCGCCGAGCAGTACGGCATCCCGATCGTCCACGACGTCCCTCTCGCCCGCGCCCTCGTCGAGCTCGTCCCCGGCGACGTGATCCCGGAGGCCCTCTACGAAGCGGTCGCCGAGATCCTCCGCGAGCTCTGGGAGACGCAGGGTGAAGACCGTCACCCCACCGGGTGAAGAGCCGATCACCCGCCGGTACAGAGCGTGCCCGTACGAGGTCGAAGCCTTGCCCTCGCTGCGTGGAGGCGTGCCCTTGCGAGGGCACGCGCTTGCCTCGGCTCGTGAGAGCTTGCCCATGCCCGGTCACGGCCTTGCCCGGGCCCGGTCATGACCTCGCCCGGGCTTGGGCATGCTCTCGCTCGGGCTCGACGAAGCCTTGCCCTGGCGTGTGCAGGCCCTCGCCCTAGCCCGGGCAGGCATGTGACCTGGCC
Source organism: Polyangiaceae bacterium (assembly GCA_036393165.1). Lineage (GTDB taxonomy): Bacteria > Myxococcota_A > Polyangia > Polyangiales > Polyangiaceae > Palsa-1150. Next base: position 1,409 of record DASVWO010000366.1, on the reverse strand, counting down.
TGGGCATGCTTCCGCCCTCGCATGGGCACGCACTTGCCCCAGCATGGGCAAGGTCGTGCACCGGCATGGGCAAGCGCTCGCTCTCGCAACGCGAGGGCGTGACCTGGGTCGGGCATGCCTTCGACCCGGCCTGGGCACGCTCTCGCCTACGCGGCCTTGCCGAGCACGCGGACCTTGAACCCGAGCTCCTGGCTCAGGGCGACCATCTCTTCGAACACGTCGCCGTAGGCCACCGCCGCGTGGTTCGACAGGTAGTGCGCCATGAGGCCATCGCGCGAGACGCCCATGTCGCAGACCATGAGCGGCCACTCGCGCGTCGTGCCCTCCCACCACTGGTCCCTCACGGCGGACGGCAGCTTCACGACTTCCCCGCGCCCGACGTCCATCCAGAGCACGCCGCCCTTGATGTACGCGCGCGCCCAGGTCATCTGCCCCGGCAGGCTCTCGCCGGCGAACGTGCCTCCCGGCGTCGGGAAATACAGCGCCGGCTGCCGCCACGAGTGAACGCCGCGCAGCGTGTCCGGGTCGTGATTGAACGCGTACGCCCCGCACGAGCCGCTGTTCAGCAGCACCCACAGGAACCGCCCCTCGTGCATCGCTCCCCAGCGCACGTCGTGGAACATGACGGCCTGGTGAAGGCCCTTCTTGCGGAGGAGGAACTTCATCATCTCCATAGGCACGACGTTCCCCTGGTCCGCCTCGGTCGACGTGATCATCACGTCGCCGTTGCCCTCGGGCCGGCACGTGCTGTTCAGGAGCCCCTCGGCGAAGTCGCTCGGCGGCCGCAGCGGGATGAGGCCCAGCTGGTACTGCCACCCGATGCAGTCGGCCTTGAACTCGCGCGCCAGGTCGAGCACGACGAGGTAATCGCGCAGCTGCTCGCGCGTCGCGCGCTCGTCGAAGTCGGCGGCCCCCATCGGCGCGCCGGGCGCGCGCTCGCCCCAGTGGAAGGTGACGCCGCGGTCCTTCACGAAGCGCAGCGCGTCGTCGATGCGCTTCTCGTCGATGCGCATCCCGCGGTCGATGATCCACGCCTGATCGATCTTGTGCTCCGTGAACCCGTGCGGATTGAGGAGGCGCGGCCCGAAGTAGCCGTTGATCATCCCCATCGACGTGTCGCCGAGCATCATGATGAGCACGCGCCGCGCGCGGATTTCGCGCGCCACCTCGCGCGCCCGCTGCAGCGCCGGGGCCGACACGGGGGCGGAGTAGGCGATCTCGTCCTCCGCGTAAGCGATGCGCCCGGTCTCGCACCACTCGGCGAGCCGGTCCATGAAGACGGGGTCGGCCGACCAGTCGGGCGCGTCGGTCCACGCGCGCGAGTGGGCGCGGCCGAGCGACTCGAGGCAGGCCCCCGTGTTGAGGAGCCCCACGAGCCCCGGCCAGCGGCCGCTGAAGTTGCTCGCGAG
>DASVWO010000365.1:0-20155 GCA_036393165.1 Polyangiaceae bacterium | reverse complement strand
GCCACCGCTCGATGCCCCACCGGATCCGCTGCCGGAGCTACCGCTCGACCCTGAGCTCCCGCCGCTGCCGGAGGAGCTGCCGCCGGAGCTGGTCGAGCCGCTCGACGACCCGTCGCCGGATCCGCTCGATCCGCCTCCGCTCGACGAGCTGCTCTGCGCGTCGCCCCCCTCGGTCCCAGCGTCGCCGAAGGAACCGCCGCCTCCCGACGAGCAAGCGAGGGCGAGTGCCGCAAGCGCGGCGGACCACGGCAAGAGCAGACGGATCCGCATGCGCGCACCGTATTACGGGGGCCAAGCCCGAGTCGTTCCCTCCGCGTCGCGTCGCTTGCGAGCGCGTAAACCCGGGTTCACCGCGTCCGTGACCGCGGCGCCATGGCGGCCTTCTGGATCTCCAGGCCTTCCGTGACGACTTCGCAGATCCTTTTGCGGGCCTGGGCCTTGCTCACTGGCGCCGCCATGCGATTCCTTGGCAGGCAGGTGGTGTTCGCAGGGGCGACGATTCTCGGGCTGCTCGCGTGCTCCGCTTCGAACGATGAGTCGGGCGGATACTACGGCGGCCTGGGAGCGCCAACCGGCTACTGCACCGAGGACGCGGGCGTTCTGACGCCCATCGGACCGCACGGGTGCGGAGCCGACCAGACGGTGGTGTATCGGAGGCCGCTCGCGGGCTCGGGCGCGAGTGCGATCTCGAGCACCTCCGGCGCCGCCCAGACTCCCCAGCCCGCGATGGTCACCGCGTGCACGAATACGAAGTGCGCTCCGGGGCAGGTCGCGGTCGTGACTTACCAGGCCACCGCGCCGAGCGATCCGCTTGCGGACCGCGGCGGCTCGGAGGGCGGCGGCTCGGACGATGCGGCGACGGCCGTCGCAGACGGCGCGGCCCCCGTCGCGGACGGTGGTGCAGCACCTGCGACGGATGCCGCGCCCCTGCCCGACGGCGCAGCGCCGGATGCCTCGGCCGTCGCGACCGCGGACGCGTCGCCCGGCGCGACTGCGAGCGCCGGCGACGCCGGCGTCATCGGCATTCCCTGTGGCGCGGTCGTCAAGTGCATCGATACGCCCCCGACGTGCCCCGCGGGGCAGTCGCCGTCGTACACACCGAGCGGCAAGTGGCACTGCATGCCGGACTGCGACCCGAACGACAGCAACACCGTGGTCATCACGTACGGCAGCACGTACGGCAACACCAGCTCCTGCGCCCCCGCGCCTCCGACGACCGCGTGCCCGACGCAAGGGGACGTGTGGACGTGGGACTACGCGAACGAGGCGTGGGTCTGCGCACCCGAGTGCAACAACGGCCAGTACGATCGGCACACCTATGGCGGGCAAACCGTCTGCGTGCCCTGTTGATCACCTTGGCCCGGACCGAGCCAAAAGGCGGACTATCAGATGATTGGTTCGCAACCCGACGCGATCGGGCAATCGCCCGGATTGCACACGTAGGCGGGGCAGACTGCGCCCGGATTGACGGCCGTGCAGGCCAGCTGCTCGCCGGCCGGGCAAGCGTCCGAGTATTGGGCGTCGATCGGCCGGTCGGCAGAAGCGTCGGCGGGTCGTGGCGAGTGGTCGCCCGTCGCGGAGCACGCGAGGGTTCCCGCTACTGCGAGTCGGATGGCCGTGTACGCGAGCTTCTCGGGCAATCGCAACCGGGGCGCGCTCGGTGAGCCGGTCATGGGCACCATGATAGACGATGGACGCGTGCGTCTTGCTCACGCCTTCCTGCGTCGACGCGCCACGAGCCACGCGAACGCCGCTGCCGCTAGAGCGGGCGAGCCACCGCCACGGCCCGGCGACGTCGTGCACCCGCTCGACTGATCGTAGTTCTGGTCGGAGGCGGCAGCTCCCTGGCCTCCGGCGTCCTGGCCGATCCCAGCGTCGCTGTCGGCGCCGCTGCTCGAGCCTCCGCTCGACGAGCTCGACGCGCCTCCCGATCCCGATCCCGATCCCGATCCCGACCCCGACCCCGACCCCGACCCCGACCCCGACCCCGACCCCGACCCCGACCCCGACCCCGACCCCGACCCCGACCCTGACCCTGACCCTGACCCCGACCCGGACCCCGATCCCGACCCACTGCTGCCGGAATCCGGCGGCGTGCTCGGCCCCGTGCAGCACTGGATGTCCGTGGGCCCGGGGCAGTAGTTCGGCGTCGACATGAACCCCGGCATGCTCGCGCACTGGGTGGTCGTGATGCACACGCCCGTGCCCACGTTGGGCACCGTGCAAGGCGTCGCGCCTCCCGCGTCCGGCAGCGACCCACCGCCATCGACCACCTCGTTCCCGTACGCGGCCAGTACCGCCTGCGCATAGGCGATGCGCGTCGATTGATCGCAAGTGCCGCAACCTTCGAAGTCGTTCTGGAAAGCGACCGTCGCGTCGCTCACGTTCGTCGTCGCCTGGAGCGCCGCCAGGCCGTAGCCCGAGAAGGTCGTGAGCTCGTACCAGATGAAGTCGAGCTGCAGGTTCAGCGACCACACGTTCTGGTTCTGCTGGGTCGCATAGGCGACGGCGTTGTCGTTCGCGTCCGTGTCCCAACGTCCGCCGACCGACCACTGCGCGATGCCGCGCCCTGGTCCGCCCTGCTGCACCGCCGTCGGATCCGTCCCCGACTCCTGATCGAGGTTGCCCACGATGCCGGCCGCCTGGAAATTCGTGAGCCCTTTGCCGACGAAAAAGTCGTAGCAAGCCTGATCGTTCGTGAAGAGCTCAGGGGTCCGCGTCAGGTCGGATCCCGTCTGCTCGCTCGGTTCCCCGCCGGTGGGCGCGACGCAGCCCGCACCGGCGCACACGGCCAGGGCGACGGCCAGCCATTCGCATCTGACGTAGAACGAGGACATGCCGCCGGACGGCGGCTGCAACGAGCGCACCTCCCGTACGCGCGCATTATTGCGGTGACACCATGCACGGTCCGCGTCCCGGTCGCGAACCATCGCGACCGCACGCGACCTTCGCGACGAGGGGCGCGGTTTCTCGCGATGTCGCACGCGGGCACGCGGGCTGATCCTCGAGTCGCGATCGCCGTGGTCAATCGAGAACAGCAGTCAGTGAAGGTCAGCATCCGCGCCAGCGCGCCAGCGCGGATCTGCGGCCGCGCGTCTTCAGAGTACGCGTGGCCCGGCGGGTACTCGCACGGCGATGCGGAACGGTTCCTGCGTTTGCTTCTCGGCTTGAGGCTGCCCTCCACCGCGCGCGCACTCGTCGTGCCCGTGTTCTTCATGCAGACCGGCTCGGCGTGCGACTGCCCGCCGACGGTCACGAAGGTCGAAGATGGCCAACACGTCGGCAGCGTGGTGCCGTCCGACGTCGTTGCCCCACGGCTCGGCGACCACCGGGGCCAGCTCACTTGGGTCTTCAGCGGTCGCACCACGGGCCTGCACTTCGACGTCGAGCGGTCGTCGGATCCCATCACATCGAGCACCACCGACTGCGGCATGCTCAGCGACGAAACGCCGGAGTTCTCGGCCAACCTCGTGGTGCGCGTGACCACCGACGACGGGGTTTTCGATGCGGGCAGCACCGCCACGCTGGAGTTCGGGCCCGACGGGCACCTGCCGGACCCGAGCTTCATCGTGAACGCGGACCTCGATGCTGCGCAGGCAGCTGGGACCGGAACGGGCGTGATCGGTGGTCTTTGCCTCGATTTCACCGTCGAGACCCAAGACGGGCAGCCACAGGCGACGACGATCGGCATCCCGCTGGGGGGCGATGGGTTGACGACCATCGCGCGCATCACGTTCTGAGTGAGGCGGTGGCACAGCGCGGCACGCCGGTTTCGCGAAACCTGCGGCAGTGCGATGCTCAGCACACGGCACACCTCCTGCCGTGCGCCGTGCCCATGATCTACCGGAAGGCTCCTCTTCGACCCACTCGCCTTCTCTTGCGCGTCGCCGCGCTAGGAGCGAGTCCGCTCGTCGTGGCTTGCTCGAGTTCCAGCGAGGGCAGCGCCGCCTCGCCCGGGCTCGTCGACTCCGGCAACGAGACGGTGGATCTGCCATGGGCCTCGTCGACGGCGGGACGGACTAGGTGAAGCAGCTCTTCGAGCTCGAATGGATGGGCGGCACCGCGGAGCATCACTTCCGCAAGGCGCGTCCGACGGTGGAGGAGCTTCCGTGGGGAACCCTCGACCCGTCGAAGTACGCTCCCGACGCCGTAGAGCGCGCCCGCGGCTCGTGGACCGAGGTGGCCATCAACGAGTACCGCGCGGTCGCCTCGTTCAGCGAGGTGCTGCGCGCGCTCGTCGACGTGAAGGCTCCGCTCGACCTGCTGGGGATGACGAGCGACTTTCTCGCGGACGAATGCTCCCACGTCGAGATCGCGAGCCGCGTGGCGATGGAGCTCGGCGGCGCCGCGCCGAGGGAGGTCGACCTCGATCGATTCACGCCGCGCACGCGAGGCCTCGACGCATGGCAGCGCGCCAACACCCTGGTGCTGCGCGTCGGGTGCATCGCCGAGGCGTTCAGCGGGGGCACGGCCGCCGTGTCGTGCGAGCGGACGACCCACGAGCTGCCGCGCGCGGTCTACGAGACCATCCTGCGCGACGAGGCGCGCCACCGGCGACTCGGCGGTCTCTATTTCGAGTGGGCCTACGCGCGCCTGGACGAGGCCGAGGTGGCACGCCTCGGGCGCGTGCTCGCGGACGGACTGCGCGGCCTTTCGCCCTTCTGGAAGAGGCCCGCCTCTGCGGGGGCACACCCGGAGCCGCCGGCCGACGATCTGGCAGCGCTCGGTTGGCCGACCCGGGCGGCCTTCGCCCCGGTCGCGCGCGAGGTCGTCGTGCGCGACATCGTGGACCCCTTGGCGACACTGGGGATCGTGCTGACCCACGAGGAGCGACAAGAGTTGGGGCTGGCCTGAGATACCCCCGGACGCGTCGCCCACTCGCGCGGTACACTCAGGGGGAAGCGGCCACGCACGCATGCGCGCGACCACGTACCTCTCGCTCTTCTTGGCAGCAGCCGCCGGAACCGCCGGAGTGGTGACGGCCTGCGCGAACGGCGGTGACGACACCGGCTACACCGCGGGCGACGACGGTGGCTCCGGGGGCGACGCCACGACCGGCGGAGATGGCTCGATGACGATGGGCGACGGTGGCACGCAAGACGGCGATGCGGGCGTCGACGTCTTCATGTGCACGCCGGTGGGCCCGACGAGCGACTGCACCATGGCCATGAACCTCGGCACGCTCACGCCGGGGCAGATGACGAACGCGATGGGCAACATCGCCACGCTGGACGGGCAAGCCTTCTTCGCCGTGTCGTTCACCGGCAACGGCCAGCCCACGTACCACCCGCTCATCACGCTCGACGACGGCGGGAGCGAGTTCGCGTTCGACATCCTGTCGGACTGCAACGGCTTCGTGCTCACGTGCGACGACGGCGATGCCTCGGGCAGCACCACGTGGGAGCAGTACTACGTGGACGCCTCCGACTACACGAGGGACGTGTTCGTTCCGATCCCGCCGGCCGGGGACGACGGGGGTGTGGTGGTGCGGGTCTATCGGCGCACCGGCATGCCGCTCAGCTGCAATCAGTATTCGCTGACGGTGTCGCAGTAGAATCAGGCATCGATGGACGACGGGGGGGTGGTCGGCCAGGGCACGGTTGCCGGCCGGATCGCCGTGCGCCTCGCTCGCTACCTCGGCCCGCACACCGGGCGCGTCGCCGTGAAGACCTTCGCGATACGCGGCCTCGGGCGCGGGCACGAGTCGCTGACGGTCGAGGACGTCCCCGCGATGACGCAGGCGCTGCGCCCGATGCTCCGCGCGCTGCTCGGCAGGCGTCGGTGCGAGATCGTGATTCAGACCATTCTCTCGGAGTTCCAGCTGTGACCTACCGCTCGATCGCCCTGGCCCCGTTCGCGCTCACCGCGCTCATCGTCCTCGCGGCGTGGTTCGTCCTGCCCGCGCCGATGCGCCCCGCGGCGCAGCAGATCGGGGTCGACGTGTCGAAGGTGCTGGCTCTCGGCGGGATGGCCGCCGCGGCGCTCGCCTTCGAACGCGGCGACTACCTGCGCCGCGGATGGGGCGTCTGGGCCTTCGCCTACGTCTGCTTTCTGGCCCGCGACGCGATGCTGCTCGCTCGAGACCACGTCTCCACGGGCGTGTTCGAAGGAACGCGCGGCGCGCTCGTGACGGCGGGCAACGCGTGCGTCGTCTTCGGCGCGTGGACGCTGGCACGCGTGTGGGGCGTGGCCGGGCTGGAGCATCCGGGCTCCAGGTCAGCGAGGCGCGCCATCCTCGCGGTGGCGATCGCCGCAGTGCTGCTCTTCGCCGGGCCGACCCTGGTCATGGACGTCCGCGACTGCGTGCGCACCTCCGGGTTGCACTTCGAGGCGCTCGCCTCCGACGCCGGAGACATGCTGTCGCTGCCCCTCATCGCGCCCGTCGCCCTCACGGCTCTCGCGCTGCAGGGCGGGACGCTGCGATGGCCCTGGCAGCTGCTGACGACGAGCCTGGTCACCTGGCTGGTGTACGACGCCGTCTGGATCGCCCCCGACTACATCCCGCTTCCCGCCGGAACGCGCGACGCCAGCGAGGTGCTCCACGTCCTCGCGGGGATGTGCGCTTTCGCGGCCGGGCTCGCGCAGCGCAAGACGGTTCTGGACGACGACGACGGCTAGTCGAGCACACCGCGGATGGCCGCGAGGAGCTGCTCGGAGGTGAACGGCTTCTCCAGCACCGGCTGCCGCGTTTGCTCCACGAAGCGGCGGGTGCGATCCGTGAACGCGCCTCCCGTGATGAACACCATGCGCTCGGCGAGCGGGCCGCCGAGGCGGCCGATCTCCTCGTGCAGCTCGGCTCCGCCGAGCCCGGGCATGATCAGGTCGCAGACCACGCAGTCGTAGTCGCTCGTTCGGCAGTGCTCGAGCGCCTCGCCGCCGCTCCTGGCCGTCGTGATGCGGCACTCCGGCAGGATCGCGGCGATCATCTCGAGGATGTGCGGCTCGTCGTCGACGGCCAGCACGCGCACGCCGCGGATGGCTTCCCCCGTCGCCGCGGGCGCCGGCGTTCGCGCGCGGCCGGCAGGCGCTGCGTCGTGCTCGGGAAGAGTGACGCGGAAGGTGCTGCCTTCGCCGGGCTTGCTGGTGACTCCGATGCTGCCGCCGAACGATCGCACGATGCTGTGGCAGATCGACAGGCCGAGACCCGTTCCCTCGCCTACCGGCTTCGTGGTGAAGAACGGATCGAAGATGCGCCCCAGGAGGTGCGGCGGGATGCCGCTCCCGTTGTCCCTCACCTCGGCCACGACGCCATCGCTCTCGTCGTCGTAGGTACGGATCTCGATCGTGTTCCGGTCCACGGCGCCCCCGCGCAGCGCGTCCGCGGCGTTGGAGAGGAGGTTGACGAAGACCTGCGTGAGGCGAAGCTCGCTCGCGCGCACCTGGCGCGTCGCTCGGTAGTCCTTGACGATGCGGCCGCTGTTCCGCGCCTGGCTCTCGGACAACCGGAGCGCGGCGTCGACGACGTGGTGCAGGTCGATCCCGCCGACGAGCGCGTCGTCCTGTCGTCCAAAGGCGCCGAGCGCGCGCACGATGGCGCGCACGCGTTCGGCGCCGTCGCGCGCCATCGCCGCCGAGGTGCGCAGGTCGGCGACGAGCTGCGGGGTGCACGGGCGCGCGAGCCCTTTCTCGAGGCGCTCGAGGTTCAGCAGCAGGTACGTGAGCGGGTTGTTCACCTCGTGCGCGACCCCCGCCGCCAGCCGTCCGAGCGAGGCGAGGCGATCGGCGAAGATGAGCTGCTCCTGCACGTGCTTGCGCACCTCGACGTCGCGCACGAAGGCCTGGACACCGCCGTCGGCGAGCAACGTCGCGCCGACCTCCACGTCGAGTGCGCTGCCGTCCTTGCGTCGCATGCGGTCTTCCCCCGGGGAGCGGCCGAATCGCGCGCGGTCGGCGGAGTCCATCGCGTGCCTGTCGCGCAGCGCGGCGAGCTGCTGACCGCGGAGCTCCTCGCTCGAGAATCCCGTCATCGCGCACGCCGCTGGGTTGACGCTCACGATGCGGTCCTCCGCGTCGGCGATGAAGATGGCGTCCGAGGCGAGGTCGAAGAAGGCCCGGAATCGCTCCTCACTGCGTCGAAGGGCGTCCTCGGCTGCGTGCCGGCGGGCGTCGGCGTCGATGACATCGAGCTTGAAGCTGATGTCGTCGGCGAGCGTGTGGAGGAGATCGAGCTGCGGGCGATCAAAGCGACATGCCTCCTCGGCGTAGATCGCGAGCCACCCGATGACCTGGCCCCCACGGCGGAGCGGCATCGAGGCGGCCGAGCGGTATCCGCGCTGGATGGCTTCCGGGCGTCGCGACCCGAACGAGGCCGGCTCGCCGCCGCCGTCGACGTTGTTGATGACGAGCGGCTCGCCGTTCGCGAGAAAACGCGCGATGACCGACCGATTGTCGCTCGACTCCTGCACGCCGGACTCGAGGATCCGGACGTAGCCGTCCTCGAAGCCTGCCCAGGCAGCGACGCGGGCGTGTCCGCCCCCGGGCTCGATGAGGCCCACCCACGCGAACCGGAAATGTCCGTGCTCGACGGCGATGCGGCAGGCCGCATCGAACACCTCGCGATCGGTCCGCGTTCGCAGGAGCTCCTTGGTGATGGCCATCGCCACCGACTGCACCCGCTGCAGATGGACGATGCGCGGCTCCATACCCGCAGGGCAATGTACACCCGCGTCCAATCAGGCGATTCCCCACTCGCAGTGCCAGCTCAGCCCGGGTTCGAGCATGCGAAGGGATTCGCCGGTCGCGAAGGCGTTCGCGGGGCACGTCATCGGCTCGATCGCGACGCCGCGGCGGCGCTCGGCCTCGGGCAATGTGTCGCCCGTGAAGATCTGGACGAAGGAGTAAGCCTCGTCGAGCCAGAGGGAGACGCGCCGGCGCTGGTCGGCGGACGCGAGCTCGATGCGCGCGCGTCCGTCGGGATCGCGAGCCAGCCCGGCGAAGGCGGTGTCGAGGACGAGATCGCCGATGGGCCGCGGGCTACGGAAGTCGAACGGCGTGCCTTCGACGGGGGAGCGGCCGGTGGGGATGCCGCGCGCGTCGGTGAGCATGTACTCGCTCGCGGGAAGCTTCAGGAGCGACGCGTCGACGCGGGCGCCCGAGATCTCGCACGAGAAGTACGGGTGGAACCCCACCCCGAACGGGCAACGCGCGACGCCGGCGTTCGTGACGGCGGTGCGAACGGTGAGCCCTTGCGGCGTGAGCTCGTACTGCAAGCGCAGGGAGAGCGAGAAGGGATAGCCGGGCTGCGGATCGAGTGCGTGCTCGAGGACGATGCGCGACGCGCCTCGCTCCACGGGGCGCCAGTGCGCCCATCGCGTGAGGCCGTGGATCGCGTTGCCGCGCAGCGGCTCGGTGAGGGCGAGCTGGTAGGGTTTGCCCTCGAACGTGTATCGCCCGCCGTCGATGCGGTTCGGCCAGGGCACGAGGGGCTGGCCGCGACCGCCGTTGCACATGCGCTCGACGGGGTAACCGTCGAGCAGGTTCCAGTCACCGCGGCGCAGCGTGCGCAGCCCGCCGCCGATCTCGACGACAGTGAGCCTCCACTCGCCGCTCTCCAGCTCGAACTGCTCCCCCGACGGCGGTCGCGTCATGTCGCAACCAGAGTACTCGACGAGAGGATAGACTTGTCCGTGAGGCGCAACGGTGTCCAGCGATCGTCCGGCTCCCAGACCGCCCACGGGCGAAGGCGCCTACTCGGAGCCGCCCACGACGCGGAGCTTCGCTCCGATGGCGCAGCGCACGTCGAGACCGGACGGCCCCCCGCTTCCCGAGCCGGACGCCGTGCCTCGCCTCGTCCTCGAGCCCGGCGAGCTGGAATGGGTCGCGCTCGACCCGGAGTCCCTGCGGGTCGCGCGGCTCATCGACGGCGTTCGCAGCGTGCGAGAGCTGGCGGCCATCTGCGACTGCGAGCTCGTCACGGCGCAGATCATCGTCGCCGGTCTGCGCGACCGGCACGTGGCGCGCATTCAGTGACGGGTGACAGCGCGCCACTCGGCTGCGCAAATCCTGCGCTCAGCCGTAGCGCTTCACGATGACTTTTCCGGCGGGTTCCGGACCCAGAACACACCGATGACGAGGAAGACGAATCCGGAGGCAATCAATGCTGCGACGAACGAGCTCATGACTCGCGCGCCGGTGCACGGCGCGTACCGGCCGGCTCGTGCAGAGCGCGCGCATCCCTCGCGAAATAATTGCGCTCCCATCGATCGGCGGTGACGAAGGTCTACCGCAGCAGGTGCGCCTTCACGATCTTCACGAACTGCTCGTCGCTCCGGAGGCTTCCGCCCTTCGGGTGAGCCATCGTCTTGGGGTTCGTGAGGATCGTGTAGACCTGAAGGTCCGCCGTGATGAGGCCGTAGCACTTCGAGTGGACCGTGTTGTCGATGAAGTCGCTCGGCCGAAACTGGAAGACGTTGGTGCTGCGCGCCTTGATGATGTCCCACGCGCCGAGGCAGTCGCCGAACGTGGCGCCCGTGGATACGTGGCACACCTTGGCGACGCCACCCTCGGTGTACGCCGCCATGATGCAGCCGCTGAAGTGCGCGCTGATCACGTCCTGCCCCTGCGACGCCACCCAGTTGATGCCACCGGCGACGAACGGCAGAAACTTGTGGCGGTTGTTGACGACCCCGTCGATCACGCCTTGCGAGCAGGGTCCGCCGTTGCCGCCCGAGATTGTGGCGACGTAGGGGAAGAAGCTGGGCGTGCCGACCCTCACCAGATCCTCGAGCATGGGTTCCTCCTTGGGATCCCCCATCGTACTCTCGCGCTGGCGCGCATTCAGTACCAGACGACGTGAAGACCGATCGTAAGGTCGGTGCAGAGGTCCGGCACGTCGGTCACCTGCGCGCGCCGGCAGAAGTATTCGATCGCGCCGCGCACCGCGCCTCGGAACGCGACGCGTGCGTAGGGGACGCGCGAGGGCGGCCATCCGGCGAGCTCGAGGATCGCCTCGATCGACGCGATCTTGCTGACGGCGATCGCGCTGCCGCGCCAGACGCGCCCCCACGTGCGGTGCACGAGCGAGGTCGCCGCCCACGGCGAGCTCACCGCGCCCATCGCGCGCAGCGCCGTCATGAGCACGGGACCGTGAAAGCGGCGCGAGGTCTCCCAGCCGATGCTCGCCTGCTCCATCTCGCTCAGCCCGAGGTGGTCGCACGCCTCGTAGTGCGCCATCGCGACCTCCGCCGACAGCCACGCGCCCGTGACCGTCGCGAGGATCGCGTCGCGGTGCGCGGGCGCTAGCGCGGCGACGTACGCGTCGTACAGGCCGCGGTGCTGGAGGATCGCCACCGTCGAGCGCAGCATCGTGCTTCGGTACGCGTACGCGAGCGGGATGCGATCGCGCGGGACGGGGAACGGGATGTACGGCGATGGGGTCACCGCACGCTCACTCACTCGCCGCGCCGAGAACCATCCTCTCAGCCTACCCCCTTCGCCGGGCATGTGGCGCCACACGGCGGTGCAACGGTGTGGCAGGTGGCAGCTGCCACGTTCGACGGCTCCGCGCGACGCGAGATCGCGCACTTGGCCGTGGAGCGAGCGCGGGCGCACGAATTGCGAAGTGCGCCGCCCATGAGAAACGCGTTCCGATCCATCCTCTCCACTTCTCTCGTCACCACCTTCGCCCTCACCGGCGCTTTCGCCTGCTCGTCGGCCTCCAGCTCCAATGGGAACGACGGCGGCACGAGCAGCGGAAGCAGCTCGGGCTCCAGCTCCGGGTCTTCCGGGTCGAGCTCCGGATCCGGCGGAAGCTCGGGCTCCGGCTCCAGCTCCGGCTCGTCCTCGGGATCCAGCTCGGGATCGAGCTCGGGAGGTTCGAGCGGGGGCTCCTCGGGCAGCAGCTCGGGCTCCGGCGGAGACGGCGGCACGACGTGCGGGTCGGCGACGCTCTACGCGGGCAACCCGAACTACGCCACTCCGGCGGACCGTCCCTCGGACGGCGCCAACATCCTCACCGGAACGCCGTACCACTATCAGCAGCTCCACTTCGCGAGCGGGGGCCAGGTCCTCACGAACGACCAGCTCTCGGTTTGGCGCATCGACACCGCCACCAGCCAGCTCCATGCGGTGGCCGGTGGCCCACTGACCGGCAACCCCCAGCTCCTGGCCGGACCGGCACCGGGGGTGGCGTGCGGCACCGCGCGCTTCGCAGACATCCTCGGCTCCGCGGTCGACTCGCAGGGCAACATGTTCGTCGCCGACTACACCAACGCGATCCTCAAGGTGACCAACCCGCTGAACGCGAGCACCTGCACGGTGAGCTACTTCGCGGGCACCGCGATGGAGCTCGATAGCCCCAACCTCAACCAGTCCGACGGCAACTCCGGAACGGCCGACGGTACGGGCTCGGCGGCGCAGTTCCTTGGCCCGCAGGGGCTGACCATCGACGGCTCGGACAACCTCTACGTGCTCGACCACGCCACCGCTTGGTCCATCCGGAAGATCACGCCCGGTGCCGTGGTGACCACCGTCGCCACGTTCACCGCCGACCAGTACGCGTTCGGCGAGCTCCAGTTCCTCAACGGCAAGGTCTGGTTCTGGGCGCGCGGCAACGACCCGACGACCAACGCCGACACGGCCAACCTCATTGCCATCGATCCCACGGTGACGACGCCCGTCGCCAACCCGAAGCCGCTCCTCACGCTCATGGGCTCGGACCTGGGCGGGGACTCGTCCTCGAGCTTCGAGACCGGCGGCATCACCACCAACGGGACGAAGCTCTACGTCGAGGCCATCGGCCAGATCTTCAGCATCGACGTGAGCGGCAGCACGCCGAAGCTCAGCGCGCCGATGGCGGGCCAGAACGACAGCACCTGGAGCGAGCAGACCCAGCTCGACTTCGCGTCCGGCTACGACCCGACGGCCACCCAGACGGCTGCGAGCGTGGAGCTACTCGCCCTCGACCAGACCCAGACGTGGGGCGTGTACTCGTACCTCTCGCGCGATCCCGGCGGCAACCTGTACTTCACCGCCGAGTCGACGGACGCGTACGTGGAGAAGATCGCAGGCTGTCCCTGAGGATCTTCCGGATCAGAGGCCGGCGACGAGAAGGCCCTGATCAGCCCCGCGCAGGGCGCTTTCGACGGCGCCGGCGACTGCATCGTCCTGCAGTCGCCGGCGTCCGAGATCGCTCAGCGTGGGGCTCGTGCCGTAGGTCGTCGCGCCGCCGGTGAGGGTGCCCTTGAGGACCTGCTCGCGGCGCACGAGGCACTCGACGCGCGCTTGCACCTGGAAGCCGCTGGCGATGCGCGTCTCGGCGAGCTGCGTGAGCGATCCCTCGAGCGTCATGACCGGAAGCCGGCGCCCGGACGCCTGCGAGAGGAGCGTCGAATCGCCGTCCGGCGCGACCGCAGCGCCCTTGAGGGCGCGCGCTCGCGAGCGGATCGCGTCGTGCAGCACGGTTCGCATCTCGTCGCCGCGGATGCTCGTCGCGTTGCGCATCGGCCCGAGGCGCACGACGTAGCGCACGCTGGGCCCGAGCCCGCGTCGTCCACCGCCCTGGTCGGCGGTGACCCCCCGCTGGAGCTGCTGGATGGCGGACTGCATCTGCGCCTTCACGCTCGGCGAGCTCTCGCTGCCGAGTCGCCGCCCGAGCGCCGCGACGGCGAGCGGATCCCCCAGCTCGACGAGCGCGTTCGCCGCGGCGATCCGGACCGCCGGATGCTTGTCGCCGAGGGCGATCTCGAGCGCCTCGCGCGCTCCGGGCGGGCGCGTTCGTCCGAGGGTGACGGCGGCGCTCACGCGCACGCGGAAGTCGGCCGACCGCGCGAGATCACGCAGCGGGTCCGTCGAATCCAGCGCAAATGCGAGACGCGGGGCGCACGTCAGCGAAAGCCCCGCGACCGCAAGCGCGACACACATCGCTCGCCTCGACAGCATCCGCACGCTCCCGCGCTGAAGGACGCCGGCATCGTCTCAGGCTCCGGGAGTTTGGCAACTGACTTCGTCGCGGCGAGAACTTTGCCGCCATTTCAGATCCGGGCAACCGACGAGCTGGACCCGTGAGAGTCACTCGGGCCGCTTGCACATGCCGCGCGCTCCACACCGGCCGTTGGTCGGTGGCACCGGGCAGTCCGCATCCGAGTTGCACGACATCGAGCAGTACCCGTCGTGCTCGACGGCGTCGTCGGCACCGCGGCGCTCGGGCCCCGGATTGCCTGTCTTGAGCCGCTTGTGAAAGCACACCGTGGAAGCGCACTCGCCGCCTTCCACGCAATATGCGCCGAACGTCTTGCCCGCCGGCGTCGCGCTGGGCGGCGCCGTCGGACCCGTGCTGGCGGGGCCCCCGTCGACCGCCGCCCCGTGACTTCTGGAGCATGCGAGCAGGGCGAGCGCCGCGACGAGGGGAAACCTCATCGCACCACTACTCCACCATGATCGCGATCGTCTGGCTCCAGTCGCTCGTGACGTCCTTCACGGTCACGCGATAGCGCAAGTGCACCAGCGAGCGCGGTGGCAGTCCATCGATGACGACGCTCGACGTGTTCATGATCTGCTGCTTGGTGGCGCGCCACGTCTCTCCGCCGTCGAGGCGACTCAGCCGCCGTCGGTTCCCGACGTGCCGCCGGAGCTCGAGGGAGGTCCTTGCTTCAGCGGCGGGCAGATCGACGGAGTGGCCTGGTGCGACACCGGCTTGAGCGAGTGCAGGTAGCCGATGATCGAGGTCACCTCGTCGGGCTGCATGTCGGGGAAGTGTCCCATCTCGGGGCAGAGCCGCTCGCCCTGGTTGTCGATGCCGTTGAGGATCGCGTTGGTGATCTGCGAGTCGGTCCAGGCGCCGATGCCGGTCGTCATGTCGGGTGTGAGGTTCGGCCCGTACAGCGAGACACCCGTCGGTTGCCCCGAGACGGGCATGAGCGCGCCCGACATGAACCCGGTTGACTGCGGGTTCGGGCCCTGGTGGCACGCCGGGCACCGGCGCGCGTCGACGTACTGGTTGCCGGTCGGCGGGAACTGGACGCCGCCGGTCGTCGGCATGTCGTTGCTGGAGGACGGCATACCGCCGGAGCTCGAGCTGCAGGCGACGAGGGCCAGCGCCGTCAGCACGCCCGCAGCCCGCAAGACCGCGAATGTGACAGGAGGAGTGCACCGCATGCCCGTTTCCGTTGCGAACGGCGCGCCGAGCCGCATCGCACGGCTCTCGAGCGGAAATCCCCAGCAATTCTCGACGGGTCACCCGGTGTGACTGGACGCGCGCGATTCCTCTGGGTGGTGGTCGCGCGATCCACCTTTTCGACGCAGCAGGACGAAGACGAGGACTGCGACGGCGGCGCCGACCGAGAGCGAGATGGCCGTCGCGCGAGCGTCGGAATGCGGTGCCGGAGAGGCGACGGCAGCGAGCGGCTGAGGCGTGACATGCGCTCCGTTCACCTCGTCGAGAACCGAGGGATCCACGAAGTCGGCGAGCGGAACGCCCGCGAGGCTCGGCGGCGTGCGGCTCGCCGGGAAGAGCGCGAGCGCGGGCGCGAGGCCGTCGGTGCTCACGGCCGGCGTATCGGGCACCGCCGGCTGGTAGATGCGCAGAAGGGTGTGCAGGTGCCGCCGATCGAGCGTCGGAATGGCGTGCATCACGGCGTCCTCCGCCGCGGCGAGATCGGTGTGCACGAGTTTCTCGGCGCGCGCGATGGCGCGCACCATCCCCACGACCGTCGCGCGGTGCTGGGCGAGGTACTCGCGACGCACGGTGAGCGCGTGGATCTGTCGCGTCGCGAGCGAGGGCACCTCGCCTCCCGACTGGTTCACCAGCACCACCGCGTCCTGATCGTCGAGCGCCGTCTCGAGGTACGGAGTGTGGGCGAAGAGCGCGTCGCACTCGTCGTGGGCAAACGCCTCGTTCTGGTCCTTGCCGTGCCGGATGACGAGCTTCACGAGCGAGTCGGCGTCGAGTCCGACGGAAGCGAAGAGCGCGCGCAGACGCGTGGGCGGTCCGGGCGCCACGCCGATGCGGAGGCCCTGCAGCGCCATGAGCCGATCGCGAAGGGGCGCCGTCGCGCTCATCGCGCGCTGCTCGAACACCGAGCGGCGGACGACGAGGTTGATCGGGTCGTTTCGCAGCAGGTTGGCCACGAGGACGATGGGCACCCGGTCGGCGATGAGCTCGAGGTACTGCGGCGGCGGCAGGACGCCGACGGGGGCTTCGCCCGCGATCACCTTCGCGATCGCCTGCGCGGGGAGCTCGGGCACCAGGACGTCGATCGACACGCCCTCGTCGGCGAAGTAGCCCGCGCCCTCGGCAGCCCAGAACGCGGCGTACTGCAGGTTGTCCCCGTCGGGCACGAGCACCTGCACGCGCTCGGCGGCGGAGGCGGGGCGAGCGAGCCCGAGCAGCAGCGCGAAGAGCAGCGCGACGAAGCTGAGCTGGTGTGACACCCGTGTTACCATCGCGCCCTCCAGGAGGTCCTCGTGCGCCTGCTCATGCTGCTTTCCGTGCCGGTCGTCGTCGTCTCGCTCGCGGGGTGCGACAGCTGCGGCTCGAGCTCCCCTTCCCCCACACCGGGCGCGCCGAGCGTCGCTTCGGCAGCGCCGTCGGCGAGCGGCCCGGCGTCACCGTCGGCGAGCGTCGCACCGAGCGGCAAGATGGCGCACTGCCCCGACGCGGTGCAAGGCGCAAAGACCGCGATCGCCGACGTCCCGGGTGGCGTGCAGCTCACGATCACGGCGACCGACGCGGCCGCGATGGCCGACATCCGCGCCCGCACGCAGGCGCTGCTCGACGCCCAGAAGAACCAGGGCACGACGGTTCACCACACGGGAACCGGTGAAGGCGGCGGTCTGCTCGGCCGGTGCCCGGTCGTGCTGAAAGACACGACCGTCGCCGCCGCGGACGTGGACAACGGCTCGAAGGTCACGGTGACCGTCAAGGACCCGGCGGAGCTCGACTGGCTGCGCCGCGAGACGCGCGACCGCCAGGAGGACCTCGAGGCAGCCGGCAGCCCCGCCGGCGCCGGCAAGATGTCGCACTGCCCCAGCGCGGTGGACGGCGCGATGACGACCCTCAAGAACACGCCGGGCGGCGTGCTCGTGACGGTCACGGCGAAGGACGACACGGCCGTGAAGGCCATCCGGGATCGGTCCAAGCATCTCGCCGAGATCGCCGATTCCATGGCCGACGCCGGCGCCGATGCGGCTGCCGCGATGGCCTCTCACACCGGCGAGGGCGGCGGTGGCGGCGGCATCGGCCGCTGCCCGATCGTCGTCCGCGACACGAGCGTCAAGGTCAAGGACGTGCCCGGTGGCTCGCAGGCCGACGTGAAGGCCAAGAACGCCGCGGGCGTCGCCCCGCTGCAGAAGGAGGCGACCGAGCGCGCCGCCAAGTTCCAGCTCCCGAGGGCTGCTGCCTCGGCGAGCGGCTCTGCTTCGGGCAAGCCCGCTCCCAGCGCCGCTCCGAGCGCGTCACACTAGCGGCCGCGTGGTAGCACTGAGGTAGTTGGACCTCGGGCCGCTCGCACTTTCGCTCCAGATCGCGACGGTCGCCACGCTGCTGGCGGCAGCGATCGGCGTCGGGCTCGCGACGCTGCTGGCCAACGTGCGCTTCCCGGGGCGCGACCTCGTGGACGTGGTGGTGACGGCGCCCATCGTGCTGCCGCCGACGGTGCTCGGGTACTACCTGCTCGTGTCGGTGGGGCGGCGGAGCTTCATCGGTCACGCGTTCGAGGCGATCTTCGGCTCGCCCATCGTCTTCACGCGCACGGGCGCCGTGCTCGCCGCGACCGTCGGGGCGCTGCCGCTCGTCGTGAAGAGCGGACGCGCGGCGCTCGAGGGCGTCGACGCGACGCTGATCCGCGCGGCGCGCACGCTCGGCGCCGGAGCGGGGCGAGCGTTCCTCACGGTGCAGCTCCCGCTCGCCGCGCGCGGCATCATCGCGGCGCTCATGCTCGCGTTCGCGCGGTCGCTCGGGGACTTCGGCATCACCCTGATGGTCGCGGGCGACATCCCGGGCGAGACGCAGACGGCGTCGCTCGCGATCTACGACGCGATCCAGGAGCACCGCGACCAGGCTGCGCTCGTGATGGTCGTCGCGCTGACGGCGATCGCCGTGGCGATCCTCTACACGGTGAACAAGCTCGCGCCGGGAGGCCGCGATGGTCGCTGAGGGCGCGCGCAACGGCGGCAAGCGCGGCAGCGCCACCCTGCACGTGGACGTGCGGGTCGCGCACGGCGAGGGCTTCGCGCTCGACGTGCGCTTCGACGCAGCCCCGGGCGTGACGGTGCTCTTCGGGCCGTCCGGGTCCGGCAAGAGCACGACGCTCGCGGCGATCGCGGGGCTCGCGCGGCCGACGTCCGGACGCATCGCGCTCGGGGAAGAGACGTGGTTCGACGCCGCGTCGCGCGTGGACGTGCCCGTGCACAAGCGCGCCGTGGCGTTCGTCTTCCAGTCGCTCGCGCTCTTCCCGCACATGACGGCGGCGCAGAACATCGCGTACGGCATGCACCGCGATCTCGACCGCGAGGCGAAGCGCAAGCGGGCGCTCGCGCTGCTGGAGCGACTGAGGGTGGCGCCGCTGGCCGACCGCAAGCCCGCCACGTTCTCCGGGGGCGAGGCGCAGCGCGTGGCTCTCGCGCGGGCGCTGGCGACCGAGCCGCGCGTCGTGCTGCTCGACGAGCCGTTCAGCGCCCTCGACCGCGAGCTGCGGGTGGATCTCGTCGGCGACCTGCGAGAGTTCGTGCGCGAGCTCGACGTGCCGGTGCTGTTCGTGACGCACCACCGGCAGGAGGCGCGCGCGCTGGGGCAGCGCGTGGTGGTGCTCGATCGCGGCCGGGTGGAGCGCGTGGGCACGGTCGACGAGCTGGGAGGAGGCGGGCGCGACATGAGCTTCGACGAGACGCCGCTGGATCCTGATGGGATGATGCGCCGATGACGCGCTGGCTTTGCGCCCTGGCCTTGCTCGCAGCGGCTTGCTCCAAGCCCAGCGAGACGACCGACGCGAAGCGTTCGCCCAAGCCGCCGCCTCCGGTGGCGAGCGGCGTCGCGATACCGACTGCGGTGCACCTCGACGTGGAGATCGACGGCGCCCCGGGAACCGCGATCGATGCGACGCGCCTCGGCGCGAGCAAGCCGGACTTCGTGGACGACGACCACCGCGCCTGGCGCATCGCCGCGCTCGTGGGCCCGGCGGCGAGCCGGCCGGGCGCGGTCGTGGCCGCCGTCAGCGACAAGGGGCTGTCGCTCGACATGCCCGCGCCGAACGGACCGAAGGATCCCGTGCCGGCGCTCTCGCTGAATCGCCGCGGCGAGGTCGTCGTGGGGCTCGTGGCGCCGGACGATCCGTTCCCCGACTACCATGGGAGAGGCGGAAGACTGAGCCGCCCGGGCGATCCGCTGCCGCACCTCGCCGCGCCGACCAAGCTGCGTGTCTACGTGCCGGCTGCGGCGCCGGTCGCGTCGAGCACGCCGCCGTGACCGAGGCGCGCGCGCGGATCGGCGTGGGCGCCGTCTTCCGCATGGGCCTCTACTACGGGTTCGCCGGCTTCGGAGGCGGCTACTCGGTCATCGCACAGCTCCGGCGCGACCTCGTCGAGAAGCGCAAGGTGATGAGCGCCGAGGACTTCCTGGTGCTCATGGAGCTGTCGAAGAGCCTCCCGGGCGCGCCCACGGGCACGATCATGGCGCTCGTCGGCCAGCGCGTCGCCGGGGTGCGCGGGGGGACGGTGGCGACGGTCGGGGTGCTGCTGCCGAGCTTCCTCATGATGATCGCTTGCGGGGCGGCATACTCGCTGTTCCGGAGGCTGACGGAGCTGTCGCTCTTCTTCGACGGCATGAACGCCGCGATGGTGGGCGTCGTCGGCGCCGTCACGATCGACCTGGCGCGCAGCGGGGGCGTTCGCTCCAAGCACGACGGAGTCATCGCGGCCGTGTCCGCGGTTCTGCTCTCGACGCGTGTCATCGCCGAGCCGATCCTGGCAGTGGCTGCCGTCATCATCGGCGTCGTTCGCGGCGCGCTGCGTGGGCCACGGGGTGGCGGAGGAGAAGGAGGAGCGCCGGACCAGGTGCAGAACGCGCGAGCCGTTCCGTGGGTGGCGATCGCGCTGGGAGGGAGCGCTGCGAGCCTGGCGGCGCTCGTGCGCGTCTTCGTGCCCATCGGCGTGACCACGTTCGGCGGCGGTCTCGCGATGATCCCGGCCATCGAGCACACGGTTGTCATCGAGCAAGGGTGGC
>DASVWO010000364.1:0-4337 GCA_036393165.1 Polyangiaceae bacterium | reverse complement strand
TGCACGACCTCGGGGATGTGCTGGTGCTCGAGCGGCTTGTACGTCTTGAGGTTGTTGACGCGCGTCGGGTGGTGCGTGCCGGCGCTCGGCGCGATGCCGCTGCCGCTCGACCCGGTGATGCCCACGATCTCGACGGGCCCGGTGAGCAGCCCCGCCTTCGCGAGCGGCAAGAGCGCCAGCTCCATCGTCGTCGCGAAGCACCCGGGCGACGCGACGTACTTCGCCTTGCGAATCGCCTCGCGATTGAGCTCCGGCAGGCCGTAGACGAACGTGCCCTTCTTCAGCTCGTCGGGGCACGGGTGCTCGGCGCCGTAGTACTTGCCGTACGCCGCCGGGTCGCGCAGGCGGAAGTCGCCCGAGAGGTCCACGATGCGGGCGCCCGTCTTCATGATGTCCGGCGCCTTGTGCGCGCTCACCTTGTGCGGCAGCCCGAGGAGCACGACGTCCATGCCGCGCGCCGCCTCGGCCGCCTCGATGCCCTCGAACTTCAGGTCCGTCTGCCCCTCGAGGTTCGGGTGCACCACGCTCAGCGGCTCGCCGATGAAATCGATCGACGCGACGCGCACGAGCTCCACCTCGGGATGCGCGAGGAGCCGCCGAATGAGCTCCGCGCCGCCGTAACCGCTGCCGCCGATGACGGCGGCTTTGAAGCGCTTCTGGGCCATGGTGCAGGGCTCTATAGCATCGATTACGCTGCCCACCGTTCGCATGGGTTCCACGCACGCAGACGCAGCGACGGCCTGGCTCTCGGACAAGCAGCGCGCGATGGCGGACGCGATCGCGCCGCTCGTCGAGCAGAACTCGTACACGGAGAATCCCGAAGGGGGCCGCAAGGTCGGCGCGATGCTGCGCTCGCTCTTCGCCGTCGAGGGGCTCGACGTGCAGGTGCGGCCGAGCGACCGCTACGCCGACCACCTCGTGTTCCGCTCGCGCGCGCAGCTCCCGAACAAGGGCGCCGTGGCGCTCGTCGGGCACCTCGACACGGTGTTCCCTCCGGGCAGCTTCGAGGGCTACCGCCGCGACGGCGACCTGGCTCGCGGGCCAGGGGTGCTCGACATGAAGGGAGGGCTCGTGGTCGTCGCGTACGCGCTCAAGGCGCTGGCGGCCACCGGAGGGCTCGACGCGGTCGTGCCGGTGCGCGTCGTCGTCGTCGCCGACGAGGAGATCGGCTCGCCGGAAGGGCAGGGGGTCATCGGCGCCGCGATCAGCGGATCGTCGGCGGCGCTCGTCTTCGAGGCGGGCCGCAAGGCGGACGCGATCATCACGCGACGCAAGGGCACCGGCGGGATGACCGCGGTGGCGCACGGCAAGGCGGCGCACGCCGGCAACGCGCACAAGGAGGGGGCGAACGCCATCTGGGCAGCGTCGCGCTTCATCGACGCCGTGCAGAAGCTCACCGACTACGACCGCGGCGTCACGGTGAACGTCGGGCGCATCGCCGGCGGCCAGAGCAAGAACACCGTGCCCGATCGGGCCGAGACGCAGCTCGACCTGCGCTTCTGCACGCGCGCCGACGGCGAGGCGCTCGTGAAGAGCGTCCACGCCGCGGCCGACGAGGCGGCGCTCGCTGTGGCCGGCACGCGCTTCGAGATCCACGGCGGCGTCGCGCGCATGCCCCTCGAGCGCACCGAGGCGAGCGCCGCGCTCATGAGCGAGTACGCGGCGTGCGCGCGCGCGTCCGGGCTCGGCGGCGACGAGGCCGCGCTCATCGGCGGCGGCAGCGACGCGAGCACGTCGAGCGCCCTGGGCATCGCGTCGATCGACGGCCTCGGGCCGCGCGGTACCGGCTTCCACACCAAGGAAGAGCTCATCGAGGTGTCCTCGCTCGTGCCCAAGGCGCAGGCCCTCGCGCGGTTCCTAGCGTTGCGCGCGTTCGCGTAGCCGCCGATGCGTCGGGCCGTCCTCCTCTCCTGCCTCGTGCTGGCGGCGGCCGCGTGCCCGCCGCACGAGGACGTGACGCCGCTCATCCACGTCGACCCGCACGCGGCTGGGCGGCTCGACTGGTTCGCGAAGCCCGCGGCGTCGAGCGACACGCCCGGGAAACCGAAGCCGGCGCGCGTGCACGTGATGAAGGACGGCGAGCAGCTCGGCGGCCCCGCGGCGACCGGGCGGCCGGGGGACCTGCTCCTCGAGAACGACGAGGTCGCGTTCGTCATCGACCAGCTCGGGTCGAGCACCGGCTTCGCCGAGAGCGGCGGCAACCTGCTCGACGCGGCGGACGCGCACGCGCGCAAGGACGAGCTGGGGCAGCTCTTCACGTACTTCGGCACCTTCCCGCGCCAGGGCGTCTACGACACGCTGACGAGCGGCACCGGCGAGGACGGGAGCGCGTGGGTCGAGGCGCGCGGCCGCGAGCTGTTCGAGGCGCGCGTGAACGTGACGACGCGCTACACGCTGCAGGCGCCGGACCGCGCGGTGCTCATCGAGACGGTGCTCACGAACACGGGGGACGCGCCCGTCACGATCCCCTCGCTCGGCGACGCGGTGCAGTGGGGCGGCGCCGAGAAGGTCGCGCCGGGCAAGACGCGCGGCTTCAAGGGGCCGTCGAGCGGCGCCTTCGTCGGCGGCGTCGGCCGCTTCACGAGCTACGCGCTCACATCGGACGAGGGCGCCGTCGACGGCATCAGCGGCAGCTCGTGGACGGACACCGCGCAGCGCAAGAACGTCACGCTGGACCCGCACGGCGGCGCCGCCACCTACCGGCGCGTCTTCGTCGTCGGCCCGCGGCCGGACACGTCGTCGATCGTCGCCGAGCTCGCGATGGCCGCCGGCGAGCCGACGGGCGCGCTCGAGGTGAAGCTCGAGGGCGGTGCGCTCGGCACCGGCGAGGTGCTCTCGCTGAAACCGGTCGGCGGCACGGAGGCGATGACGCTCGCGGCGCCGTACGCGGCGCAGCTCCCCGCCGGCCGCTACGAGGTCACCGTCCCCGGCGCAAACGGCGCGAAGGGCACCGCCGACGTGAAGCGCGACACCGCGGTCGATCTGTCGCTCAAGGTCGACGCGCGCGCGACGCTGACCCTCGGCTGCGGCGGGCCGTGCAAGCTGACGGTCGAGGGAACGGGCGGCACCGCCACGCCCGACTTCGGCCCGTCGCACGCGGCCGGCCCCGCGCGCAACCAGGTGACGACGCGCGGCGACGCCGTCTCGGTGCTCGTCGCGCCGGGGAAGTACCACGTGACCGCCTCGCGCGGCCCGGAGTACGCGCTCGACGCGACCGACGTGGAGCTCGCCTCGGGCGCCACGCGCGCGGTCACGCTGACGCCGAAGCGCGTCGTCGACACCGCCGGGTACATCGGGTGCGACTTCCACCAGCACACCATCCTCGGGGCCGACTCGCCGGTTGCCATGGGCGACCGCGTCGTCTCCAACGTCGCCGAGGGCGTCGAAGTGTCCGTCGCCTCGGAGCACAACGTCATCGCCGATCTCGAGCCGCTCGTGCGCGGCATGCACCTCGAGGACGCGATGGTCGCCATCTCGGGCGACGAGCTCACGACCGACGCGAGCCGCAAGCCGTGGGGACACGCCAACGTCTGGCCCATGCCGCTCGACGCGAGCAAGCCGCGCGGCGGATCGCCCCCGCTGCGCGACCTCACGGCGAAGCAGACGTTCGACGCCCTGCGCTCCTCGCTGAAGGGCGACTGGGTGCTCCAGGTGAACCACCCGCGCATGGGCCCCATCGGGTACTTCGAGCTCCTGCACTTCGATCCGGCGCGCGGCATCGGCACGGGCGACGGCTACGACGCGGGCTTCGACGCGCTCGAGGTGTGGAACGGCCGCAACGTCGGCTCGCGCGATCAGGTCATCGACGACTGGCGCGCCCTCCTTCGCACGGGTCACGCCGTGACGCCCACGGCGGACACCGACACGCACGGCATCGTCGGCTGGGAAGCCGGCTACCCGCGCACCTACGTACGCGTCGCCGACGACGGGAACCTCGCGTCCTGGGACGCCTCGCGCACGCAGGACGTCGTGCACGGCGTGAAGGCCCTGCGCGACGTCGTGCTCACGAACGGACCCATGCTTCGCGTCACGGCAAACGGCGCGACGCCCGTCGGCGGCATCGTCCGCGCGACAGGTCCCCGAGCCGTGACGCTGAGGGTGCACATCGAGTGCGCGCCGTGGGTGAGCGTCGACACCGTCAGTGTGATGCACGTGCTGTCCAGCGAGAAACCCGTGACGAAGCCCGTGATCCTCGCTCCGACGAGCACGGGCGCCATGGCCGCCGACCTCGTCCTCTCGGCGACGACCCGTGCGGACGACGCGCTCTACGTCGTCGCCACCGGAAGCAAACCCATGACGCCCGTGCTGGCGGGTGACCCGAAGGAGATCACCCCCTG
>DASVWO010000363.1:0-11033 GCA_036393165.1 Polyangiaceae bacterium | reverse complement strand
GCCCGGTGCGCTCGTTCTCCGCGGCGAGCGCCGCCTTGAGCGACTCGGCGTCCGCGACCATCGAGCGGAACTTGAGCATCGAAAAGATGCGCCCGTTCAGGCCCACGCGCTGCTGCCGGAACAGCACGGGTCCGCGCGACGTGAGCTGCACGGCGGCCGCAGTCGCCAGGAGCAGAGGAGCCAGCGCAACGAGCGCGCCCGCGGAGGCGGCGATGTCCAAGGCTCGCTTGAGCGCCTGCTGAACGGGCTTGCGCCGCACGGAGTGGTAGTGGACGTACCCGTCCGCCATGCTCGAAGCGACGATGGGCTGCGCGCGCGCCATCCGGTACGTCACGAGGGGAAGGGCGAAAGGCACCCCGAGCGTCTCGCAGACGCGGACGGCTTGCTGCACGGATGCCGCGTGCTCGGGAGCGGTGGAAGCGACCCATACTTCGTCGACGACGCGGGTGCGCAACGTCTCCTCGAGCGCGTCCACCGTACCGAGCAACGGTGCGTGCAGGCGCTCGTGCGGTGTCTCGTCGGCGAAGCGCAGGTAGCCGACGACCGTTCTGCGCGCGTCCGCATGGATCTCGTTGCCGGTCATGCGCCCCAGCGGCCCGATGCCGCAGATGAGCACCTCTTCGGGTTGACGCGCGGCCCACAAGAAGGGCCCGACCAGCGCGAGGCGCACGGCGACGACCGAAGGCGCGAGGAACAGGGCGAACGACCATGCCTGCGCGGTCGTTGCAGGGAACTGTGGCAACGCCGCTGCGAGCCACGTCGGCACGAGCATGGCCGCGACGAGCACCACCGTCAGCGCGATGTCGCCGCGGAACCCCCGCCCTCCGTTCGCATCGTAGGGGCGAAGGACGCGCGCGGCTCCTCGCCACAGCAGCGTCGCCAACGCGGCCAGCGCGATGGCGGAAGCCGGGCTCGCGCGACCCAGGCCCCAGACCACCAACGCGGCGATGGTGGGCAGCACGGCATCCAGGGCGCGATTCAGCCGTTGCGCATCCTCGAGGGTCCGAATTCGGGGCGCGGTGTCCATGGCGAAATTCAGGCCTGAGCAGCAGGCGTGCCATGCGCGTCGACCGAGATTTCAGGCGAAACGAGTCGCGTGCGCACGGACACGCAGCGCACTTCTTGCAGGCACGCGAACCGCGAGCGCCCTCAAGCCGGGTCGCGCGGGTCACCGATGCGGGCTCGTTCGATCAAGAAGCCCTCCGGCGCCAGACTCGTGGCGAGCATCACCTCGTTGATGTCCAGGTGCTCCGACCAGGTCGGGGACTCGCGGTTCTCGGGCCGGAGCCAGAATTGTCCGATCTCTTCGTGCAGGGCACGGGTTGCGGGGGCGCCGGCCAGTCCGATGGCAAGACCGAGCTCGCGGAACGCGAGGCGACCATGTGCAGAGCCCAGCAAGGACGACTCGCTCAAGTACCGCCGCAGTCCCCGTGCAGCCGCGTCGAGGATCCACGGGAGCAGCTCGTCGCGGGGGTCCACCTGGCCCAGCGTGCACGCATCGGTGAGCAGGCCACCGATGCCCAGCGGGTCGGTCGTGGCGAGCCGCTCGCGATCGATCATCCGGCGGAAGTCGGCTTCTGCCGCCGCGAGCCCCGGTCCTGCTCCAGACCCGAGAGCCGCGCCGGTCGCTTCGAGCTTCTTGCACGCGACGTAGCCATCGAGCGGATCGTGCTGCCCCATGGACGGCACGAGTGGTCGCGATAGATCGGCGCTCAGCTTCCACACCATCCGCCGGGCGCCCGGCGGGCCGACCACGAACGCGCGGTGCGATGCTTCCGCGAGCTCGCGCGCCCACAGATTGAACCTCGCGTCCCCGGTGGCGCGCGCCACCTGATCGAGGGCGTGCATCCACTTCGTGAGGTAGTGAAAATACTGGCCATCTCGATCCCACTCGAGATCTGGATCGAAGGGCTCGTTCGGCGCGCGCTCGGGAAGGGGCTTGCCGATGCGCAGGCCGCCCCGCGTCGGATGCTCTCGCGCCTCGGCGTCGGAAAGGCCGTTGAGCCATCCCCGACGGCGATCGTCGGACCGGTATCGGCCGAGCTCCTCGTGCACGCGGTCGACCAGGCGGAGCGCGAGCCCTTCGTAGCTGCGATCCTTCGTGATGCGCGCGAGGCCGAGGAAGTTGCAGACGGCGAACGCATCGGTCCACAGATAGCGGCGAGACGGCCGGTGCGATGTGAGCCCCGTGCGATCGCCAAAGCGCAACATCAGATCGGTTGCCACCGAGATCCGGTCGTTCACGGCGGAATTCTCACAAGCCGAACGGATACGTCTCGGGCAAGTCGGCGCTCGGGCGAGGGCTCGCCGGGAGAGGGTGGACCGCGGTCGTCTCGTCGAACCAGATGTACTCGTCGAACTGGTGCGGCAGGCTCGCGTAGAAGTAGTGGCTCGCGAGCTCCGTCTGGGGCCGATAGATGACACCGATGGCGCGTTCGAGGCGAGGGGCCTGGAGCTCGTCGAACACCGCGCGGCGCCTCGGGTGCCTCAGAGGCAAGACGAACGCGGGAACGCGCGACGCGTCGAAAACCCGCTCGTAGCTCTCCGGGCGCCCGGGCCGCACGGCCATCGTCCGCATGGGAGCGTCCCAGTCGGACGCCGCAGCCACGGTCCCGTGGTCCGTCCCGAAGCCGACGATGTACGCGTCCTGGCCGAACGTCGCACGACAGAGCTGGCCGATGTTGTGCTCGCCCCGAGCGCCCATGTCGGTCGCAGCCGCATTTCCCACGTGCGAGTTGTGCTCCCAGACCACGCCCTTGGAGCCGGGACCGTGGTACGCGAGCAGCGCCTGCAGCGTGTCGAACATGTGCGTGTCGCGCAGGTTCCACGAGGCGCGAGAGCCGTAGTACATGGCGCGGTAATAGCGTTCTGCATTGGCCACCACGCGCGCGTTCTGCGCTGCATCGAAGAAGCGGTGGCCGTCTCGCCGTGCGTACTCGAGACGCCGCTCGAGCATGTCGCGGAGCATCGCCACGACCGGTTGTTCGGAGCTCTCGTAACGGCCGACGAGGACCGCCTGCCCGTACGCCGCGGGATCCTTCTGCCACGGCGTCAGCGCCCCGTAGCGATGACGCGCGACCCTGGCTGCCCCCGGGTCCACGTCGTCGAGATACGCGAGCACCGCCGCGATCGATGTGAACAAGCTGTAGAGATCGAGCCCGTGAAAGGCGGCCTTGTTCTCGGGATGGTCGGCGTTGTAAGCGCGAAGCCAGTCGACGAAGTCGTGGACCTCCTCGTTGCGCCACATCCACGTCGGGAAGCGGTCGAAGGGGGTGAACTGCAGCGTCGATCGCCGCGGACCTCCGAGCACGTAGTCGTCGATCCGTGCCGCGTCCGGCCAGTCCGCCTCGACGGCGACGAACGAGAAGCCTCGTCGTGCGACGAGCTCGCGGGTGATGCGCGCCCGCATGCGATAGAACTCGCTCGTCCCGTGGGTGGACTCACCCAGGAGGACGATGCGCGCGTCGGCGATCCGCGCGACGAGCGCGTCGACGTTGGCCGATTCGATCGCGTCCAGGGGCTCGGCCGATTCCCGCACCAGCGCGGCGAGCGCCGCGACGCTCGCGGCGGGCCTGGGAGGCGCGCGGAGCAGGGGAGGGGCCTCGCGCCATCCCTGTTCCCCGATGAGGGGCACGAACTGCACCGACGCGATTTCCTCCTGATGAAACTCGCTCTCGCTCTCGCGTGTCACGCGCACGAGCGTCTGTGAGTCCTCCGCCCCCACGGGCATGACGAGCCGGCCGCCGATGGCGAGCTGCTGGAGGAGGGCATCGGGAACCTTCGGACCGCCCGCGGCAACCGCGATCGCGTCGTAGGGCCCATGCTCGGGCCACCCACGCGAGCCGTCGCCGCAGGTGACGTGGACCTTCGAGTAGCCGAGTCGCTCGAGACGGTCCCGAGCTGCCGTGGCGAGCGACTCGATCCGTTCGATGGAATAGACCTGGCTCGCGATGCGGCTGGTCACGGCCGCCGCGTAGCCGCAGCCCGTCCCCACATCGAGGACCCGCTCACCGCCGCGCAGCTCGAGCTCATCGAGGGTCAGCGCGACGATGTACGGCTGCGAGATCGTCTGCCGTTCGCCTATCGGAAGGGGCGTGTCGTCGTATGCGAATTCCGCGAGCTCCTCCGGCACGAAAGCTTCGCGCGGGACGCTCCGGAAGGCGTCCAGGACGGCAGGGCTCCTGATTCCGTGACGGACGAGCTCCTCGACCATCTGAGCCCGGCGCTTCGAGAAAGCGTTCATGGATGCCATTGGGATGCCGCGATGGCCGACAACGTGACCGTTGAGCTTCAACCAGCACGCTGGTGCGCGATCCGCTGGGCCATCAAGGTTTCCGCGGCGGCGAACCGCAGTGCGCGCGCGAACGCGATGAGACCGTCCGTGGTCGCAGACGGCTCCGTCGCGGCGATGACTCGCGGTCTCTCGGTCTGCTGCTCCTCGCTTCTCAACCCGAGTTTCATGGTCTTCGTCTTGTGCAGACGCTGCGCCAGGACGCAGTCCCTGAGAGGTGTCGCGGTCTTCGGTCGAAGTTCGACCACTCTTCGGCCCCTGACTTCTTGCGCCGACACGCACGACTTGCGCGGTGCTCGCACGGCTGGTCCGGTGTCACGCGTCCGCTCTGGCCGCCCATCGACGCTGGTCAGCAGAGCCGATGAGGCGCTCGGTCAACGTTAGTCGCTGTCCGGTGACTTGATCGGGACAGTCCGTGCGAGGGCAGGGGCGTGAGAGTGGGATCCGACCCCCTATCGACTCGCCGTCGCACGGCAGTACCTTTGTGGAAGGCGCCCGATGCCGAAGCGAGAGCTGTTCCTGGCCCCGCAATACCCGTCGGGGGACTACCCAGAAGTCACGCAAGTGCGATCGACGCTTCTGGCCGCATCCCTCCAGGGCGTGCGTCACATGGGCTGGGAGGCTCGGTACTTCGCGGCGCTGCCGCGTGAGCTCCACAGCGAGATCGAGCTTCTGACTGCCGGCGCGTGGATGCCGCTTGCTCTCGGTGTCGCGCACTACACCGCTTGCGACGCCATGAACCTGTCGAGCGACGAGATGAAGGAGATGGGCAGGCAGGTGTCGCTGCGGACGCAGAAAACTTTCGTCGGAACGGTGGGCAGCATCGCCGCCGGGGCCGGCGCGACTCCCTGGCACATCTTCCAGCACGGGCACCGCATCTGGGGCCGCATCTTCGACGGTGGCGATCACGTCGCGTACAAGATCGGGCCCAAGGACATCGACATCGTCTGCATGGGATGCCCCCTCTTGCGCATCCGGTACTTCCGCACGGCGATGGGCGCGTACTACGCGGCGCTCGCCGGAGTGCTGGCCAGCACCGTGCATTGGCACGAGCTGCCCGATCACCGCGGAGACGAGAAGCTCGGCTTGAGGGTCTCCTGGGTCTAGCGTGGTCGGATGGATCCCGTGGTGAAGGTTCGCACCGCGCCTGACGGCAAGCCGCTGGGCGCAGCCGCCGTCGCGCGCATCGAGCATCCCGTCTCGGTCGTCTGGGCCGCCGTGTCGGACATAGAGCGGTACGCGAGGCACCTGCCGATGGTCCATCGTGTGCGCAGACGCGAGGACGACGTCACATTCGAGCTGCGGTTCAAGATCGGCTTCTTCTCGGTCGGCTTCCAGTTCCAGGCGCACGCGACCTACGAGGCCGAGCGCTGGCTGGAGCTGCGCTGGACCGCAGGGGAGCCGCGAGACATCCGTCTCCGGTTCACGCTCACGCCGACCGACGACGGACGCGCGTGCACCGTCGAGGGCGACGGCGAGTTCGACATGATGTCCCTCGGCTGGCTGGCGAAGTACTTCCTGCGCCATCATCCCGAGATCCAGTTCGGGATCCTCCCCGGCGTCGCGCTAGTGCTCATAGACTCGCTGCGCCGCGCGGCCGATGACGTCGCGGCTTAGTCGAGCGTCAGCGCTCGATGGCCCGCGCCGCCTTCTTCGCGAGCCGCGCGATGGCCTCCGCCCCGCGCGTCACCTCGCGTGACGCCTCGCGCTTCGCGACACCGATCGACTCCTGCACTGCGCCCGTCACGACGTCCGCGTTGCCCTCGGCCTCGACCTGCGCGTCGCCGATCCACGCGCCCCAGGCGCGCTTGGCGCGCCCCTTCCACTGCAGCCACCGGCCTTCATGGATGTCGCTCATGCGGTCCTCCGATGGCGTGATACATTTTGTCCGCGTGTATCACGCGTCAAGGTGGCGTGTGATACATTTGCCCCGCAACCCTCACAAATCACCGAATCTGCAGGAGGATCCTTAGCGTCTCGAAGGTTGATTCGCCCTTGACGCGACGCGGTATCGGCACCACCGTTCGCGCACCTGAGGGACGGTATGGGCTGGTACGTCGTGGCAAGCATCGCTGGAGCGGTTCTCACGCTCAACGCGTGGCGGCCCGTGCGGTGGCCGTCGCTGCCGGCGCTCGCGAGCGGCATGCTCGGATGGCTGACGACCGAGCTCGCCCTGCACCACCTCGCGTTGCAAGCGCTGCTTGCGGGGTGGGCGATCCACGCGGGCGCTCTCGCGTCGTCGAACGGTGCGCTGGCCGTGGGGATCGCAGCTGCATCCTGCGGGGGCCTGGCGGTCCTACACCTTCGCGGCGAGCGCGCTCGTGCCTCCGTCGAAGCGGCATTGCGTGAAGGGCTCGGCCCGGGCTTCGAGTCGCGCCTCCCGCCCGACGTCCGCTCCTGGATCGGGTCCGCCTTCTCGTGGCGCCGCATCCTCCTCCCGTTCGCGCTCGGCCATCGCGACGTGGAGACCACACGCTTCGTTCCCTTCGCCCGCGTCGGCGGCGTGCAGCTGCGTCTCGACGTGCATCGTCCCAAGGCGCGGCCCAGCGGTTGCCCCGTCCTGGTGTACGTGCACGGCGGAGGATGGGTCCTCGGAATGCGCGTCTTTCAGGGCCTTCCCCTCATGCGTCACCTCGCAGCACGCGGCTGGGTTTGCTTCTCGGTCGATTATCGCGTCAGCCCGCGTGCCACCTTCCCGGAGCACCTCGTGGACGTGAAGCGCGCCCTCGCGTGGGTGCGCGAGCACGCGGAGGAGTACGGGGGGAACCCCGATTTCGTCGTTCTCTGCGGCAACTCGGCGGGCGCACACCTCGCGTCCCTCGCCGCCCTCACCGAGAACGACCCGCGCTACCAGCCGGGCTTCGAGCACGTGAGCACTGCCGTGCGGGGGTGCATCGGCCTGTACGGCGTGTACGACTTCGCCGACCGACACGGGCACTGGCCCTACTCGCGCGAGTTCGGGCTGCTGCTCCGGTTCGCCATCATGAAGGTGTCTCGCGCGACGCACCCCGACCGTTACCGGGAGGCATCCCCGATCGAACGCGTCCACGCCGGCGCGCCGCCGTTCCTCGTCGTACACGGGGATCGCGACTCGGTCGCGCCGCCTGCGGAGTCGCGGCGCTTCGCCGAGGCGCTGCGCGCGCATGGCGTGACGGTGGCCCACGCGGAGATCCCCGATGCGCAGCACGCCTTCGAGGTGTTCTCGTCACCGCGGACGGCGCACGTCGTGAGCGGAGCGACCGCGTTCCTGGCGCATCTCTATGGCCGCCATCTGGACGAGCGGGCGCGCGAGATGGACGCCGAGGTCGCCTGACCTACTTCAAGACGATCTGCACGAGCCCCGCCGCGACGTCCTGGCTGGCACCCGCGCCTTGAAACGCGTCCCCGACGCTCGAATCGCCCAGCAGCACGCGCGCGAAGAATGCCGTCAGATAGCGAACCGAGTAGGCGAGCACCTGCGCCGCGCTGGCCGTACCCGCCGTACAGAGGGTGCAGAAGGAGCAGTTGCTCGGATCCTCGAACATCGTGTGGTCCGCGCTCACGGCGGTGATTGCGACGGCTGGCGATACGGCGGCCTGGTAGAGCACCTGGTAATTGTCCGTCGACGGCGCGCACCCGCTCGACGCCGAGTCGGTGGTCTCGCCGACGAAGGCCAGAGGCACCCCGATCGTCGCGATCTGCATGCGCGCCTCGGGCGAGCCGTTGGTGGACGTATCCACCGGGTCGAGCCCGAACACGCCGCGCACATGGCCGAGCGCGCCTCCCTCGGCCGCCAGGAGCGCGACCTGACCCCCGCGCGAATGACCGGCGAGCCCGACGCGCGAGGTGTCCACGGCGCCGAAGGCGGGTGGTGACGCGTCCCCCGCCGTTGCGGGCAGCCAGGTTGTGACCATGTACGCGACGTCCGCCGCGATCGAGGGCGCCGTCTCGCCGAGCCCAGGATCGTCCCGCGTGAACGTGACGATGCCCCAGCTCGCGAGACGCTTCGCATACGGCGCGTACCCGAGACCGGTCTGGAAGAAGCCCGACGAGAGGATGACGACCGGGTGCGCGCCGGGGACCATCGGGTAGTACGCGGTGACCGAGAAGGTTCCGGCGGGACCTGGCACCTGGACGGTCGCCGTGCCCACGGGATCGGGTCCGTCGGAGCCGTAGACGCCAGGGCTGCCCGGCGATGCATCGGTCTGCGCATCGGGTGTCGGGCCGCCCTCGCCGTGTCCGGCATCGAGGGGTGCCGGCGGCGGCGTGCCCCCGTCGCCGCCCGCGGCGCCATCGTGTGGCGAAGCATCCTGGCCCGAGGACGATGTGCCGCCATCTTCTCCCGAACCGGACGGACCACCGTCGTCGTTCGACGACGCACCCGAGCCGGCACTGCTTCCGCAGGCGAGCACTGCGACGAGCAGGAGCGGGGAGAGAGCTCGGGCCATGGCGGCGGTACTCTGCATACGGGCACTCGCACCGTCCAGGGTTGCCGGGCCTGCGCGCCGTCTCCGTTGCGTCGATTGTCGCGAATGGAGAAACGGCACGGGATGCCAGTCCGGAGCGTCGCGTATTCTTCCGCGCGCGATGGATCGCGAGCCCGGCCTCTCCGTCCTCATCCTGAGGCCCGTGGCAGAGAGCCTCCGTAGCGCGAGCGTCGATCCTCCATCGTTCCTGCGCGATCTGGGCGTCGACGAGCAGGCCGGCGCCGAGACGTTCGTGCGGGGGTCGCTCGCCGGTCGCGCACTCACATCGGTCGCCGAGCGCGTCGGAGACCGGAGCCTCGGGCTGACCATCGCTCGTGGCATGCCGCTCGGCAGCTTCGGTACGTTCGATCACGCCGTGTGGACCGGGGGCTCTCTGCGCGACGCGATCGCGCGCTCCTCCCACTTCTACAGTCTGGTCACCGAGGGCGTCTCGCTCGCCGTCGAGAAGCGGGGAGCGCTCGCACACGTATCGATGCGCGCTCCGCTCGGCGCGCGGCACGGCACCGTGCTCACCGACATCGCGGTCGCCCTCAACGTGCTGCGTGCGCGCCAGGCGACTGGCGACAAGCTGCGCCTTCGCTCGGTGACCTTCAGGCACCGCACGGCTGACGCCAGACCTTACGACGCGCTCTTCCAGACGACCGTTGCTTTCAGTCAGCCCGTGGACGGCGTGGTCTTCGACGCCTCGATGCTCGACTTGCCGGTGCGTACGCCCGATCCGGCAGCCGCCACGCGCGTCGAGGCTCGCGCCGCGAACATGGAGCACCAACTCCACTCCGGCGATCCCTTCCTCGATCGCGTGCGGGCCGCCGTCGTCCGCAGCGTCTGGGCGAGGGACCAAGCTCTCTCTCGCCTCGCCCGCGAGCTCGCCATGGGCGAGCGAACGCTCCAGCGCCGCCTGCGCGAGCACGGCACGTCGCACCGGCGGATCGTGGACGACGTGCGTCGCCGGCTTGCCGAGCAGCTGCTGGTGCGCGACGACACGTCGATCCTGGAGGTCGCCTACGAGGTGGGGTTCGCGCGCCTCCAGGCGTTCTATCGTGCATTCGCCCGCTGGACCGGCCGCACCCCCGCGGCGTTTCGTGCGTCGCGTCGCTGCAGTCCGTCGAGTGCATCGCCTGCGGCTGCGCGCAAACCATGCGCCCGCGGTCCTTCGCTCGGGTGACGGTGCTGGTCGTGGCGCGCGGGTACGTGTTCTGCACCTGAGGGGGCGCTCGCCTGAGGAAGGAGGAGGCTCATGCCGTACGTGACCAACGCCGATCTGCCCGCAGCCGTGCGCAGTCATCTGCCACCTCACGCGCAGGACATCTTCCGCGAGGCCTACAACCACGCATTCGACCGCTACGGCGGCGACGAGGCTCGCGCGTTCCGAATCGGCTGGTCGGCGGTCAAGCGTCGCTACGAGAAGATCGATGGCGAGTGGTCACTCAAGTAGCGCCTCCGACGAGCGGCGCGTCGCCGTCATCGGGAACGAGACGAGCTTCGACACCGAGACGATCAGTCGTCGATCGCCTGATACACGGCGGTCCAGAAGTCTCCGATGATGGCCGGGTAGGCCAGCGTCGCAGGAGCGCGCTGGGTCATGAGGACCCCGACCAGGTCCTCGGCGGGATCGATCCAGCACGAGGTGCCGAACGCGCCGTCCCAGCCGAAGGTGCCGGGGCTGCGACCGACGTCGTTGCGCCGGGTGATGACACCGAGGCCGAGGCCCCAGCCGCACGTGTCCCAGAAGTGGGGGAAGAAGGGCGACGTCTCCTTCTGTTCCGCCGTGAGTTGGTCCGTCGTCATCACGGCGACCGAGGTGCGCGAGAGAACGCGGTCGCGCCCATACCAGCCGCCGCGCAGCATCATGCGGCCGAAGGCGAGCATGTCGTCGGCGGTCGACACGAGCCCACCGGCGCCTCCCTCGAAGACCGGCGCTCGCGCAAAGAGACCGCGGGCCTCGTCCTGCACCGCCGTCTTCCCCGTCGCGTGGTCGGTGCAGTAACAGGGCGGCAGGCGGTCGAGCTTCGACTCGGGCACGCTGAAGGCCGTGTCTTTCATGCCGAGCGGTTCGAAGATGCGCTGGCGCAGAAAGGCGCCCAGCGGCTTGCCGGAGACGCGCGAGGCGAGGACGCCCAGGATTTCGCCTGACATGTGATAGAGCCATCGCTCGCCGGGCTGGCTCACCAGAGGCAGCGCGCCGAGGGCCTTCATCAGCTCGTCGGGCGTATCCGCGAAGGGCCACGACGCGAGCGGGAGGCGCGCCTCGATCTGCGCGCGATGGATCGGAGAGC
>DASVWO010000362.1:0-2050 GCA_036393165.1 Polyangiaceae bacterium | reverse complement strand
CCGGGCTGTCTCGGCCGCCCGCTTCGCTTCGGCCTCCGCTTTGCGCGCGGCCTGCGCCTGCGCCGCCGCGGCCTTGTCGGCCTCGCGCTTGGCAGCGTCCCCAGCTTGCCGCGCCGCCCGCCCAAAGCCCTCCATGGCCTTCGCCATGTCCGCCGTCGCCGCCTGGATGCCGCGGATCGCGGAGACGACATCCGAGGACCCCTCGACGCGGAAGGGGTAGATGATGGGGTCGGCCATCGGCGGTCAGATCTTCTTGGCCAGCCCCTCGAACACGGCGCGGACATCGACCTCGGCGCGGCGCGCGAGATCGTCGATCCGCATGAGGCCGCGGTCGTTCACGTACTGCGCGTACTCCGTTCGTGCGCCGAGTTGCACTTCGCGGGCGTCGCCATCCTCGATGATGTCGCTGGCGAAAGTGGACGCCTCCAGGTCGCCCGTGCGGTTGTGGTACGCGTGGGTCGCGCGCTCCTCAGCGGCGGCCGCATCGAGGATGGCCTTCATCTCGTGAACGGCCTCCTCGAAGGCGACCTCGAACCGAAGCGCCGCGTTCCCCCGCACACGGAAGTTCGCCGAGAACATCAGGGTTCCTCGTCCTGGTCCGACTCGGGAACCCGCTCGCCTCGCGCTGCCGCAAGGGAGGTCTCTAGCGCGGTTCGCTCCACGGCCCACGCCTCGCGCTCCTGGAGCAGCACCTCGACGCTACGGCGTGCCGCGGCCAGTTTGATGGCCACGAGCACGATGAGGTGCGTGAGGAACCAGCGAGGGTATGGAGCGAGGTACGCTTCGGGGATGTCGTCGCCAGCATGATCCGCCAGATGCCCCGCGATGGCCTCGACGTGCTCGTCGTCGATCTCCATTTTGACCGGGCCACGCCTGCGCTTGAGCTCGTCGTAGAGGTTGAGCAGCGTGACCGTCTGGTCGGTGGTGAGGTTGTCGCGCAGCCACGCGACCCCCGGGAACGCCGCCCACGCGGTCGCCTGACCTTTCTCGTCGACGCGGCGGCACGCGCGAAAGATCGCCTCGAGCGTGCGCTCCTTCTCGAGCGCCTCAGCGTCGGCGCGCGCCTGCTCCTCGCCGGCGCCAGCGCGCTTGGCTTGCTCCGCGCGCGTTTTCAGGGCGGCGTCGGTGGCCTCCGTCTCCTCGCCGATGCGGAGGATCTGCATCGCGAGTTGGTGAATGGGCCTGCCTGCGATGCCGAAGAAGTCAGCCACGTCGAAGACGTGCGTGGTGCGGCCCCGGGCGGCGAGTGCAGCGGCGAGGTGGTAGCCGTCGTCCAAGAGGCGCTTCTGGTCGGGAGGGATCGTCGGTTGGGTGGTCGGCTTCACTTGCGATCTTTCATGGCTTGGCGTGCCGCCTGGAACGCCATCCAGTGGCCATCGAGGATCTCCGCGGTAGGCAGGCCCCAGTAACGATCAAGGCGCGGCCGCGTCTGTACGTGCCACTCGCGGCCGCTGGCATACGCAGTGACGTCCAC
Organism: Polyangiaceae bacterium; assembly: GCA_036393165.1. Taxonomy (GTDB): domain Bacteria; phylum Myxococcota_A; class Polyangia; order Polyangiales; family Polyangiaceae; genus Palsa-1150. The sequence continues at coordinate 576 of DASVWO010000362.1, read as the reverse complement.
GCACGATGCGAGAGCCGCGGCGGCGGACGCGTTGGAAAGGTGCTCGGCGCCCTCGCGCAGGGCGCGCCCCCACGCATCCATGTTGCTTCGGGCGAGCGTGGGCGCGATGTCGGCGAGGGCCGTGGCCACCTCGGCGTCGAGCTCCGCAAGCTCGTGCGCCTCGAGCGCGCCGAGTGCTTCCGCATCGGCGAACGCGAGCCCGGCCGGCGTGTGAAGCACCAGCGCGACCAGCGAACGCACCTCGAGCTCGTCGCGCAGCACGTCGGGGACGCTGGCGAGCTCGTCGCGGGCCGCTGCCTCGGCGGCAGATGGCACGGGACGCACGAACAGCGGGAGGCTCGGCGCCACATCGAACCGGAAGCGCAGCCGCCGCTCAGGCCGGCGAGGGAGGAGCGAGCGCCAGAGCCGCTCTGGGGGCACGTCGGGCGGCTCGGCCAGGTTGCGGCGCACGGCGCCCGGGTCAGCCCTCGAGGTTGGGCATGTTGCAGGTCAGCGACAGGTCTTCCTCGGTGGCCTTGCCGTCGGCGCTGTCCACCGTCACGTCGCTCGAGATGAACCCCTGACACTCGAAGGGCG
>DASVWO010000361.1:0-13314 GCA_036393165.1 Polyangiaceae bacterium | reverse complement strand
GTGCGCCGCGTGCGTATCTTCGACCGCAAGAAGACCGCGCGCCCGACCGTCAAGCGTCCGGCGCCGACGGCGTGACGTCATGGAGCGCGGCGACGATCTTCTTCTCCGTCGAGGTCGTCATCCGGTGAGCGTCCTCTTCCGCCTCGAACGCGGAAATTCGACATGTCACGCGCCTCACACAACAAAGGAATTGACCTCGACGTTCGCCAGCCCGTAGAGAGCAACGACTCTCGAGACGCGTCGAACTCCAACCGTCGACGCACATCAAGCGAGGGGGACCATGGCGAAGCGAACGCCCAATTCATCTCGTCCAACTGACGCAGCACGAACGACGACGACCACCACGGAGCAGTCTTCACCGCCCGACGAGGTTCCGCCGACTGCATCGGAGCTGCCCCCGGCACTGGTTTCGCTGGCTACACCGGCTGACACCGGCGAAAAGAGTCCGACGCAGCCGCCCAAATTGGCAGGAGGGACCATGGATATCGATGACACGATGGGTCGAGTGACTCACCTCTATCGCACGATCACGGGACGAGACGTGCCCGTGTCCAATACTCCATATGCGCCGATTCCCGAGGAAACGGATCCCGTGCAGCACGTCGAGGAGCAACTGAATCGGTTGCGCGACGTGCTCACGTCGACCCTGGGGCGCCCTTCCACGGCGCCCTGGTCACCGGCTGTCTCGGTTTACGAAACCGCTGTCGAACTGCTCGTCACCATCGACGTGCCGGGCACCACCCGCGATGCCATCGAAGTGAAGACGGAGCGTGGTTTGCTCGTAGTCTCGGGGCAACGCAATCCGTCACCGCTCGGTGACTCGAAAATCCGGCACACCGAAAACTCCTTCGGTCCGTTCCGGCGCGTGATCCCGCTGCCGCCTGGGCTTCGCACGGACGACATGAAAGCTCGCGTCGAGAGTGGCGTGTTGCACGTGCAGATACCCCGCGACAGCAGCGGTGGCGCACGCGAGGTCACAGTCGAATAAGCTTCGTCTCGGTGGTCCTGCTGGCGATTCCGGTGCAGTGGCTCGTCTACGGCGTGCTGGCGCACGTCGTATTCAAGCTGACGAGGAGGCGCGCGGCCCTGCTCGCGCTCGCTCGTGTCGCCGTCGGAGTGGCGATCTACTGGCCAGCAAAGCTGGTGCTGCCCTTGTCGTTCTTCGCAACACACTTCGTGTCGGCTCCAATCGCGTGGGCGGTCGTCGCGGCGATCGACCCTCGGCGAAGCTGGCCCCGCCTCCTCTTGTGGGTGGGGCTCGGGACTGCGGTGTCCGTCGTGCTCAACTACGCCTTCTTCGGTCTGGGGTCCGACGACTACTTCAAGGAGTCGCTGAATCTCATTCCTGGGTGACGCGGTTGGGCCGACGACCGGCCTCGGGATTGCACGTGGCCGATCTGCGTGACAGCGCAGCCCGTCAGCACTCTGCCGAGTCTCGCCAGGATCGCGCACCCGACGCGCGAGCAGCGCGTCGCTCATGGGCGCATGGCGCGGGCGACCGTACCGCGCGAGCTCCACGCGGACCTGAACCTCGCAACGACGCGTGATCCTCTCGCGCTCGTCGAGGAGCAGGTGCAAGACCGCATCCCCGAGCTCGTCCCCGTGCGCTACGGGCGCATGATCGACTCTCCGTTCAGCTTCTACCGCGGCGCCGCGGTCATCATGGCAGCGGACCTGTCGAGGACGCCCACCAGCGGCCTGCAGGCGCAGCTCTGCGGCGACATGCACCTCGCGAACTTCGGCATGTTCGCGACGCCGGAGCGCAATCACGTGCTCGACGTCACGGACTTCGACGAGACGCTGCCCGGCCCCTGGGAGTGGGACCTCAAGCGCCTCGCGACGAGCTTCGAGATCGCCGGCCGTGCCGACGGTTTCACGCCCGCGATCCGGCACGCGACCATCCACGAGCTGGTGCGGTCGTACCGGACGGCGATGATCGACTTCGCTGCGCAGGGCAACCTCGACGTCTGGTACGCGCGGCTCGACATCGACACCGCCATGGCCGAGTACCAGAAGCGCTTGCCCCGCAAGGAGCTGAAACGGAAGCGCAAGGCCGTGCGCAAGGCGCTCACCCGCGACAGCGAGCACGCCTTCGAGCGACTGACGCGCGTGGCCGGCAGGACGTTGCGCATCGTCTCGAGCCCGCCGCTCGTCGTGCCCATCGACGAGCTCTTCGCCCCCGCGCAGCGAAAGCGATTCGAGGAGGCGGTTCGGGGGATGTTCCGCTGGTACCGCGCGAGCCTCCCCGGTAACCGTCGCGCGCTCCTCGAGCAGTATCGCGTGGTCGACTTCGCGCGAAAGGCCGTCGGCGTCGGCAGCGTGGGCACGCGCTGCTGGATCGTGCTGCTGATGGGCGTCGACCGGAAGGACCCCCTGTTCCTGCAGATCAAACAGGCCCAGGCGTCGGTGCTCGAGCCTTACCTGGGGCGAAGCCGTTACCAGAACAGCGGCCAGCGCGTCGTGGCGGGACAGCGCATGATGCAGAGCTCGAGCGACATCTTCCTCGGCTGGGGCCGGACGTCCGGGATCGACGGCGGATCGCGCGACTACTACTTCCGGCAGCTCCGCGACTGGAAGGGGTCCTTCGTCATCGAGAGCATGTCGCCGAGCAGCATGTCGGTCTACGCCGCCATCTGCGGGTGGTCGCTCGCGCGGGCGCACGCACGCTCGGGCGACCGCGTCGCGATCGCTTCCTACCTGGGCAAGGGAGACGCCTTCGACGAGGCGATCGCGCAGTTCGCGAGGGCTTACGCCGACGTGAACGAGCGGGACTACGAGGCGCTGGTGCATGCGGTGCGTGTCGGTCGCATCAAGGCGAGAACGGGGATCTGACCGCTCAGAGACCGATTGACACCGCCCAGCCCGAGCGTTAATAAACCAATCGGTTGAATGTCCGTGTCCCTCGACACTGTGCTCACGGCGGTCGCCGACCCCACTCGGCGAACCATCATCGATCGGCTGGCGAAGGGCCCCGTGCGGGTGACAGACCTCGCCGATCCTCTCCCCATGTCGCTCGCGGCCGTGTCGAAGCACGTCCAGGTGCTCGAGCGGGCTGGGCTCGTGCGGCGCTCGCAGCAAGGCCGCGAGCACTTCCTCGCGCTCGACGCTCGCCCTCTGCGTGACGTCGCGCGATGGGCCAACCGATACGAACGCTTCTGGTCGGAGCGCCTCGATCGGCTGGAGGCGTTCTTCGCGGAGAGAAAGAAGAAATCATGAAACGAATCGACCCCACCGCCTCGAGGCGGAAGGTGTGACGAGGGTCCGCCAGAGCACCCGCTCGGCGGGTGGCTAGTGCGGGCCGATGGCGGCATCCACCGCTTCGTGGAACCAGAGGATCGCCGACTCGAGCCGCCCGAAAGTGAGCTCGGTGTTCGCCTCGCTGGCGAGGCCGGCCTGCATCTCTCCAATCACGAACAGATCCTCCTTCTGGAACACGGCCCCCTCGATCAGATCGAAGGAGCGACGAAGGTGCGCCTCGGCCTCCGGGCTCGCGATACCCGTCGGCACGAGCTGGGAGTGGCACCAGAGAAAGCGGCTCGGTCCGCGCGGCTGGACCACGATGTGGCTGATCCAGTCGGGGTGCGCGATGAGCACCGTGCAAGGGAAGAGGCTGTAGCCGAACGTGGCGAGCTCACGGAGTGGGAGAGTCGACGGATCACTCGCTTCCACTGCGGCTCTCCTCGGCGACGCGTGGCGAACGTGGACGCCTTCCCGCTGCGCGATGCTCGCCTGGTCGACGAAGAAGGGCCCGACCGTCGTCTTGTGCAAGATGCGAACGTGGTAGCCCTCGAGGAAGGCTTCCATGAGGAGCTTCCAGTTTCCTTCCTGCTCGCGCGCGACGCGCCGGGTCACGACGTGGGTGTCGAGCGACAGGGAGGCGAGCTCGTCGTCGAGCGCTCCGAGCCAAGCGCGCACCTCGCCGGTTGCTCCGGACAGCGATGCCCAGACGAGCCCGTGTCGCTCTTCGACGTGGATCGGGGCGAGCCCGTGGCGCGAGAAGTCCAGCGAGGGGAACGCGTCGGCACACGGAAGGTGACGCAGCCGACCGTCGAGGTCGTAGGTCCACGCGTGGTACGGGCACACGAAGGCCTTCGTCCGGCAGTCTTCCCGAACCAGCCGGGTACCACGGTGGCGACACGCGTTTCGAAAGCCGCGCGCGACGCCGTCGAGGCCTCGAACGAGCAGGAGGGACACGCCTCCGAGCTCGCGGACGATCGTCGTGCCGGGATCGGCGAGCTCCGCGGAGCAGGCGAGCGGGATGGGCAAACGCGCGAACAGCCCGTCCACCTCGGCCTGCGTCCTGGCCGGATCGACGTAGTGCGCCGCCGGCACCGTGCCCTCGCCGTCCATCCGTTGAGCCCTGCCGGCCCGCGCGGCATCGACCGAGGCGCGGACGAGTTCGACGATGCGCGGGTGAGCGCGAGCCATCGGGTCCTCCTGTGATAGTTTGTATACGAGGAATATATCTCGTATGCAAGACAACCGCTTCGACCGGTCGATCCCGCACGCCGTCACGTGTCTCTTTCGCGAGCAGAATCGCCGCTACGGACGGGTCGTCGAGCCGTTCGGCGTCTCGGCCGAGCAGGCGCACCTGCTCACCTTGCTCTGGACGCGCGGCCCGCTCTCGATGGGAGAGCTCGGCCGCGAGGCCGCTCTCTCGAGCGGGACGCTGAGCGCGGCGATCGACCGCATGGAGGCGGCAGGGCTCGTCGCGCGCGTCAAGGACCCGGAGGACGGTCGAGGCGTACGTGTCGAGGCCGCGAAGTGGCCCGCCGCGAAGCGAGAGCGGCTCCTGGGGACGCTCCTCGCCGCCGAGGAAGAGATGCTCGCGAATCTATCCGAACGGGAGCGAGCGACGCTGCACACGCTCCTCACGCGGGTGCTAGCGACGTTTCGGCGCGAGTGACTTCAGGAGCGCCTTGCAGGTCTTGGCCGGATCTGCGTCGTTCGCGTAACCGTTGACGCGTCTGTACACGCCCGCGCAGAACTCCTTCCGGTCGATCTCGGGAGGCAGGCTCGGGTCGTTGCAGGCGGCCGCCGCATATTGGGCGCACGCGGCCGGCATGCCGGGAGTCAGCTGCGTCGGCGCCGGTGCGTCGGCCTTTGCGCTCGCGCTCGCGGTCGGCTGTGGCGTTGCGGCGGGAGGGGCGGCCTTGTCCGTCTTGCTGTCCGTCGCGCTGGGAGCCGTGGTGGCGGGGGCGGCCGCGTTCGCCGACTGCGCGTTCGCCACACCCACGCTGGGCGCAGACGCCTTCTTGTGCGCGCGCGGCTTGGCCGGCGTCGCGCTAGCGACCTTCGGATCATCGCCGGCCGGAATGGTCGCGGCGGCCGTCTTCTTCCAGCCGCCGGCCGTGAAGCCATCGAGGAGCGCGTCCAGCGTGTCCTGCTCGAACGAGAGCCTGTCCTTCGTGGACGACACGGCCGCGATGATCGCGAGGGCGTGACCCACCCACTTCTTCGTGCGCGAGATCGCCTCCGTGGTCAGGTCGCCCATGCTCATCGTGCCCAGATCGTCCTGGCTCAACCCGTTCAGCGTGAGCTTCACGTCCAGCCCGTCGAGCTTCACGTCGGGCTTGAAGCCGTTCATGGTCGGCCGCTTGCCGGTCTGCTCCTCGACGATGTCGGCCACGATGGCGGGCACGACCTCCATGAGCGAGTCGGGCAGCGACTTGAGAGCGAGCGGGAAGCGCACCGCCGCGGCGCCGTCCGCGATGCTGGCGTCGTCGACGGCTTGCCGCAGGTTCACGAGCGCCGGCCCCACCGCGTCGCGCGTGCTCGCTTGCGCGTTCTGGGCCGCGTCCTTCGCCGCCGCGAGGAACTTCTTGCGGAGCGGGTCGACCTCGTCCTCCATCTTCGAGATCTTCTCGTCCAGCTCGTCGATGGCCTTCTCGTGAGCCTTCTTCTCGTCGTCGCTCACGTCCTTGGCGTCCTTCGCCGCTTTCTCCGCCTCGAGCTGCGCCCTCGCGTCGGCGATGTCGGCCTCCTTGGCGGAGATCGTGGCGTAGGTTTCAGCGAGATCGCTCGAGATCATGGCGAGCAGGTTCGGCGAGGTCCCGCCGGTGCTCTGGATGTCGCCGAGGATGCGGGCCCAGACCTCCGCGGGGACGACGCGCGCCTGCGACCTCGCGTACATCGGCTCGCTCTTGATCGCCTTCACCTCGCCCGCCGCGTCCTCCGGTTTCGGACCGACCTTCTGAAGCCAGTCGGCGTCGGGGCTCGCGGGGGTCGCGGTGAGGAGGCGGTCCACCTGCGTGGCCGTCGCGTCGGCGGCGTCGGCGCGGCGGACGACGACGGACATCGGCGCGGGATCCTGGATGGCCCAGGCCACCTTGGGGTTGGCCATGGCACCCAGCGCCCCGCATCCAGTCATGGTGAAAAGCAGCCCGAAGAGGGCGCAGATCGACACGGCGAGACGGAGGGGCGCTGTCATTGCCGCGCGATCGAGGGACGTGATCATTCCTGGTTCTCCCGGCCGCACGTACGGCGGCGGCTCGGTTTTCCTCCCCTGCGACCACCCGGCGGCGTGCTGCATCCAAGGAACATGGCCGGATCGATCGGCAAGGGCGCAGGCCTTCGGCTCGAGCGCGTGCGCGCCTCGGCGCAATGGGTCGATGGCGCCTTCCGCAACCCGAGCCATGTGGTTCCCGGGCTTCGCAAGGGCACCGCCATGCCCACCATCGCGGAGTTCCTCTGGGGTGGGCAGCGACGTACCCCGCCGCGGCGGCTGCCCTCGGTGGATCCGCGCTCCGGCTGGGTGCGTACCGCCGAAACGGGTCTCCGGGTCACCTGGCTCGGGCACTCGACGGTGCTCGTGGAGATCGACGGCGTGCGCGTGCTCACCGATCCGGTGTGGAGCGGGCGGGCGTCGCCCGTATCCTTCGCGGGCCCCAAGCGGTTCCAGCCGGTGCCCGTGCCGCTGTCGGCGCTGCCCGAGATCGACGCCGTGATCGTCTCGCACGACCACTACGACCACCTGGATCGCAAGACGATCGTCGAGATCGCGAGGACGCGCGACGTGCCCTTCATCACATCGCTCGGCGTCGGCGCACACCTCGAGGTGTGGGGCGTCCCGGGCGAGCGAATCACCGAGCTCGATTGGTGGGAGAGCGTCGAGCTGCGTCGTGGTGGCGTGCGCATCACCGCGGCGCCTTCGCAGCACTTCTCCGGACGCGCGTTCGGCGGGCGCAATGCGACCCTGTGGTCGTCGTTCGTCGTTCGCGGGCCGATGCACTCCGTGTTCTTCAGTGGCGACACCGGGCTGACGCCGGAGTACGCCGAGATCGGCCGCCGCCTCGGTCCGTTCGATCTGGTGATGCTCGAAGTGGGCGCGTTCCATCTCGCGTGGGGTGACATCCACCTGGGCCCGGAGAATGCGCTGAAGGCCCTGTCGCTCCTCGGGGGCGGGAGCCTGCTGCCGGTGCACTGGGGCACCTTCAACCTGGCGATGCATGCGTGGGACGAGCCGGCCGAGACACTCGTGGAGCTCGCGCCGCGGCACGGATCGCACGTGGTGATGCCGCGCCTCGGCGAGCCGGTCGAGCCGTCTCGCGCCGAGCGCATCGAGCCTTGGTGGCGAGCGTTGTCGAGCGGCAAGGCGTTGCCCGCGCGCGTGGCGCTCGAATCATCATCCGCCGATGCGTTGCCGCCGAGCGGCGCGCTCGAGTGGCCCATCGACTGAGCTCGTTCGTGAGCCACGTCGCATTTCACTACCGTCCAGGCTCGGCGTGGGTTACGAGAGGCAACCGCTCGAGCCCTGCCGGCATCCAACGTGTAGGCACGTGACCCCGACTCTCCTCCGAGCCGCCGCTGTGACGACGACCGAGCCCCGCGACCTCGAGCCGATTCGGCGGAGAGACGACCTGCTGCGCCCCTTCGTGGAGGCATGCAAGCCGCGCGCGGACTGGCGCATCGGTCCGGAGGTGGAGAAGGCTGGAATCTTCGACGCCACGCGGATGCCCATCCCCTACGAGGGCGACAAGAGCATCGTCCGCATCCTGGATGAGCTGGCGGAGAAGCGAGCGTGGATGCCCGAGCGCGAGCACGAGGGGGCGCCGGTCATCGCGCTCGCCAGAAAGGGCGCATCGGTCACTCTCGAGCCGGGCGGTCAGCTCGAGCTCTCGGGCAGCCAGTGCGAGACCATCCACCAGGTCACGGCAGAGCTGCGTGAGCACATGCGCGAGATCGGGCCGATCTCGCGGGCGATGGGCATCACGTGGCTGGGCGTCGGTTTCCAGCCGTTCGCGCGACGCGAGGACTACGCGTGGGTCCCGAAGCAGCGCTACGGGATCATGCGCGAGTATCTGCCGACGCGCGGCGCCCACGCGCTCGACATGATGCTGCGCACCTGCACGGTGCAGGGCAACTTCGACTACGACAGCGAGGCGGATGCGATGCGCAAGATGCGCGTGGCGCTCGCCCTCGCGCCGGCGACGACGGCGATGTTCGCGAACAGCCCCTGGAAGGAGGGGAAACCGCACGGCGGCCTGACGTACCGCGGGCGCGTCTGGCTCGACGTCGACCCGGATCGCGCGGGGCTGGTGCCGGCGCTGTGGAAGCACGAGGCGAGCTTCGGCGACTACGTCGAGTGGGCACTCGACGTGCCCATGTTCATGTTCAAGCGTGACGGGCACAAGGTGGTGAACACGGGTCAGAGCTTCCGGAGCTTCTGGAAGAGCGGCTTCGAGGGCCATCACCCGACGATGGAGGACTGGAAGACGCACCTGAACACGCTGTTCCCCGAGGTGCGGCTGAAGAAGACGATCGAGATCCGCGGCGCCGACGCCCAGTCGACCGAGATGAAGGCGGCGCTGCCCGCGGTGTGGACCGGGATCCTCTACGACGCGCGCGCCCTCGCCGAGGCCGAGGCGCTCGTGACCGGGTGGACGCACGACGAGGTGGCCGAGCTCCGCACGCGCGCATGGAAGGAGGGGCTGCGGGCTCCGTTCCGTGGTCGCCCGCTGGCGGAAGTCGCAGAGCGCGTCGTCGCGATCGCCGAGGGTGGCCTCGAACGCCGTGGGCGGCTCGACGCGACCGGCAGAGACGAGCGGATTTACCTCGAACCACTGCGCAAGCTCGTCGCCCAGGGCAAGACGCCGGCGGATGTGCTGCTCGACGGCATCGAGCGCGAACCGGATCTCGCCGCCGCCATCGTGAAGCGCACAGCGCTCGTCTGGGAGTGAGCCGCTCCGCGGCGCTGCCGCCACGTCGGGGCTTTGTGCCGTCGACTGCGTCGCGGTGAAGCGCGCTCGAGATTGCGAGCGAACCGTTCGGCACGCTGCATGAACGTGTGCGCCGGGCTTCAAGGGGGGCCCTACCATGCGTTCCACGTTCATCTACGTTTTGTCTGCGGCGGCCGCGGTGGGCGCTCTCACCGCTTGCTCGGGAGCCGACACCGGATCGACGCCTCAATCGTCGCCGCCTACCGAACCGAGCAGCGCCGGCACTCCGTCGAATCCGCCCGCGACCTCGACCACCACGCCGGCGCCGGCGGCCACCAACACGCCGGCACCCGTGGCGCCCAGCAACGCCACGACTCCGGTCGCGAACCAGCAAGCGCCCGCGGGCACGACTCCGGCGTCGACCGCGATGCCTTCGGAGCCCGCTCCGAGCACCGAGCCGAGTCCTGCGCCCAGCTCCACCACGCCGAGCGAGTCGCAACCGCCGCCCGCCGCGAGCGCGGCACCGAGCGGATTCAATCCTCCGCCCGCGCCGAGCTTCAATCCGCCGCCGGTGCCGAGCAACTTCAACAACCAGAACAACCAGCCGCCGTCGGGCTTCGGCAACCCGCCGCAGATGCCCTCGAGCCTGACGCCGACGAACAACGGCAACGGGCCGCCGCAGGGCTTCGGCAATCCGGTGAACCAGCAGCTCCCGAACAACTTCGGCAACCCGAGCAACTCGCAGCCTGGGAATCCGAACGGCTTCGGGACGCCCAACGGTAACGGGACGCCGAATGGCTACGGCTCGCCGAACGGTTACGGCTCGCCGAATGGCTACGGGTCACCGAATGGCTACGGGTCGCCGAATGGCTACGGGTCGCCGAACGGCTACGGGTCGCCGAACGGCTATGGCTCGCCGAACGGCTATGGCTCGCCGAATGGCTACGGCTCGCCGACTGGCTACGGAAGCCCGAGTGGCTACGGAAGCCCGAGTGGCTACGGAAGCCCGAGCGGCTTCGGGAGTCCGAGTGGCTACGGTTCGCCGTCCGCCTTCGGGGGCTCCCCCCTCGGTGGCTACGGCTCGCCGGGCGGGTTCGGTTCGCCGGGTGGGTTCGGCTCTCCCGAAGGCCTCGGCGGTTCGCCGGTCGCCTTCGGCGGCGCGCCGGGCGGCTTCGGTGGCGCACCGGGCGGCTTCGGTGGCGCACCGGGCGGCTTCGGCGGGGGAGGACTTCCGTCGTTCTGATGTGTCCGTGCATCGAAAGGCGCTCGTCGAGCGGCGTCGAGGTTTCGTACGCCGCCGAGAGCGCCTTTCTCTTTCACGCACCGCGGGCCGCGCGCACGAACGCGGCCAGCTGGCCCGCATCCTTGACGCCGGGCGCGCTCTCGACGCCGCTCGCGACGTCGACGCACCACGGCCGCACCGCCGCGATCGCGCCGCGCACGTTCTCGGGCGTCAGCCCTCCCGCGAGCACCAGCTTGCGCCGCTTCGCGAGCGGCGCGACGAGGGCCCAGTCGACCGTTCGCCCCGTCCCCCCGAGTGCCCCCTCGACGCGCGCATCGACCATCACGTAGTCGCCGGGCATCGCGTCCGCCGCCGCGACGTCGGCCGACGCCCCGACGCGCACCGCCTTGTAAGCGTGCGGCAGGAGCGCCGCGACGTCGGCCGGCGGCTCGTCGCCGTGGAGCTGCAGGCATCCGACTCCGGTGGCCGCGCGGATCTCGCGCAGCGCCGCGACACTCCGGTTCGCCACGACGGCCACGACGAGCACGCGATCACCCACCTCTCGCGCGATCCGGGCCGCGAGCGTCTCGTCGACGCGCCGGGGGCTGCTCTCCACGAGGTTCACGCCGATCGCGTCCACCCCGAGCTCCACGCAGGTCCATGCCTGCTCGAGCGTCGTGATGCCGCAGATCTTGACCCGCACCACACCAGTCTAGCGGCGCTTCGCGCCGTCGGCCCGCCTTCGGCGGGACCTCAGGCCTCGATCTTGAGCAGCTCCTTGACCTTCGCGATGACCTGCGGAGCCTGGATCGGCTTCGTGATGTACGCGTTCGCGCCGAGCTGCAGCGCGCGCGAGCGGTCCTCGTTGGAACCCTCGGTCGTGATGATCACGATGGGCACGTCCTTGTGCGTCGGGTCGCTCCGCACGCGCTTGACGAGCTTGAGCCCATCCATGATGGGCATGTTGATGTCGGTGATGATGATGTCGAACTTGCCGCCAGCGAGCTTGCGCAGGCCGTCCACCCCGTCGTCGGCCTCCGTCACCTTGAGGTTGCGCACGCGCGACAGCGCGAGGACGAGGAGCTGCCGCATCATCGGCGAGTCCTCGACGACCAAGCAAGAGTAGGTGCTCGCCATCGTCAGCCCGTTATAGCCCGCAATTCTTCCGGAGTGGGGAGCTTGCCGTCGGTACGCGTGTGGTGGAAGGCGCCCACGATGGCTCCCGCCGCGTGCGCACCGAGCAGCTTGAAGAGCTCGCGATCCACCGTGAGGAATCGCCGCTTCTGCTCGAGCAGCGCGTAGACCACGACCACCCCCACGTTGCGATCGTCGATGTGGAGGGGGATGCACGCCGCCGGCTCGGTTCGGACGTCTCCGTCGGCGACGTGGGGCACCCCCGTGAGAAAGGCCCGCTCGATCGCGGCCGCGACGGCGTTGCCGGGCGCGCCATCCTGCACCGGTACTGCGGGCACGCTCGCGAGGTCCACCCCGTCGCTCGCGATGGGCTCGAGCTTGCGCCGCGCTTCGTCCACGAAGTACACCGCCAGCGACTTCGCGCCGACGAGCTGCACGAGCAGCTCCTTCACGTGCCGCATCACCGTGGGCAGGCCCAGCGAGATGTGGAGCTGGAAGCTCGCGACGTAGAGGTTCGCGAAGCTCTCGAGCTCCGACTCGACCTCGGCGAACCGGTTGGTGATCTTGCCGGTGATCTCTTCCTGCTCGTGCATCGACGAGAGGAGGCGCGACTTCTCGCGCTCCAGATCCTCGATCTTGCGGAGGGCGTCGCGGATGGCGCGGTCGCTCGCGAGTTGCGTCTTGAGCGAGGCGTTGTCCTCCTCGAGCTTCGCGATGGTGTCGCGCAGCTTCTTGTTCTCGTGCACCAGCTCGTCGGTGAGCTCCGCGCCGCGCTTGAAGAACGTGTGCAGGAACGCGTCGCGCTTTTGCTTGAGCTCCGCCGCGACCGCGGACTCGGGCCGATCGCTGCGTCGCGGCCGGCCCTTCTTGTCGCTCATCGGACCCAGAATATCACTTCAGCCGGCGAGCTGAGAGATCCAGGCGGCCAGCTCGCCCACGACGACGCGCGGCGTCCGCCGCAGGCTCGTCACGTCACGGCTCCCGGTGAGCAGCATGACCGAGCGAAGCTCGTTCTCGATGGCCTCGAGCGCGGCGATCGCCCCGGCCCGCCCTCCCGACGCGAGGGCGCGGAGCACGGGCCGGGCGATGCCCGCCGCCGACGCGCCGAGGGCGAGGGCGCGTGCCACGTCGAGCCCGCTGCCGATGCCCCCCGTCGCGACAATCGTCGAGAATCCGAGAGGGGCGAGGAGGGCGACCGACGCCGCCGTCGGTACGCCCCAGTCCCACAGTGCCTCTCCCAGCGTGCGCGCTCGGTCGTCGCCCGCGGCCTCCGCACGCTTGGTCTCCACGCCGACCCACGAGGTGCCGCCAGCCCCGGACACGTCGACGTGCGCCACCCCGACGTCGCGCAGCCGTCGCCCCACGGCGGGCGAGAGGCCGCACCCGGTCTCCTTCACGACGACCGGCAACCCGAGGTCGCGCACGAGGCGGGCGATTGTCGCGACGCCCTGGGTGAAGTCGCGGTCGCCCCCGGGCTGCACCAGCTCCATGGCGGGGTTCAGGTGCACGCAGAGCGCGTCGGCGCCCACCTCGTCCAGCAGCACCCGCACCTCGCTCGTGGTCATGGCGCGCGCCTGCACGACGCCGACGTTGCCGAGGACCAGCGTGCTCGGCGCGAGCTGTCGCACCCGGTAGGTGGAGCCCGCGCCCGGGCGAACGTGCATCGCGCGCTGGCTCCCGAGCCCGAAGCCGTATCCGCGCTCCTCGGCGATCGAGGCCAGCTCGCGGTTGATGCGCCCCGCCTCCTCGGTCCCGCCGGTCATCGACGCGATGACGAGCGGAGCGCGCAGCTTCTTGCCG